>NZ_BAAGWN010000038.1:0-35018 GCF_054780335.1 Curvibacter fontanus
TCTGAGCGAGCTGCACACGACCGCACGCAACAAGCTCAAGAGCGCGCAAAAGCGCCCCTCGATCATCGCCGCTTGCTGGATGCAGGCTACGCTGTGGTGATGTCATGAATTATGAAAGCCTCAATAAAGAAGGTCATAGACGACGAAGACCCGGGCGGCATTTCAAAGGCAGTTGGTTGGCAAGGCGGCGGCGGTTTTCGTTACTACAAGCTTGCGCCCAGCCTCATTGTTAGTGACCGCTGGGGCAACCCGGTCATAAATCCTGAATACAACGCCACACAACTAGCCGAGGCGCTGGCTAAACTGGAAGGCTTCACGTATGCCCCATCGGAAGTGCAGTGGTGGCAGCACGGCCATTCGAGTGAGCGTGACTTCCTTTACGTCACGACGCAAAACCTGTCAGCAGAGCAACTACAAGCGCTGTCCGATGAAGTTGGCGGCGAACAGAGTCTGCTCGTCTGCTGCGCAGCCTTCCATGGCGTCACGGCTGCACAGGCCTCCGCCCGTTGGCCGAACCTGACGCTGAAGAAGATTCCGAAGATGGTGCTAGCCCGCTGTGAGTGGGGCCATGACGACTACAGCCTCAACGTCGCCAATCTACCGATTGCGGAGAAAACTGAGCCGGCCGAAGCGCCTGTGCCAGCAACCGGTGCTGCGGCACGCAAAACCAAGAAATCCGCCGCCACGAACGTGGAGCAAGGCGGTCTGTTCGGGGAGAACGAAGAATGAATGCACGCGTCCAGAATGCCGTCGCCGGCAGACTGTCTCTGCGCCCACCACAGGCGGAATCCCTCGCCAAGCTGGTTCGCGCCATCGAAGCCGCGCCTGGGCTGCTCGGCCACGACCAAGATGTGGTGGCTATCCTTGCCACGCTCAAGGCTGAATTCCCGACGCTGGAGGACTTTGAACGCGAGTTCCCCTCGCTGTGCTTCTCGCTGGCCACTGGTGTGGGCAAGACGCGCCTGATGGGCGCGTTCATCGCCTACCTGCACCTGGCTCATGGCATCAACAACTTCTTCGTGCTGGCACCGAATCTGACGATCTACAACAAGCTGATTGCAGACTTCACGCGCAACACGCCGAAGTACGTGTTCAAGGGTATGGCCGAGTTTGCCCAGCAACCGCCGTTGATTATCACTGGCGACAACTACGACCAGACAGGTGCTGTTGTTCAGGACCAGACGATGGGCTTTGCGCACGACGTGCGCATCAACATCTTCAACATCTCCAAGATCAACTCCGAGGTGCGTGGTGGCAAGGAGCCCCGCATCAAGCGGATGCGCGAAGTGCTGGGAGACAGCTACTTTAACCACTTGGCCAGCCTGGACGATCTGGTGCTGCTGATGGACGAGTCGCACCGCTACCGCGCCAGTGCCGGGGTGCGCTCCATCAATGAGCTGAAGCCGTTGTTTGGACTTGAAGTGACGGCTACGCCTTTTGTGGAATCCACGCGAGGCCCCGTGCCCTTCAAGAATGTAGTAATGGACTACCCACTGGCGCGGGCGATGGAAGACGGCTTTGTCAAGGAGCCGGCCGCCGTTACTCAGCGCAACTTCGATGCCAAGGCTCATACGGCGGAGGAGATCGAAAAGATCAAGCTGGAGGACGGGGTTCGGCTGCACGAGAGCACTAAGGTCGAGCTGCTGACGTACGCCCGCGAGAACAACGTGAAGGTGGTGAAGCCCTTCATGCTGGTGATCGCCCGGGACACCACGCACGCAACGCAGCTCAAGGCACTGATCGAGTCCCCGGCTTTTTACGAGGGGCGATACGCCAACAAAGTGATCCAGGTGGACTCCAGCCGCACGGGGGCAGAAGAGGAGGAAATGATCTCCAAGTTGTTGGCTGTGGAAAGCGTGGACGAGCCCACCGAGATCGTCATCCACGTCAACATGCTCAAAGAAGGTTGGGATGTCACCAACCTCTACACCATCGTGCCATTGCGCGCGGCCAATGCACGCACGCTGATTGAGCAATCGATCGGCCGTGGTTTGCGCCTGCCCTATGGAAAGCGAACGGGCGTTGCTGCGGTGGATCGCCTCAACATCGTCGCGCACGACAAGTTCCAGGAGATCATCGACGAGGCCAATCGGGGCGACTCGCCAATACGGCTGAAGCAGGTGATCCTGGAGGCGCCCAGTGCAGACGACAAGAAGGTCAGCGTACAGGTCGGCTCTGGAGCGATGACTCGTTTGGGGCTAACCGAAGCGCCGACCGTTGTGACTGCCCCCGCCAACAGCGGCGCGGCTGCGGCACCTGCCGCGCCGGCGCCTGTGTTCACGACAGAGGGCGAGCGCCAGGCGGCGCGAATGGTGATGGAGGTGATCGCCAATTACGAGGTCAAGCGCGACTTGGTGCCCACCAGCAATGCGCTGCTTAAGCCGGAAGTGCAATCGGCCATCCTGGCCGAGGTGGCGGAACGGTTAAAGCCAACGCAGGGCAATCTGCTGGAGGGTGCTGATGAAAGCGCCCCTGCGCTAGATCTGTCCGCAGTGGTGGCCAAGACCACCGAGATCGTGGTTCAGCAGACAATCGACATCCCGCGTATCGCGGTGGTGCCCACTGGCGAGGTGACGACGGGCTTCCACCCGTTCAAGCTCGGCACCTTGCCAAACTTCCAACCGGGTCAGCGTGAGATCGTGGGCCAGGAACTGCGGACGAACGAGCAGTTCACTATGAGCCGTGAGGCCGGCGTGAAGGAGCAGCGTTTCGAGGACTACATCGTCAAGAAGCTGATCGACTTCGACGACATCGACTACTTCACCCAGTCGGAACTGCTCTACGACCTGGCCGGACAAGCCGTGGAGCACTACAAGGCTCAGAAATATTCGGAAGCCGAGCTTCACGAGGTGCTCGACACCTACGGCGCCGAGCTGGCCCGTTTGATCCATGCGGAGATGATGGCCCACTTCTGGGAGGAGGCTACGGAGTACGAGGTGCAGGTGAGCCGTGGCTTCACGGAGCTCAAGCCCTGCAACTACACGGCCGTGGCTGGCCAGACGGCGCACCACTACCGCGAGACGGTAACGGAACTGGGCAAGATCAAGCAGATGCTTTTCGGCGGTTTCGCGCGCTGCCTTTACCCGCTGCAGAAGTTCGACTCAGACACCGAACGACGCTTCGCCGTCATCCTCGAACGCGACGCGCTGAAATGGTTCAAGCCCGCCAAGGGGCAGTTCCAGATCTACTACAAACTAGGCACTGAGCAGCCGGAATACATCCCCGACTTCGTCGCGGAGATCGACACTAAGATCTTACTCGTCGAGACCAAAGCGCGCACTGACATTGACACGCAGGAAGTGCAGGCCAAGGCCGCTGCCGCGGTGCGTTGGTGCAAGCACGCGTCAGACCATGCGGCCTCCGTCGGCAGCAAGCCGTGGCACTACCTGCTGGTACCGCACGATGAGATTGCAGAATCAAAACGACTGAATGATTTCAGCCGGTTTGAATTCAAGATATAGCGCCGTCACAGTCCGCACGGTTTGTTCTTACCGCTCAGTAGGCTGGGGCTGGCAAATCGCGTTCACCTTCCGACTGGCGTTCCGCGTGGGCACAAGACCGATAGTCGATCTTTCGAATATCTGCTGAAGAACGTGTCCGAAATTGGCGCACAGGTGGCACACACAGGGCACAGAGTCAATGCACGGTGTGCGAACGACGATTGGTCCACCTTGTCGTTGCCCGAAAAACAGGCGGCAATATTACTGGCGGAATAGCAAAGCTTAACCGAATGTGATTGTTTGCTTACTCAGAATCCAAGATTTGGTGCGGCTGGCGGGGATCGAACCCACGACCCTTGGCTTCGGAGGCCAATACTCTATCCACTGAGCTACAGCCGCAAATCTGAAAAAAGACCAATACTCAATTGTGCACGGAACGCGGCGGTGACCATAGGCTTCGGAGGCCAATACTCTATCCACTGAGCTACAGCCGCATGCGGTGGAGCCTGGCATTGTAGGCGGTTTCAGCCTGGGCGGCCGTTATAATCAGCGGCTGATTTAGACCTACCCCATCAGGATTACCGAGGACACCATGAGCGAGCAGCATCACGAAGAAGACCACACCGGCCCGATCAAGACGCCCAAGCAGATGATGTGGCTGTCCATCTTCTCTTTCGTGGCCCCCGTCTTCATCATCATCGGCCTGGTGTTTTTTGTCACCTCCGACAAGAAGCCCGCTGCGGGTTCCAGCAATATGGAAAAGTCGGTGGCCGAGCGCCTGCAGAAGGTCGGCACCGTCGAGATCCGTGACGCCAATCGCCCCCTCAAGAGCGGTGAAGAGGTCTTCAAGGCCCAGTGCACGGCCTGCCACTCCACCGGTGCCGCTGGCGCGCCCAAACTGGCTGACAAGGGTGCCTGGGCGGCCCGCATCAAGACCGGCTATGACAAGCTGCTGACCTCCGCCCTCAAGGGCAAGGGTGCCATGGCCCCGCAGGGCGGTGGCGATCATTCCGACACCGAGATCGGCCGTGCCGTGGTCTATATGGCCAATGCCGGCGGCGCCAAGTTCGCCGAACCCAAGGCACCAGAAGCAGCCAAGTAATCGGCTCCCTGCCCCATGAAAAAAGCCGGTCGCTGACCGGCTTTTTTCATGGGCGCACACAACGCTCAGGCCCGGTACATCTCACGCAGTTCGCGCTTGAGCACCTTGCCGATGGCGCTGCGCGGCAGTTCGGCGATGTAGCGCAGGTCCGCCAGGCGCTGGGTCTTGCCCACGCGTCCATTGGCCCATGACTTCAGCGTCTCGGCCGCGAGCTCCTGCCCGGGCTGGCGCACCACAAATGCCACCGGCGTCTCGCCCCACTGCTCCGAAGACACGCCCACCACCGCCACATCGTGCACGGCGGGGTGCTGGCGCAGCACGGTCTCCAGATCGCTGGGGTAGATGTTGAAGCCGCCCGAGATGATCATGTCCTTGCGGCGGTCGAACAGGACCAGAAAACCCTCGGCATCAAAGCGCCCGACATCACCGGTGCGGATGAAACGCTTGCCCTGGGGGTCGAACCACTCGGCCTCGCGTGTCTTCTCGGGCTGCTGGTGGTAGCCCTTCATCATGCCGGGCGAGTGCCCCACGACCTCGCCTGCCTCACCGGCTGGCACCTCCTGCCCGGCCTCGTCGATCAGACGGATGTCGTGCCCCTGCGCCGGCTGGCCCACGGTGTGCAGCTTGTCCGGGTGCAGATGCGCCTCCAGGATGCAGGTGCCGCCGCCCTCGGTCATGCCGTAGAACTCCACCAGGCCACCGGGCCAGCGCTCGAGCACATCGGCCTTGAGCGCAGCGGAGAAAGGCGCGCTGGTGCTGAACTTCATCCGGAATCTCGACAGGTCGTGCCCCCCGAAATCGGGCCGTGCCATGAGGCGCTGGTACTGCACGGGCACCAGCATGGTGTGCGTGACACGCTCCTGCGCCGCCAGGGCCAGGTACGCCGCGGCATCGAACCTGGCCATCAGCAACACCGTGCCGCCATAGGCCAGCGTGGGGAAAAACACGACCAGCGTGGTGTTGGAGTACAGCGGCGTCGACAGCAGGGTCACCGTATTGGCCCCATAACCGTAGGTGGCGCCGCGCTGCACATGGGCCCAGCGCATGCCGTGCGGCTGCACGATGCCCTTGGGCTGGCCCGTGGTGCCTGAGGAATAGATGATGTTGAAGGGCCACTGGGCATCCAGCTGCACAGGCTGCGGCCGGCGACCGGGGGCGCCCAGCCATTGCGTCCAGGGCCGGCCCGCCGCCGCGTCATCCAGCGCGACACGCGGCACGGCGGCGGCCTGGCTGCCCAGCAGCTCTGCCACGCTGCGGTCGGTGAACAGCAGTTTGGCCCCTGCATCGTGGAGCATGCCGGCCAGGCTTTCGGCGGTGGAGCCAGGCGCCAGCGGTGCCACCACCACGCCCGCGCGCAGGGCGCCCAGGTAAGTCACCGCATAGGCGATGGAGGTGCCGGCGCAGATGGCGATGGCCTCGCCGGGCAGGACGCCATCACGCTGCAGAGCAGCGGCCACACGGTCCATGCGCGCATCGAGCTCCGCATACGTCAGGGACTGGCCATCCTGCACCAGGGCACGGCGCTGCGGCGCCTGCTCTGCATGCAGCTGGATCAGCCCGGTGATGGTGCCGAAGGGGGCGGCCAGCGCCTGTTCCAGCGGGGCATTCATTTGCGCGTCAGCTCCTGCTCCTGCAGCTCGCGCCACAGGATCTTGCCTGTGCCCGATTTAGGCAGGGCGCTTACGAACTCCACGATACGCGGGCTCTTGTAGGCCGCCATGTGCTCGTGCGACCACTGGATGATGTCCTGCTCGCTGACCTGGCCGCGCACCTCTTCCTTGAGCACCACCAGGGCCTTGACGGTCTCGCCACGTTTGACATCGTGTGCGCCGATCACGCAGGCCTCGTGGATGGCCGGGTGCTTGTACATCAAGGCCTCCACTTCGGCCGGCCAGACCTTGTAGCCCGAAGCATTGATCATGCGCTTGAGGCGATCCACCATGAAGAAATAGCCGTCCTGGTCCACATAAGCCAGGTCCCCAGTGCGCAGAAAACGCCGGCCCTCGATCTCGATGAAGGCCTGCTCCGTGGCCTGGGGCTGACGCCAATAGCCCTGCATGACCTGGGGCGCGTGCACCACGATTTCACCGGTCTCGCCGGCGGCCACTTCCTGCAGGGTCACCGGGTCCAGCACGCGCGCGTCCACGTCGTAGACCGGGATGCCCAGGCATTGCGGCTTGGGCCGGTGCGGCGGGTTGATGTGGGTGGCGGCCATCGTCTCCGACATACCGTAACCCTCCACATAATCCAGGCCCGTCAGGTCCTTGAGTTTCTTGGCGATGGCCTCGGGCATGGCCGCGCCGCCGCCGCGCACGCCCTGCAGACTGGACAGGTCGTACTCGCCCAGGCGCGGGTTGGACAGGAAGTCCACCACCATGGTGGAGATGGCCTGCCAGATGCCGATGCGGTGGCGCTGGATGCACTGCGCCGCCACATCGCGGTCCCAGCGCGAGAGCATCACGACGGTAGCGCCCGCGAAAAGCGGCCCGTTCATGCTGCCCGCCATGCCAGTGACGTGGAAGAAGGGCAGCACCGAAAGATAGACCGCGTCCTGCGTGCGGCTGAACCACTGCACGCCTCCCACCAGGGTGCTCATGACGCTGCGGTGCGTGTGCACGCAGCCCTTGGGCTGGCCCGTGGTGCCCGAGGTGTAGGGCATCACGCACAGATCGTCCGGCCCGGCGGTCAGCGGGCCCGGCCGCAAGTTCTGCTGCAGCATGTCTGCCCACAGGGTCACGCCCGGTGCGCTGATGGGCTCACGCGCTGCGGCCACGAAAGGCGGCAGCGTCAGATCCGTGGATTTGCTCAGGTAGTCGCTGTAGGCCGCCACCAGCACCTGCTGCAGACCCGGGCCTGCAGCTTCGCCCTGCAGGGGCGCCATCTGCGGGTACAGGTCCTGCGCCACCAGGGCCACGCGGGCGCCGCTGTCGCTCACATAGTGGCGCAGCTCCTCGGTGCGGTTCATGGGGTTGATGGGCACCACCACCGCGTTGGCACGCAGGATGCCGTAGTAGGCCAGCACCCACTGCGGGCTGTTCTGCATATAAAGCAGCACCCGGTCACCGGCCTTGACACCACAGGCCTGCTGCAACCAGCCGGCGATGCGTTCGCACTGGTCGTGAAACTCCGCGTAGCTCAGCGGCGTGTCGTAATAGACGATGCAGGGCTTGTCCGGGTAGCGCCTGGCCGAGACCTCGACGTTGTACCAGAGGTTGGTCTGCGGCAGGGTCAGCTGCCGGGGCAGGCCCGGAGGCCAGTGCGCGAAATGCCGGGTGTTGTGTGCCACTTGCATGGTGTCTCCTCGTCAGCCCCGTGCCCGCTCACGTGACGGGGGACGAGGGAATTATGGGCTCTTGCCCTGTGCCGGCCTGTCGCGCTGTGGACTGCGCACATAACCATACCGCCCGGGCAGGCTGGCCGCGGTCTCCTGCTCGGGCGACCACTGACCGGCTTCCACCCGTTCGGCCGCGCGCGCCACGTCCTGCGTGTGCACCAGGCCCAGGCCGCGTTCAGTCTGCAGATAGACCCGCCCCGACTCGTCCAGCACACAGCGCTGCACGGTCACCAACTCGCCGCTGTGCGCGCGCACTGTGCCGTCGTCCTCGATGCGCCAGATCCAGGGCGTGGCTTCGAGCTCCACGTAGACGCGTTGCGGGCCGTTCTGAAAGAACCAGTGCCCCTGTGCATTGGCCGCATAGTTGCGCTGGATGAAGTCGATCAGCTTCTCGTGCTTGAGCAGCGAGCCCTTGGCCCCTGGCAAACCGCTGTCAAAGGCGCCCGCCGCCTGGGCGCGATCATCGCGCATATACCAGTTGCCGCGCGCATCGAGCCCGAGCCAACCGTAGCAGTCGGGCACATTCGGCCATTTGGCCATGGCTTGGCGAACGATGTCATCCATGCTGTGGCTCCTTGATGCCCGCCGCCTGCAACAACCACGACCCCACAGCCTCGGGCATGGTGCGCACATGAGCAGGCCAGCGCCCGTTGGGAAATCCCACATGCCCCCCCTCCTCGGGCTGCCACAGGGTCACCCACTGCCCCACTTCACTGGAACGCGGCAGACTGTGGGCTGGCACAAAAGGATCGTTGCGAGCGTTGAGGGCCAGCGCCGGAATGCGGATGCGGTGCAGGTGCGGCTTGGCCGAGGCCCGTGCCCAATAGTCCTCGGTGCTCTTGAAACCGTGCAAGGGCGCGGTGAACAGATTGTCGAAAGTGTAGAGGTCGCGCGCGCGCTGCAAGGCTTCGCGGTCGAACAGACCGGGATGCTGATGCCACTTGGCCAGGGCCTTGGGTTTCATGCTGCGCAGGAACATGCGCGTGTAGACCTGCCGGTTGAAACCACGCCCGATGGCGTGGCCGCCAGCGGCCAGGTCCAGCGGGGAGCACACGCTGGCCACGGCGCTGACAACCGAGCCGGCCGCCTCGCCCAGCTCGCCGGCCCAGCGCATCAGCGCATTGCCGCCCAGCGAGATGCCCAGGGCCACGATGGGGCCGGCATGCCGGCTGCGCAACTGCCGCAGGATCCAGTCGATTTCCTGCCAGTCGCCCGAGTGGTAGGCGCGTGGTGCGCGATTGAGTTCACCGCTGCAGCCACGAAAGTGCGGCACGGCATAGGCCAGGCCGTTCTGGCGCGCGAAACCGGCGAAAGCCTCTGCGTATTGGCTTTGCGAGGAGCCCTCCAGCCCATGGAAAAGAACGAGCAAGGTTTTCCCCGCCGAACCCTGCAACCAGTCAACGTCGATGAAGTCGCCATCCGGCGTGTCCCAGCGCTCGCGCCGGAACTGCGGCTGTGGCCCATGCACACGGCGTGCATACAACGCCGCCCAGATGGTCTGCAGATGGCCACCGGGCAGCCAGAGGGGTGAGGTGTAGTTCATGCCAGATAAGTCCGATCGCCTGATTTTCCTCCAGCGCACCCGCCTTGGTTGTCGCCGGTGTATTCTTGCCACGCCCTTTTGATGGAGATCCCCATGCGGCCCTGCTCACTCGTCCTTCTGCTTTGCGTTTTCCTGTCCGGCTGCGGCTACCGTGACTTCCAGCAGCTCGATGCCGAGCGCCAGGCCGCCTGGTCGGCCTTGACGCCTCTGTACCAGCAGCGCACGGCCCTGGTCGCCAATCTGCTCAGCGCGGCCCGCGCCCTGCCCGGGCTCGACCCTGCCCTGCTGGCAGGCCTGGCCCAGGCCCGTCAGCAGGCTGGCGCGCAGCCCTCCGCGCCCGCCCTGCCCGATGATGCAGCGCAGTTGTTAGCCCACGCCGCTGCGCAAGCCGCGCTGACCGCCACCCTGGCGCCTGTCCTGCAGGCGGCTCGCCGTGCGCCCGGCCTGTTGCCCATGGTGGGCCAGTTCGAAGGCCTGGAGAACCGCATCACCGTGGCCCGCAACCGCTACAGCCTGGCCACCCAGCAGTACAACGCGCTGCTGGACAGCTTCCCTTCCAGCCTGACGGCCCGGGTGACGGGCCTGACGCCACGTCCCGCCCTGCCTGGCAAGCCGGTCTGAAAAGACAAAGGCCCTGCGTTCACACGACAGGGCCTTGCTTGCAGCGCGGCCATACGGACCGCGGCGGTACTGGGTTTACTTCTTCTGCAGGAACTTGCGAGCCGCCGCCATTTCGGCCACGGCGATGGCCAGCTCGGAAGTGGCGCGCGCGATATCGATCTCGCTCTTGGCGTTCTTGATCGCTTCTTCGGCGGCCAGCTTGGCTTCGTTGGCCTTCTCCTCGTCCAGGTCCTTGCCGCGCACGGCGGTGTCGGACAGGACGGTGACGCAGTCAGGCTGCACTTCGAGGATGCCGCCGGCGACGAAGACGAACTCTTCCTTGCCGTCAGCCATTTCGATGCGCACCGAGCCGGGCCGGATGCGCGTGATCAGCGGGGTGTGACGCGGGTAGATGCCGAGTTCGCCGGCTTCGCCGGGCAGGGCGACAAAACGCGCCTCACCCGAGAAGATGGCATCTTCGGCACTGACCACATCGACGTGGATCGTGTTCATGGTGACTCCGGTAGGCCCGCGGGATTAGATCTTCTTGGCTTTTTCGAAGGCGTCGTCGATGGTGCCGACCATGTAGAAGGCCTGCTCGGGCAGGTGGTCGCACTCGCCGTTGACGATCATCTTGAAACCACGGATGGTTTCCGACAGGGGCACGTACTTGCCCGGGGAACCCGTGAACACCTCGGCCACGTGGAAGGGCTGCGACAGGAAACGCTGGATCTTGCGGGCGCGGGCCACGGTCAGCTTGTCTTCCGGCGCCAGTTCGTCCATGCCCAGAATCGCGATGATGTCACGCAGTTCCTTGTAGCGCTGCAGCGTGCCCTGCACGGCGCGGGCCGTGTTGTAGTGCTCTTCACCGACGACGTCGGGCGACAGCTGGCGGCTGGTGGAATCCAGCGGATCCACGGCGGGGTAGATACCCAGCGAGGCGATGTCACGGCTCAGCACCACGGTGGAGTCCAGGTGGGCGAAGGTGGTGGCGGGGGACGGGTCGGTCAGGTCGTCGGCCGGCACGTACACGGCCTGGATCGAGGTGATCGAGCCGACCTTGGTGGAGGTAATGCGCTCCTGCAGACGGCCCATTTCCTCGGCCAGCGTCGGCTGGTAGCCCACGGCGGAAGGCATACGGCCCAGCAGGGCGGACACTTCGGTACCGGCCAGGGTGTAGCGGTAGATGTTGTCCACGAAGAACAGCACGTCACGGCCTTCGTCGCGGAAGGACTCGGCGATGGTCAGACCGGTCAGGGCCACGCGCAGACGGTTGCCCGGGGGCTCGTTCATCTGGCCGTAGACCATGGCCACCTTGGATTCGGCCAGGTTGTCGAGCTTCACGACGCCGGAGTCGGCCATCTCGTGATAGAAGTCGTTGCCCTCACGGGTACGCTCGCCCACGCCGGCAAACACGGACAGACCCGAGTGCGCCTTGGCGATGTTGTTGATCAGCTCCATCATGTTCACGGTCTTGCCCACGCCGGCGCCGCCGAACAGGCCGACCTTGCCGCCCTTGGCGAACGGGCACACCAGGTCGATCACCTTGATGCCGGTTTCCAGCAGCTCCTGCGAGGGGCTCAGTTCGTCGTAAGCCGGGGCCTTGCGGTGGATCGACATGGTCTTCTCGGCATTCACCGGACCGCGCTCGTCGATCGGCGCACCCAGCACGTCCATGATGCGGCCCAGGGTGGCCTTGCCCACCGGCACCATGATGGGCTTCTCGGTGTTCTGCACGATCATGCCGCGGCGCAGGCCGTCGGACGAACCCAGGGCAATGGTACGCACGATGCCATCGCCGAGCTGCTGCTGCACTTCCAGCGTCAGGGACGAACCGTCCATTTTCAGTGCGTCATAGATGCTGGGCATCTTGTCGCGGGGGAACTCGACGTCCACCACGGCGCCAATACACTGAACAATTTTTCCCTGCACTTGCGAGTTTGCTTGAGCCATTTTTCGCTCCAAAAATTTGAATCTTTAACGTACCAAAGGTCAGACCGGAGAGCTGTTTTAAACAGCCGCCGCACCCGCCACGATTTCCGACAGCTCTTTCGTGATCGCCGCCTGACGTGTCTTGTTGTAGACCAGCTTGAGTTCACCGATCACGCTGCCTGCGTTGTCGGTGGCAGCCTTCATGGCCACCATGCGGGCCGACTGCTCCGAGGCCATGTTCTCGGCCACGGCCTGGTAAACCAGCGCCTCCACGTAACGCAGCAGCAGTTCGTCAATGACGGCCTGAGCATCGGGTTCGTAGATGTAGTCCCAACCATGCTGGGGACCGCTGGCTTGCGCCTCGGCCTCCATCTTGGCGGCTGACAGCGGCAGCAACTGGGTGACCACCGGCTCCTGCTTCATGGTGTTGATGAACTTGGTGTAGCACAGGTACACCGAATTCAGTTCACCACGCGAGTAGGCGTCGAGCAGCACCTTGACCGGGCCGATCAGCTTGTCCAGATGCGGCGTGTCACCGAGTTGGGTCGACTGCGAGACCACCTTGGCGCCGATGCGGTTGAGGAAGCCCAGCCCCTTGTTGCCTATGGCCACCGCCTGCAGGCTGACGCCCTCAGCCTGCAGCTCGCGCAACTTGGTGGTCACGCCGCGCAGCACGTTGGTGTTGAGACCGCCGCACAGGCCCTTGTCGGTCGTCACGACGATCATGCCGGCCGTCCTGGCATCGTTCACCTGCATGAACGGATGCGTGTACTCCGGGTTGGCCTTGCCGAGATTGGCGGCAATGTTGCGCACCTTCTCGCTGTAGGGGCGAGCAGCGCGCATACGCTGCTGTGCCTTGCGCATCTTGGACGCGGCCACCATTTCCATGGCCTTGGTGATCTTCTTGGTGTTCTCCACCGATTTGATCTTGCCGCGTATTTCCTTACCTGCTGCCATAAATGTTCCTAGTCAGTCGAGGACAGAGCTTGCGCTTCGCTTCCGTTCCGTCCCGCAAAGTTTTAGGTTTTAGGCGAAGGTCTTCTTGAACGCTGCAATCGCAGTGCTCAACTCGGCTTCGGCATCCTTGTCCATGGCCTTGGCTGCTTCCAGCTTGGCCAGCAGCGCGGCATGCTTGTCCTTGAGATAGCCGTGCAGGCCATGCTCGAAGGGCAGCACCTTCTTGACTTCGATGTCGTCCAGGAAACCCTTGTTGACGGCGAACAGCGAGGCGGCCATCAGGCTGATGGACAGCGGGCTGTACTGGGCCTGCTTGAGCAGTTCGGTCACGCGGGCGCCGCGGTCCAGCTGCTTGCGGGTGGCCTCGTCCAGATCCGAAGCGAACTGCGCGAAGGCAGCCAGCTCACGGTACTGGGCCAGGTCGGTACGGATACCGCCGGACAGGTTCTTGACCAGCTTGGTCTGGGCAGCACCACCGACGCGCGACACCGAGATACCGGCGTTGATGGCGGGGCGGATACCGGCGTTGAACAGGCTGGTTTCCAGGAAGATCTGGCCGTCGGTGATCGAGATCACGTTGGTCGGAACGAAGGCGGACACGTCACCGGCCTGCGTCTCGATGATCGGCAGCGCGGTCAGCGAACCGGTCTTGCCCTTGACGGCACCCTTGGTGAAGGCTTCGACGTAGTCGGCGTTCACACGAGCGGCACGCTCCAGCAGACGGCTGTGCAGATAGAACACGTCGCCGGGGTAGGCTTCGCGGCCCGGGGGGCGGCGCAGCAGCAGCGAAACCTGACGGTAGGCCACGGCCTGCTTGGACAGGTCGTCATAGACGATCAGGGCGTCCTGGCCGCGGTCGCGGAAGTACTCGCCCATGGTGCAGCCGGAGTAGGCCGACACGTACTGCATGGCGGCGGACTCGGAGGCGGTAGCGGCCACCACGATGGTGTAGGCCATGGCGCCGGCCTGTTCCAGGGCCCGCACCACGTTCTTGACGCTGGAGGCCTTCTGGCCGATGGCGACATAAACGCAGGTCATGTTCTGACCCTTCTGGTTGATGATCGCGTCGATGGCCACGGCGGTCTTGCCGGTCTGGCGGTCGCCGATGATCAGCTCGCGCTGGCCGCGACCGACCGGCACCATGGCGTCGATCGATTTCAGGCCGGACTGCATGGGCTGGTCCACCGACTGGCGGGCGATCACGCCGGGGGCGACCTTTTCGATCACGTCGGTCATCTTGGCGTTGATCGGGCCCTTGCCGTCGATGGGCTGACCCAGGGCGTTGACCACACGGCCGATCAGCTCGGGGCCGACCGGCACTTCCAGAATACGGCCCGTGCACTTGACGGTGTCGCCTTCGGAGATGTGCTCGTACTCGCCCAGAATCACGGAGCCGACGGAGTCGCGCTCGAGGTTCAGGGCCAGGCCGTAGGTGGGCTGACCATCCTTGCCGGCCGGGAATTCGAGCATTTCGCCCTGCATCACGTCGGACAGGCCGTGAATACGGCAGATGCCGTCGGTCACGGACACCACGGTACCCTGGTTGCGGATGTCGGCGCTGGCAGACAGGCCTTGGATCCGGCTCTTGATCAGTTCAGAGATTTCTGCGGGATTGAGTTGCATGACTCTTTCCTTCTTTCCTAGGTTGGGCTGACAGCTCGGGCGGGATGCCTCAGGCCGTGAGAGCCACTTTCATTTGTTCCAGACGGGCCTTGACGGAAGTGTCGAGCACCTCGTCACCGACCACCACGCGGATGCCACCGATCAGTTCGGGTTGCAATTCGACGGACACGTTCAGCTTGCGGCCGAAACGTTTTTCCAGCGTCGCCCTGACATCGCCCAGCGCAGCGCCATCAATGGCAAAAGCGCTGTACACGACGGCATCCGAAGAACCACTCTGGGCGTTCTTCAGGGCGCGAAACTGGGCGGCGATCTCGGGCAGCACGCTCAGGCGACCGTTGTCGATGACGGTGCGCAGAAAGTTCTTCGCAGCATCGTTCAGGGAGGCCTTGGCCACCCCGGCGATCACGTCGAAGACCTGCTGGGCCGTCGCATTCGGGTTGTCGGCAAACTGCTGCAGTTGCGGATTGCCCGCAATGACAGCCAGCTCGTCGACCCAGACTGCCGTGCCGGCCAGATCAGCCGAGGCAGCCTTGAACAGCGCTTCAGCGTAGGGACGGGCAATGGTGGCAAGTTCAGCCATGGGAGTCCTTCTTACAGCTCAGTCTTCAAACGACCCAGCAGGTCCGCGTGGACGCCGGCGTTGACTTCCTTGCGCAGGATCTGCTCGGCGCCCTTGACGGCCAGTGCGGCCACCTGCTCGCGCAGGGCCTCACGCGCCTTGACGGTCTGCTGCTCGGCGTCGGCCTTGGCGGCGGCCACGATCTTGTTGCCCTCTTCGGTCGCCCGCGTCTTGGCTTCTTCGATGATGGCCTGGGCGCGACGCTCGGCGTCGGCCAGACGGGTGGCCGTCTCGTTGCGCGTCTTGGCCAGCTCGTCTTCCACGCGCTTGTTGGCGGCGCTCAGCTCGGACTTGGCCTTGTCGGCAGCGGCAAGACCCTCGGAGATCTTCTGTGCACGCTCATCCAGCGCCTTGGCAATCGGGGGCCACACAAACTTCATCGTGAACCCGACCAGGATCAGGAACACGATCATCTGAATGATGAGGGTACCGGTAATGCTCATGTTTCATCCTTCACCCTGACGCACCCATGCGCGCCGGGGAATGTTTTAGGTCTGGAGGATGCTTACTTCGGCAGATTGGCGATCTGGGCCAGGAAGGGGTTGGCAGTGGCGAACCACAGCGCGATACCGGTACCGATAATGAAAGCAGCGTCGATCAGACCGGCCAGCAGGAACATCTTGGTCTGCAGTTCGCCCATCAGTTCGGGCTGGCGAGCGGCGGACTCAAGGTACTTGCTGCCCATGATGCCGATACCGATACAAGCGCCGACAGCACCCAGACCAATGATCAGGCCAGCGGCCAGAGCGACAAAGCTGATAACTTCCATGATGACTCCTAGAGGACTTGGTTAAAAAGAAAAGGAAAAACGAAAAATATTGCAGCCGGACTCAGTGTGCGTCGTGCGCCTGGCCGATGTAGACCAGGGTGAGCATCATGAACACAAAGGCCTGCAGCGTGATGATCAGGATGTGGAAGATCGCCCACGCGGAGCCTGCAATGATGTGGCCGACCGCCAGGGCAATGCCGGTGGCCGACAGGGACCAGGCGCCACCCATCAGGGCGATCAGCATGAAGATCAGTTCGCCGGCGTACATATTGCCGAACAGTCGCATGCCGTGCGAAACGGTCTTGGCCACGAACTCGATGATCTGCATCAGGAAGTTGAAGGGCCACAGCAGGGGGTGCGAACCGAAAGGGGCCGTGAACAGCTCGTGGATCCAGCCGCCAGCGCCCTTGATCTTGATGTTGTAGTACAGGCAGATCAGCAGCACGGCCAGCGACAGACCCATGGTGCCGGACAGATCGGCCGTGGGCACGGACCGCAGGTAGGCATGGTGCGGATCATGTCCCGCCGCCTCATAGATCTGGCCCCAGATCCAGGGCAGCAGGTCCACTGGCAGCAGGTCCATGGCGTTCATCAGGAAAATCCAGACAAACACCGTCAGGGCCAGGGGCGCCACGAACTTGCGGCTGTTGGCGTTGTGCACGATGCCTTTGGCCTGGGCGTCCACCATCTCGACCAGGATTTCCACCGCAGCCTGAAAACGGCCGGGCACGCCCGAGGTGGCCTTGCGCGCGGCCAGCCAGAGCAGCCAGCAGCCCACCACACCCAGGAGGGTGGAGAAGACCAGGGAGTCGAAATTGAAGACAGAGAAGTCGGCTACCGCCTTGGGCGCCTGGTTCTGCAGGTGTTGCAGGTGGTGAACGATGTATTCACCTGCGGTCGGTCCGGTTTCAGCACTCATCTGATTACTCGTCTTTTTGTTTCACGTTCCGGGGCGCGAACTTCAGCGCAACCCAATACACCTTCAACGCCAGCACCAGGCCCACCAGCAATGCCGGCCAGCTCAGCGCCACCACCAACCCGGGCGCGGCAACCAACATTGCCAGCGTCAAGGCCAACTTGACCATTTGCCACACCAGGAAGCCCATGGCTGCCGTCTTCGGATTCACCGAAGACAGGCGACCGGTCAGTCCCCGTGCGAACACGGCTGCCGGCAGCACAACCGCCAGCGCACCATATGCAAGAGACCAGGCCACCGAAGGTGTACCGGTCAGCAGCCAGGCCAGCAAAGCCGCCACAGCCCCGACCACCACCTGAGTCAGCACCACCCACCAGGGAGACACCGATGGATTGCGCTCCCGCAGCACTTGCGCCTCTTGGGCGCTCAGCGGCGTGAAGTCCGACTCCGCAGCCTCGTCTTGCGCGCTACCCCGCCGTTCTGGTGTTATTTTCGACATGTCAAATCACACCCGGATCCAGCCTGGACAGCGCAACAAAGCCTTAGATTATACGTAGAAACCCGCCCTGCCCGGCCATTTCCTGACTAGAACTATAAAAAAGTGCCCCCATGTGTGTCAGCCACCGGAGCGGCGCCCCGTCAAGCCCGCGGCCATGCCCGGGCCGCCCCCGCCGTGCTGCGATAATTTCACCATGCCCACACCCGCCCTCCCCGCTCTGCCTTGCCACTTGAATGGTGAGTACACACTGCTGCCCGATGCAAAAGTCAGCGTCATGGACCGTGGCTTCATCTTTGGCGACGGCGTCTACGAAGTGGTCCCGGTCTATGGCCGCTGCCTGTTCCGCTTCGAGCAGCACATGGCCCGGCTGGACCGCAGCCTGGCCGAGTTGAGCATCCCGAATCCTCACACGCGCGCCCAGTGGCGCGAGATTGCCGAGCGGCTGGTGGCCGACTACGCACACAGCACCGGCGAGGACCCGGAAAAGCTGACGCAGATGGTCTATGTCCAGGTCACGCGCGGCGTGGCCATGCGCGACCATGCCATGCTGCCTGGCCTGACCCCCACGGTTTTTGTCATGACCAACGTCATGAAGCCCCCCGCCGAGACCCAGCGCCGCGAGGGCGTGGCCTGCGTGACGGCCGAGGATTTCCGCTGGCAGAAAGCCCATATCAAGAGCACCAGCCTGCTGGCGGCCGTGCTGGCGCGCCAGATCAGCGTGGATGCCGAGGCCACCGAGACCATTTTGTTCCGGGACGGTTTCCTCAGCGAAGCCGCTTCCAGCAACGTCTGGATCGTCAAGGGTGGCGTGGTCTTCGGCCCGCCCAAAGACCACCTCGTGCTCGAAGGCATACGCTACGGCCTGCTCGAAGAGATCTGCGGCACACACGGCATCCCTTTCGAACTGCGCCGCATCTCCCGCGAGGAGGTGCTGGGCGCGGACGAGGTCTTGCTGAGTTCAGCCACCAAGGAGGTGCTGCCTGTGACCCGTATCGACGGCCAGCCCGCGGGGAACGGACAGCCCGGCCCCGTCTACGCCCAACTTTATGCCGGCTACCAGGCCGCCAAGCTGCAGGCCCGCCTGCGCCGCCCCGCATGAGCCTCCAGCCCCCCAGCCCCTCGCGCGCCGACACCCTGATCGAGTACCCCTGCCGCTTCCCCATCAAGGTGATGGGCGCCAAGGCCGAGGGTTTTGTGCATGCCATCACCACCGTCGCGCGCCAGTTCGACCCTGGCTTCGATGCTTCCACCATCGAACTGCGCGAAAGCAAGGGTGGCAACTACCTGGGCGTGACCATCACCATCAACGCCACCAGCCGCGAACAGCTCGACGAGCTCTATCGGACCCTGTCCACCCACCCCATGGTCAAGGTCGTGCTCTGATGGAGGTCCGTCTGCTCGGCCGGGTGGACTATGCGCCGACCTATACGGCCATGCGGGACTACACCGCGACGCGCACCGCCGACACACCCGACGCGCTCTGGATCTGCGAACACCCGCCCGTCTACACCCAGGGCCTGGCCGGCCAGGCCGACCATGTGCTGATGCCGGGCGACATCCCGGTGGTGGCCACCAACCGGGGCGGCCAGATCACCTATCACGGGCCCGGCCAGATCGTGGCCTACCCCTTGATCGACCTCAAGCGCGCGGGCTACTTCGTCAAGGAATACGTCTACCGCATCGAAGAGGCCGTGATCCGCACCCTGGCCCATTACGGCGTGACCGGTCACCGCGTGGCCGGTGCGCCCGGCATCTATGTGCGCCTGGACGACCCGCGCGGTCATGCCCCCCTGCCCCAGCGCCCGCAGCAGGGCAAAACCGGCGGCACGCCCGATTTCACGGGCCTGGGCAAGGTCGCCGCCCTGGGCATCAAGGTCAGCCGCAACTGCACCTACCACGGCCTGGCGCTCAACGTGGCCATGGACCTGGAACCCTACACGCGGATCAACCCCTGCGGCTACGCCGGGCTGCAAAGTGTGGATCTTTCTACAATCGGGGTTCCCGCTGATTGGGCCGACGTGGCCCATGTACTGAGCCACAAGCTCCAGAACCATCTCCAGCCCTGAAGGCAAGCCATGAGCACCCCCACCACCGTGCGCGAAGCGCAAAGCGTCGAGACCTACGACCCGGCCGCCAAACAGAAGGCCGCCGCCAAGCTCTCGCGCATCCCCGTCAAGGTGGAAGCCGGGGAGGTGCTCAAGAAGCCCGACTGGATCCGCGTCAAGGCCGGCTCGCCGAGCACGCGCTTCTACGAGATCAAGGACATCCTGCGCACGAACAAGCTCGTCACGGTCTGCGAGGAAGCCAGCTGCCCCAATATCGGCGAATGCTTCGGCAAGGGCACGGCCACCTTCATGATCATGGGCGACAAGTGCACGCGCCGCTGCCCCTTCTGCGACGTCGGCCACGGCCGCCCCGACCCGCTGGACGTCAACGAGCCCGCGAACCTGGCCAAGACCATCGCCGCGCTCAAGCTCAAGTACGTGGTGATCACCAGCGTGGACCGTGACGATCTGCGCGACGGCGGTGCCGGCCACTTTGTCGACTGCATCCGCAAGACACGCGAACTCTCGCCACAAACACAGATCGAGGTGCTGGTGCCCGATTTCCGCGGCCGCGACGACCGCGCACTGGAGATCCTCAAAGCCGCGCCGCCGGACGTGATGAACCACAATATGGAAACCGTGCAGCGCCTGTACAAGCAAGCCCGCCCCGGCAGCGACTACCAGTTTTCACTGAACCTGCTCAAGAAGTTCAAGGCCCTGTTCCCCGAGGTGCCGACCAAGAGCGGCCTGATGGTGGGCCTGGGCGAGACCGACGAGGAAATTCTCGAGGTGATGCGCGACATGCGCGCCCACAATATCGAGATGTTGACCATCGGCCAGTACCTCGCGCCATCGACGTCGCACCTGCCTGTCAAGCGCTATGTGCACCCCGACACCTTCAGGAGGTTCGAGGAAGCGGCCTACAAGATGGGCTTCACGCACGCTGCCGTGGGCGCCATGGTGCGCTCCAGCTACCACGCCGACCAGCAGGCCCACGCCGCCAGCCTGGCGCGCTGAAGCCGGCCCGACCTTTCCTCCGATCAGCAGCCCATGGCCGCCGACGGCTCGTCGGCGTTCAGCACCGTCTGCGCCCAGGGCTGCAGGCGGTTGGTGTCGGCGCGCAGCACCTCCTGCTTGACCGCCAGGATCTGGGCCGGATGCATGGAAAAACTGCGCAGGCCCAGGCCGAGCAGCAGCCGTGTCATGGCCACGTCACCGGCCATCTCGCCGCAGACACTGACGTCCTTGCCCTGCGCGCGGCATTCGGCAATCGTGTCGGCCAGCAGTCGCAGGACCGCGGGGTGCAGGGGATCGTAGAGATGCGCCACCGACTCGTCGGCACGATCGATCGCCAGGGTGTACTGGATCAGGTCGTTGGTGCCGACCGACAGGTAGTCGAAATGTTTCAGGAAAGTCTTGAGAGTCAGCGCCGCCGCCGGGATTTCGATCATGGCGCCCAGCAGCACCGGCCCGCAGGGGAGGCCCTCGCGCTGCAGCTCGGCGCGCGCCTGTTCGACCAGGGCCACCGTCTGACGGATCTCGCTCAGGTGCGCCAGCATGGGGATCAGCATCTTGACCGGCCCGTGCGCGGCAGCACGCAGGATGGCGCGCAGCTGGGTCAGGAACATGGAGGGGTCGGCCAGGCTCCAGCGTATGGCACGCAGTCCCAGGGCCGGGTTGAGGTGGTTGCCTTCGATGACGGTGCTGTCCATCGGTTTGTCGGCGCCGATGTCCACGGTGCGGATGGTGACCGGCAGCCCCCCCATGCCCTCGACGGCACGGCAATAGGCCCGGTACTGCTCCTCCTCATCGGGCAGGTGCCCGTGGCGCCCCATGAAGAGGAATTCGCTGCGGAACAGGCCGACGCCGACAGCGCCGGCCTTCATGGCGGCATGCGCGTCTTCGGGCATCTCGATATTGGCCAGCAGCTCGACCTTCTCGCCGTCCAGCGTGACGGCCGGCGTGTCCAGCAGCCGCCCCAGGCGGCTGCGCTCCAGATCGAGCTGGCGCTGTTTGTACTGGTATTCGGCCAGGATGATGGGCGAAGGATCGACGATCACCACGCCGGCATCACCGTCGATGATGACCCAGTCGTCCTGGCGCACCAGCTGGCTGGCCGTGCGCGCGCCCACCACGGCCGGGATGTCCATGCTGCGCGCCACGATGGCGGTGTGCGAGGTCTTGCCGCCGACGTCGGTGACAAAACCTGCGAACAGGCCCTGTTTGAACTGCAGCATGTCCGAAGGCGAGATCTCGTGCGCGATCAGCACCAGCGGCGTGTCCGTGTCCTCCAGCTGCAACTCCGCCGAGGACGTCTTGCGGGTAGCGGCAATGCCCGCGGGCAGGCCGGAGGTGGTCTGGCCCAGCATGGCGCGCAGAACCTTTTCGGTGATCTGTTCGAGGTCGGCCTTGCGCTCGCGCAGATACTCGTCTTCCATCTCGTCGAACTGCCGCGCCACCATCTCCAGCTGGGTGGTCAGCGCCCATTCGGCGTTGTAGAGCCGGTCGCGGATCCAGTGCTTGACGCCGCCCACCATCTCCTCGTCCTGCAGCAGCATGAGGTGCACGTCGAGCAGGGCCCTCAGTTCATGCGGCGCGTCCTTGGGGCCCAGCTGCGAGATGGTCTGCTGCAAACGATGGAGCTCGTCGACCACCGCGTCGCGCCCGCGCCGCACACGCTCGATCTCGCGCTCCACTTGGGCGGGCTCGATGAAGTAATGCGCCACGTCCACCCGGCTGCTGGCCACCAGCACAGCCCGCCCGATGGCGATGCCGCGTGCGACTGCGAGTCCGTGGATGGAGAAGGTCATGCCGCCCACCTTACTTGTTT
Organism: Curvibacter fontanus; assembly: GCF_054780335.1. NCBI lineage: Bacteria > Pseudomonadati > Pseudomonadota > Betaproteobacteria > Burkholderiales > Comamonadaceae > Curvibacter > Curvibacter fontanus. Next base: position 22,210 of record NZ_BAAGWN010000038.1, read on the forward strand.
CGCCGCCGGACCGTCCCAAGGCGAAACGCGGCACCCTCGGGGCTCACGCCTGCGGCTCTCGGCCTGCCCGCGCAGGCCGGGACAGGCGGAAGAGACGCTGCGTCTTGCGGCGCCATGTCCAGGGAGCCACGCGCAGCGGGCGACTGTGGGGGTCATATCACTCGCCTTCGCCGAACTTGTCGTTGATCAGCGCGAGCAGCGCGTCCACGGCTTCCTGGGCACGCTCGCCCTGGGCCTCGATCTCGACCGCGCTGCCCAAACCGGCTGCCAGCATCATCACACCCATGATGCTTTTGGCATTCACGCGCCGCTCGCCGCGCGCCAGCCAGACCTCGCAGGGGAAGCTGCCGGCCATCTTGGTGAGTTTGGCCGAAGCACGGGCATGCAGCCCGAGCTTGTTGCTGATGGTGGCATTGGCCTTGATCATTCTTTGGGCTCCCGCTTCGTATCGTTCAAATCGTTTCGCTCGCCTTCACCTGCAGCACACCCTGGGTACCGCCTTGCAGGGCACGCGCCATCAGTTCTTCCAGCGGTTCGTGCTGGTAGGTCACGGCACGCAGCACCATCGGCAGGTTCGCGCCAGCCAGCAACCGTGCCTGGCGTCCCTCCTGCAATTGGCGCGCCACATTGCTGGGCGTGGCGCCCAGCACATCGGTCAGCAGCAACAAGGGCGCCCGGCCCAGGACTTCGATCGCCTGCCGCGCCTGCGCCACGCTCAGGGCCACCGGCGCATCCGGCAGCACATCCACGGCCACCACGCCCCCCACCCGCTCGGGAAACACGTGGGCCACGCACTGGCGCAGCGCACTGGCCAGCGGGGCGTGGGCGATGATCACGATGCCATTGTTCATGCTGGCCTGATTATGTCTTTTTCGCCATCAGGAAATAGAGGTAGGACAACAGGTTCAGCAGCAGGAAGACGCCCAGCGCGCCCTGGAAAGCCTGCGCCTGCGCCCAGCCCTGCGCGACAAAGGCATCGATCAGCAGGCCGATGCCCCACTGCACCACGAACACGCCGGCAAAGATGACCAGGTTGTAAGCCGACAGAGCCCGCCCGGCCAGCTCGGCGGCGAAGGCCATGCCCACGGCCGGTTGCGCCAGCGAGAGAAAAGTGGAGCTTACGCAGAACAAGGCCCACAGCAGACCCGCATGCGTCGCAGCCGCTTCACCGGCGACCACGATGACCGCCAGCGCGAGCAGACTCAGCGGCGTGCCCCAGGTGATCAACTGGCTGGTCTGCACACCGCGCCGGCTCAGGCGCGGGATCAGCAGGCCCCAGGACCAGAAGGCGACCAGCATCGTGACATTGATCCAGAACAGACCGGTCGCGGCCTGCACGGGCGTGTAGCCGCCGACCCGGATCATCCAGGGCACGGCCCACAGGGTCTGGATGGCAACCATGCCGCCGTAATTGAAAAATCCCAGCGGGGTAAGGCGACGGAAATAGGGATGGCGCCAGACCTCCGCATAACTGCCCGCCGCTTTGCCTGCGTCAGCGCCGTCTGCCGCCTTTTGCCAGCGCGGCACATGCCAGGCGATGACAACCATCGACAGCAGCAGCAGAGCCGCCAGCCCCCAGAACAGCGGTCGCCAGCCATAGACCGGCAACAACCACTGCACCGGCAGCGTCGAGGCCACCATGCCCATGGAACCCGTCATGAGCATCCAGGAGTTGGCCCGCAGCTGGCTGACCGGATCCAGCCAGCGCCTGAAACCGGTCAGCGGCGCCATCAGGCAGGCGGCCAGACCGACCCCGCAGAGCACCCGCGCCAGCAGCAGACCGACCAGGCTCGTGGCCTGTGCAAATGCCAGACAACCAGCGACGGCCACGGCCAGGAAACCCAGGATGACGGTCTTCGGCCCCTGCCGGTCCAGCCAGCGCCCCAGGGGCAGTTGCATGGCGGCAAACCCGAGAAAGTAGCCCCCGGCCAGCAAGCCGAGGTCGCGCGCCTGCAGTGAGAACTCCTGGGTCAGCTGCGGAGAGAGCGTGGCCGTGATGGAGCGGATCAGGGCCGAGAAGAAATAGGTGAAGGCGAAGGCCAGGAACACCAGCACGGCCGCACGGCGACTCAGGACGCTCATGGCAGCTCCAGACCACCGAAGAAGGGTTCGCTCATCTCGGTGCTGATGCGTTCGGCGTAGACGACGGCGTGGTACAGGCGCGTGCCGCGCACGAACCATACGGCCTGTGCCGCCACCGGGCGGCCGTCGGACCCCGCCCCTTGCGCACTCAGGCGCACGGGTGCCAGCGTGGCACTCGCGCCCTTCAACCTCCAGGCGCTGTTCGATGCGCTGACGGCCTGCATATTGCCCAGCAGATTGGCCTGCCATTGCACCTGGACGGCCAAGGCTTGCCCTCCGTCTGCAAGATCGGCCACGGATACGGCGTACAGGGCGCCCCCGGCCTCGCAACCCAGCATGTGAACTTCAAGCTCGCGGCCCGCCAAGCTCTGGCGCCGGCTGCCCTGGTCGGGCTTGCAGGGCAGCATGGCTTGGAGATCGCCGCCGGCTGGCCGGACTTCGCGCCAGTTGAGGGAGGGGCTGCAGGCAGCCAGCTGGGCGCAAAGACCCAGAAACAGGAAACATCGGTGCATCCGGGGATTATCCTTGCCGATACGGACAGAAGGTCTTTGGCGCACTACTTGAGTGCGCCAAAGACCTTGCCCAGCAAGGCACTGCCCGTGGCGACCGGATCGCGCCGGATCTTGCGTTCTTCCTCGCCGATCACGAGGTAAAGGCCGTCCAGGGCTTTGCCGGTGACGTATTGTTCAATGCTCGCGTCCTCGCGGCGCAACAGGCCGAAATCGGCCGCCTTGCCAGCGATGTGGTTGTACTGGCCGGCCAGGCCGACTTTCTCCGTGCTGCGCGTGACCACGGGCAGGAATTTCTGCCCCAGCGGCAGGCGCGTCCTCTCCGCAAAGAAGGTGCTTACCGAGGTGTCACCACCTCCGAGGATCTTCTTGCCGTCCGCCACCGTCATGCCGCGCACCGCACCCAGCATGAGCTCCTGCGCCATGGGCACGGCGGCCTCGGCCGCGCGGTTCATGGTCGTCACCAGCTCGTCCAGACGCTCCCCCTGGCCGAAGGTGCGCAGCATCTGCTCGGCGTCCAGCAACTGCCGTGGTAAGGGAATCCGGACTTTCTCGTTGCCCAGAAAGCCGTTGAGTTGGCCGAGCTGGCCTACGGCGCTGCGCGCACCCCGTTCCAATGCGGCCTTGAGGGCACGCACCGCCTCGCCCTGGCTCAGCTCCTCCAGTGTCAGGGCCCGGGCCTGGCCCAGGGGCAGCCAGGGAACTCCCAGCAGCACAGGCCATCCAACCGAATTAAACTTCCGTCTGTCCATGCGATATTCCCCGTCGATGAAACGCGCCCTCTATCTTGCCGCAGCTGCCATGGTGCTGCTGGCCGGCTGGTTGCTCTTGCGCTCACCCGGTTTCGGACCGGCCCCGGCCTCCACGTTTGTGCTGCTCGACGGCAGCCAGCAAAGCACCGCGGATTTCCGCGGCCGAGTCGTGCTGGTGAACTTCTGGGCCACCAGCTGCACCACCTGCGTGGCCGAGATGCCCAAGATCATGGCCACCTACGACAAATACCAGGCCCGCGGCTTCGACACGGTGGCCGTGGCTATGAGCTACGACCCGCCCAGCTACGTCGTCAACTTCAGCCAGACCCGCAAGCTGCCCTTCAAGGTGGCCATCGACAACACCGGAGCCGTGGCTTCGGCCTGGGGGAAGGTGAGCCTGACCCCGACCACCTACCTGGTCGACAAGCGGGGCGAGATCGTCAAGCGCTACATCGGTGAGCCGGATTTTGCCGAGCTTCACCGCCTGATCGAAGAGTTGCTGGCCCAGACCTGATCCATCTGTCGTCCGGCCCCAAAAGCCCAGGGGCAGCCTGGGCTGCCCCTGATCGTCGAAGCGAGGGTCTATCCCCTGTGTCTCATTTGCCGCGGAAATCGTCGTGGCAGGCCTTGCAGCTGCCCGAGGTGGACTGGAAAGCCGTCTTGATGCTGTCCAGGTTGCCGGTCTTGGCAGCGGCGGCCAGTTTGCTCATCTCGCTTTGCATCTTCTCTGCAGCCGCCTTGAACTTGGCCTGCTCCTTCCAGATCTCCGGCAAGGCCTTGGTATCCCCCTTGTCCGTGCCCTCGCCGAAGGCCGCCCAGGGCAGGCGCGACATGTCTTCGGCGATCGCAGCATTCTCAGCCGCCACCTTGGCGTCAAAAGGCGCACGACCGCTGGCCATGGCCCCGATCCGCGCGTAGTGCTGCTGCATCACGAACAAGGCACTCTTGCGGTATTTGATCGCGTCTTCCGGCTTGGCAAACTGGGCGGAAGCCGTGCCGCTGAGGCCGATGATCGCCGCTGCGGCGACAAGGATACCGATGGTTTTCATGTTCTTCCTTTGCTGGTAAACGGGGAGGTTCCCTGACTTGGGAGCCGCTGGTTGCGCCAAAGTTCGCATGGTTTCCCCCATCTCAGGGAAAATACCAAGCAACGACTTCTTCTCAAGCATCCTATGCTAGGACCCGTCATGCCGCATCTCGTCAGAATCTGGGATCTCCCCACACGCCTCTTCCACTGGCTGCTGGCGCTCTGCGTCATCGCCCTCGTGACCACAGCCCAGCTCGGTTACATGGAATGGCATTTCCGCCTGGGTTATGCCGCGTTGACGCTGCTGGTCTTTCGCCTGCTCTGGGGACTGTTCGGCGGGCGCTGGTCACGCTTCGCAGCCTTTGTCTACTCACCTGTCACACTGTGGCACTACCTGCGCGGCCAGGGCGATCCTGCGTATGCGGTCGGGCACAGCCCTACCGGGGCACTCTCGGTCTTTGCCTTGCTGTTTTTCCTGCTGGCCCAGGTGGGCACCGGACTTTTCAGCGACGACGAGATTGCCGCCAGCGGGCCACTGACACGGTTGGCCTCCAGCGACTTCGTGAGCCTGGCCTCCTGGTACCACCGCGAGGTTGGCAAACGGGTGCTGATCGTACTGGTGATCCTGCACACCCTGGCCATTCTCTATTACCTCTGGCGCAAGCGGCAGAACCTGGTACGTCCCATGCTCACCGGTGACAAGGAGCTGGCACAGGCCATCCCGGCCTCGCGCGATGACGCCGGCAGCCGCCTGCTGGCCGCCGTATTGCTGCTGCTCAGCGCCGGCGCCGTCGCCCTGCTGCTGTGGCTCACGGCCCCGTGAAGCGCCTCAGCGTTTCTGGTGGCTCTGTTCGTACAGGGGCATCACGACCGCACTGATGTGCGCCAGGTCCTGCTGGCGTGATTCGGGCGAGGGGTGCGTGCTCATGAATTCAGGGGGGCGGCCACCCCCCAACTGGTTCATCTTCTGCCACAGGCTGATGGCCGCACGCGGGTCGTACCCGGCCCGTGCCGCCAATTCGACGCCGATCTGGTCGGCCTCACTCTCGGCCTCTCGGCTGCGCGGCAGGGTAAAGCTCACTTGTGTCAGCGTATCGCCCAGATCCGCCAGGGCCTGGTTGCCGGTCACGATAGCCACCACAAGCCCCGGCAATCGCGTTGCCTGCTGCCGTGAGACCTGCTCGCGCACGTGCTCACGCAGGGCATGCGCAATTTCATGACCCATGACGGCGGCCAGTTCGTCATCCGTGATCTTCAGTTTCTCGATCAGGCCGCTGTAAATGCCGATCTTGCCGCCGGCCATGCAGAAGGCATTGACCTCCTCGCTTTTGAAGACATTGGTCTCCCAGCGCCAGCCCGGCGCATCGGCGCGGAAGTGCACGGTCTGCGCTACCAGCCGTTTGGCGATGCCCTGCACCCGCGCCAGCATGGCGGCGTCCTGGTTGAGCTGTTTCTTGCTCTCGGCTTCCTGCAGCATCTTGCGATAAGACTGTGCTGATGCGGCATCCACCTCGGCCGCACTCACGCCCATGTACTGGTTGCGCGTCACGCCGACCTGGCCCGCCCCCGTGGTCTGCACCGTCTGGCAAGCTGCCAGCAGTCCGCCAGCCAGCCCCAAGGCAAGTACCTGCCGCAGGAAGCGCACGCCCGCAGATGAAGTTTGCTTTTGCCTCACGCTAAACTTGTTTTCCATAAGCTCAGTCATCCTTGCCTTGAACCCGCCCACCATCGCGATCCTGACGCCCCAGCAGCCTGCTGAATTCGACGCCGTGCGCGAGATTTTCCGCGAGTACGCCGCCAGCCTCAACGTCGATCTGTGTTTCCAGGGTTTTGAGGAGGAACTCGCGACCCTGCCCGGCGACTATGCCACGCCACGGGGGGCCCTGCTGCTGGCCCTGGTGAACGGCCAGCTGGCTGGCTGCTGTGCCCTGCGTCCCCTGGACAGCGCCGATTATCCCAACGCTTGCGAGATGAAGCGCCTGTATGTGCGCCCTGCATTTCGAGGGCTGGGTCTGGGCCGGCAGCTGGCCGAAACCATCCTGGACGCAGCCCATCTGTACGCCTACGACCATGTCCTGCTCGACACCCTGGACGAGATGGAAGCCGCCCGTGGGCTCTACGGAGATCTGGGCTTTGAGGAAGTTCCGCCTTATTATCACAATCCAATAGCTGGCGCTCACTATCTGAGAGCCGCACTGAGCGAAACGCTGCGCTGAAGCCAGAAACAAAAAGGCCACCGCATGACTGCGGTGGCCTTTGGCCAGGCCTGAATCGTCCGAAGCAAGGAGGCGCGAATCAGCCCTTGGCTTGGCCCAGCAGGGTCCCGGCATCGCTGACCTCGAACTTGCCCGGCGCCTCGATGTTCAGGCTGGCCACCTTGCCATTCTTCACAAGCATCGAGTAACGGTTGCTGCGCAGACCCATGCCGCGTGCCGCCAGGTCCAGGGTCAGGCCGGTGGCCTTGGCAAACTCGGCACTGCCGTCGCCCAGCATGCGCACCTTGCCGTTGCTCTTCTGGTCACGCGCCCAGGCGCCCATGACGAAGGCGTCGTTCACGCTGACACACCAGATCTCGTCGACGCCAGCAGCCTTGAACTCGTTGAATTTCTCGACATAACCCGGCACGTGCTTGGCCGAGCAGGTCGGGGTGAAAGCGCCCGGCAGACCAAAGATGGCGATGGTCTTGCCGGCCACGGTCTTGCTCACATCGACCGGGTTGGGACCGATGCTGCAGCCATCGCCCTCGACTTCGGAATATTCCATCAGCGTGGCGCCCGGCAGGGTATCACCGACTTTGATCATGGTGTGCTCCTCGATAGATTGACTAGGGGTAAAAAAAACGGCTCACGCATTGTGAGCCGTTTCGGGGTGTCCTGCAGCGCATGCTGCAATGAGCTTAGACCGCTGCAGCCTTTTCGACCAGACGGGTGGCAACCCAGTTCTTGGTCTTGGAAATCGGCTTGCTTTCGGTGATTTCGATCACGTCGCCGAGCTTGTATTCACCCTTTTCGTCATGGGCGTGGTACTTGCTCGACTTGGCCACGATCTTGCCGTAGAGCTCGTGCATCACACGACGCTCGACCAGCACGGTCACGGTCTTGGCTCGCTTGTCGCTGACCACCTTGCCAACCAAGGTGCGCTTGAGGGATTTTTTAGCTTCCGTCATTCAGTGCTCCTTATTTGGCGGCTTGCTTTTGAGCAAGGAGGGTCTTGGCACGGGCGATATCGCGACGGGTGTTGCCCAGCGTGGCCGTGTTGTTCAGTTGTTGCGTGGCTTTTTGCATGCGCAGACCAAAGTGGGCTTTTTGCAGCTCTTTGACCTCGGCTTGCAGGCCGGCAACGTCTTTCTGGCGCAGTTCAGCAGCTTTCATTTCTTCATTCTCCTGATTACTGGCCGATCATGCGGCTGACGAAGGTGGTGCGCAGCGGCAGCTTGGCGGCAGCCAGCTTGAACGCTTCGCGGGCCAGCTCTTCGGGCACGCCGACGATCTCGAACACGATCTTGCCGGGCTGGATTTCAGCCACGTAGTACTCCGGGTTGCCCTTGCCGTTACCCATACGCACTTCAGCAGGCTTCTGGGAAATCGGCTTGTCGGGGAACACGCGGATCCAGATGCGGCCGCCACGCTTGACGTGACGGGAGATGGCACGACGTGCCGCCTCGATCTGGCGGGCCGTCAGACGGCCGCGGTCGGTACATTTCAGGCCGAAGTCGCCAAAGGCCACGGAGCTGCCACGGGTGGCAATACCGGTGTTACGGCCTTTTTGCTCCTTGCGGTATTTTCTACGTGCAGGTTGCAGCATGTTTATTCTCCTTTGGCGCCGTCAGCTGCTGCAGCTGGCGCGGCGACTTTGCGGACGCGCTTAACGGCGGTTTTCGGGGCATCGGCACCAGGGGTGGCCTCTGCGGGTTTGTCGCTGCCGTCGGCAGGCGCGGCGGCGCTGCCAGCCGGACGGCGTGCACCGCGGGGAGCCGCGGGACGGTCACCGGCCGGACGGCTGTCGCGACGCGGACCACGCGGGCGGCGCTCTTCTTCGGTACGCGGCTCAACGGCTGTGGGCAGATCGTTGCGACCCAGGGTGTCGCCCTTGTAGACCCAGACCTTGACGCCGATGACGCCGTAGGTGGTCTTGGCTTCCGAGGTGCCGTAGTCGATGTCGGCGCGCAGGGTGTGCAGCGGCACACGGCCTTCGCGATACCACTCGGTACGGGCGATCTCGATGCCGTTCAGACGGCCCGCCGACATGATCTTGATGCCCAGGGCACCCAGACGCATGGCGTTTTGCATGGCGCGCTTCATGGCGCGGCGGAACATGATCCGCTTCTCGAGCTGCTGGGTGATGCTGTCGGCGATCAGCTTGGCATCGATTTCGGGCTTGCGCACTTCCTCGATGTTGACGGCCACCGGCACGCCCAGCTGCCTGCCCAGGTCGCGCTTGAGGTTCTCGATGTCCTCGCCCTTCTTGCCGATCACGACGCCCGGACGCGCCGAGAAGATCGTGATGCGGGCGTTCTTGGCGGGGCGCTCGATCAGCACGCGCGAAACGGACGCGTTCTTCAGCTTGGCCTTCAGGTACTCGCGCACCTTGATGTCTTCGGCCAGCATGCCGGCGAAGTCACGGTTGCTGGCGTACCAGCGCGAGGCCCAGTTACGGCTGACGGCGAGGCGGAAGCCGGTCGGGTTGATTTTTTGTCCCATATCCTTCTGACCTCTTTAGTTGCCGACCGTCACGTACACATGGCACGTGGGCTTGCTGATACGGTTGCCACGACCCTTGGCACGGGCAGTGAAACGCTTGAGCGTGGTGCCTTGTTCGACGTAGATGGTCTTGACCTTCAGTTCGTCGATATCGGCGCCGTCGTTGTGCTCGGCGTTGGCAATGGCGGACTCCAGAACCTTCTTGATGATCACGGCAGCTTTTTTCTGCGTGAACTGCAGGATGTTCAGGGCCTGGTCGACCTTCTTGCCACGGATCAGATCCGCGACCAGACGGCCCTTGTCCACCGAGAGGCGGACACCACGAAGGGTTGCACGTGTTTCCATGTTCAATTCCCTTATTTCTTCTGGACTTTTTTGTCCGCGGGGTGGCCCTTGAAGGTGCGGGTCAGCGCGAACTCACCCAGCTTATGGCCCACCATTTGGTCAGTGATGTAGACCGGCACGTGCTGCTTGCCGTTGTGCACGGCGATGGTCAGGCCGATGAAATCGGGCAGAACCATGGAGCGACGCGACCAGGTCTTGATCGGCTTCTTGTCCTTGGTGGCGACGGCCTTGTCGACCTTGGCCACCAGGTGATGGTCCACAAAGGGACCTTTTTTCAGAGAGCGTGTCATTGTGCGTTCCCCTTACTTCTTGCGACGCGACACGATCATGACCTGCGTGCGCTTGTTGTTGCGGGTACGGTAACCCTTGGTCAGATTGCCCCACGGATCGACAGGGTGGCGACCTTCGCCGGTCTTGCCTTCGCCGCCGCCGTGCGGATGGTCGACCGGGTTCATCACCACACCGCGAACGGTCGGACGAATACCCATCCAGCGCTTGACACCGGCCTTGCCGAGCTGGCGCAGACTGTGTTCTTCGTTGGCGACCTGGCCGATGGTGGCGCGGCATTCGATATGGATCTTGCGCACCTCGCCCGAGCGCATGCGCACCTGGGCGTAAGTGCCTTCACGGGCCAGCAGCGTGGCGGAAGCACCGGCGGAACGAACCACCTGGGCACCCTTGCCAGCCTGCAGCTCGATGCAATGAATGATCGAGCCCACCGGGATGTTGCGGATCGGCAAGGCATTGCCCACGCGGATCGGCGCTTCAGCGCCGTTCACGATGGTGGCGCCCACTTCCAGGCCACGCGGCGCAATGATGTAGCGACGCTCGCCGTCGGCATAACACACCAGAGCGATGTGGGCCGAACGGTTCGGGTCGTACTCGATGCGCTCGACCTTGGCGGGGATACCGTCCTTGTTGCGCTTGAAGTCGACCACGCGGTAGTGGTGCTTGTGGCCACCACCCTTGTGACGGGTGGTGATGTGGCCGTTGTTGTTACGACCGGCCTGCTGGAACTGGGGCTCGAGCAGGGGAGCGTAGGCCTCACCCTTGTAAAGGTGGTCACGCGAGATCTTCACCACGCCACGACGGCCCGGCGAAGTCGGTTTCATTTTGATGACAGCCATGATTACGCAGCCTCCCCGGACAGGTTCAGCTCTTGACCCGGCTTGAGCGTCACGTAGGCCTTGCGAACGTTGTCGCGACGACCGACGGACTTGCCATAGCGCTTGGTCTTGCCCTTGGTATTCACCACAGACACGCCCTTGACCTCAACCTTGAACATCAGTTCCACGGCGGCCTTGATTTCAGGCTTGGTCGCGTCCTGCAGCACCTTGAACGTCACTGCATTGCTCTTCTCGGCAACCATGGTGGCCTTCTCGGACACGATGGGAGCGACGAGCACCTGCATCAGACGACCTTCTTCAAACTTGGCGGTGCTCATGCGAACATCTCCTTGAGTTGGTCCATGGCCGCCTTGGTGACCAGCACCTTGCGGTAGTGCACCAGCGACAGCGGATCGGCGTAACGCGGCTCGACCACCAGCACGTTGGTCAGGTTGCGCGAGGCCAGGTACAGGTTCTCGTCAACCTGGTCGGCGATCACCAGCACGGAGTCCAGCTTCATGGCCTTGAACTTGTCAGCCAGCTGCTTGGTCTTGGGCGAGTCCACCTTGAGAGACTCGACCACGGCCAGGCGGCCTTCGCGGGCCAGCTGCGAGAAGATCGAAGCCATACCGGCGCGGTACATCTTCTTGTTGATCTTCTGGGTGAAGTTCTCGTCGGGCATGTTCGGGAAGATGCGACCGCCCCCACGCCACAGCGGGGAGGAGGTCATACCAGCACGCGCGCGGCCGGTACCCTTTTGCTTGAACGGCTTCTTGGTCGAGTGCTTGACCTGTTCGCGGTCCTTCTGGGCACGGGTGCCCTGACGGGCGTTGGCCTGGAAGGCCACCACGATCTGGTGCACCAGCGCTTCGTTGTATTCACGACCGAACACGGTGTCCGGGGCTTCCATCTTGGAAGCGGCCTGGCCCTGGTCGTTCAGGAGTTCGAGCTGCATCAGTTCGCTCCTTTCTTGGCTTGCACCTTGACGGCGTGACGGACGGTCACAAAACCACCAGCGGAGCCGGGGATCGCGCCCTTGATCAGCAGCAGCTGACGGGCTTCGTCAATGCGGATGACGTCCAGGTTCTGGATCGTCTTGGTCTGGTCGCCCATGTGGCCCGTCATGCGCTTGCCCGGGAACACGCGGCCCGGATCCTGCGCCATGGAGATGGAGCCCGGAACATTGTGCGAACGGCTGTTACCGTGCGACGCACGCTGCGACTTGAAGTTGTGACGCTTGATCGTGCCGGCAAAGCCCTTGCCGATCGAAGTGCCCTGCACGTCGACCTTCTGGCCCACGGCAAACACGTCGGTCACGGGCACAGCGGCGCCGGCCTGGTACTTGGCGGCGGCGTCGGCCTCGACACGGAATTCCTGGATGATTTCACCGGCCTCAACACCTGCCTTGGCAAGGTGGCCGGCTACCGGCTTGGTCACGCGCGAAGCTTTGCGCGAGCCGAAGGTCACCTGAAGGGCGACATAGCCGTCGTTGTCCTGGGTTTTGATCTGGGTCACTCGGTTGTTGGACACATCCACCACCGTGACAGGCACTGCATCGCCGTCATCAGTGAACAGACGCATCATGCCCACCTTGCGCCCCAGCAACCCCAATCGATTGCTCAGACTCATTTTTTCTCCTTTGCCTTCACCGCCACGACTTCAATTGGTCGCGGACGTTGGAATGTGAAAGAGGGTTAATAAAACTCAGCTGAATCTGGCACGCCAAATTCAGCTGAGCCTGACAGTATAGCCGAATTCGCCTTGACAGGCAAATTCGGCCCTGCGGTCGGTTCGGGACAGACGGCCGCGCGCCGCGGTTTTTCTTACTGCAGCTTGATTTCGACGTCCACGCCGGCCGGCAGGTCGAGCTTCATCAGGGCATCGACCGTCTTGTCGGTCGGGTCCACGATGTCCATCAGACGCTGGTGGGTGCGGATTTCGAACTGGTCACGGCTGGTCTTATTGACGTGCGGCGAGCGCAGGATGTCGAAACGCTTCATGCGGGTCGGCAGGGGCACGGGGCCCTTGACGATGGCGCCGGTGCGCTTGGCCGTGTCCACGATCTCGGCAGCCGACTGGTCGATCAGCTTGTAGTCAAACGCCTTGAGGCGAATGCGGATTTTCTGTTTGGTAGCCATGGTAATTCCTGTTTGTTTGCGAATTACGCGAGGATCTTGGCGACCACACCGGCGCCCACGGTCTTGCCGCCTTCGCGGATGGCGAAGCGCAGGCCTTCTTCCATGGCGATGGGGGCGATCAGCTTGACGGTGATCGACACGTTGTCACCC
>NZ_BAAGWN010000039.1:0-43384 GCF_054780335.1 Curvibacter fontanus
GGCTGACGTTGCCGCGCTGCACGGGGAAGCAGTGTTCGATGCGTTTGAATTGCTCGGGTGTGATCTCCATGCCTGCAGTTTCGCATTCGATGACTCTCGACACAATTAGTGTTAACACGCCCTAGCGTACGCAATGCACGAGCATTCCGTCGTTCGAATGGTCGGTTACGTCATGGGCTACTTCGCTGAGAACGGCAAACCGGTTCCTCCTTGGAGCTTGGTCCTCAATTTCAACCACTCTCACCGCACCCTTCCACTCCGACCAGAGCATTTCACACCCGACGGTAACAATGTCACACCCACCCTCATCCGCGAAGTAGAGGAAATCGATCCGGGTTGGCACGTCAAGAGCGGAGAGCCCGTGTTTGAAGAAGCAGCCACAAAGAAGCGCCTGAAGATCAGCGATCACATACCAGGACACATCGACATACAAGCCATGCTCGATAGCATCGATAAACGACGTGAGCCTACCTTCTATTCGGTTATGGATGAAGTGTTTGGAAAAGACTGATGCTGTGCGCAGCAAGAGAGCTAACTCCGACGGTGAAGCGCAAAACTCCACAACTCAAGAACAAGGGCACGCGATAGCGTGCCCTTGTTGTATCTGTATTCGGTTTCCGGCATTCCCCCACCCTTGTGTCTGTGCCGAGAAGCGCAGCGGCAGGCGGATCAAGAGACGCGCATGTTTGAGCGCAGCGAGTTTGCGCGGATCCCGCCTGGCGCGAGCATCGCAGGTTGCCCCGGCATAGCCGGGGTCACAGACACCAGGGTCGCCTTTCTTTCGGTTACCTTGCTTTGGCGAAGCAAAGAAAGGTGACTCGCCCGCCGGGGCGAGTCCCGGCTTGCCTCGAAAGCCAGGCGAGCCTCAAAGCAGAAAAGCTCAGAAGCTCAACTGCAACCCCACCTTCAAACTCCGCCCCGGCAACGGCACCCTCCCCGGCGCCGTCTGCGTCAGGATGGACGAGGACGAGTAAGCCAGGGTATCGCCGATATTGTCCAGGCGCGCGTACCAAAGGGCCGGCAAGCCACTGACCTTGTCACGCAAACTCAGCGCCGCGTTCCACAGCGTGTAGCCCCCGGTGGCCAGCTGGCCCTCGGGCACGCGGTCCTGCGCGGCGTAGCGGTCCACCCCCAGGCGCGCCCCCCAGGCGGCACGGCTCCACTGCAACGTGGCGCCCACGCGGTGCGGGGCGATGCGCGGCAGGGGCTGGCCGGTGCTGGTGTTGTCGGCCCGCACGGTGTCGGCGCGCAGGGCCAGGTCCAGCTTGTGCTGCGCATCCAGCAGGCGCAGGCTGCCGCTGGCCTCGGCGCCGATGAACCGCGCCTGCACCTGGGTGTAGGTGTATTGCGGCGGTGTGGTCGTGAGATCGGTCCCTTCGAGCGAGATGTAGTTGCTGAACTGGTGCTGGAACAGCTGCAGCTGCGCACGGTGGGCGCCGCGCTTCCAGGCCACCCCCATATCGACGTTGGTCGAGCGCTCCTTGCCCAGATCAGGGTTGCCGATCTCCCGGGCCTTGGTGGCCACGTGCTCGCCGTTGGCGTAGAGCTCGTAATGCTTGGGGGCGCGCTCGTTCCACGACAGGTTGGACGTGAGCTGCCACTCCGACGCCACGCTCCACAGCGCGCCCAGGGCATAACTGCCCGGGTTGAAGCTGCGTGTTGCGGGCGTGAAACGCGCCACGCCGGGCGTGCCGAAGGACTCGACCTGCACCGACTCCAGCCGCGCCCCGGCACTGAGCTTGCCCCAGGCGGTGGCCAACTCCTCGTGCGTGAAGGCTGCGCCGCTGCGCGTGCGGCTGTAGGGCGCGTAGGCCTCCGTGCCGTCGGCCGAGAACTCGCTGTCCTCCAACTGCAGACCGATCACACCGTCGAGCGCCCCCAGACGGGCGTGGCGGGCCTGCAGGCGCAGATCGTTGCCCTGGGTCTTGAACAGGGTGCCGGGCACACCGGCGTTAAATTCGGTGTGCTGGTAGTCGTTGCGGCTGAACTGGGCCTTGACGCTCTGCAGCCACCCACCCAGATCACGCAGTTCGCCTTCCAGGGCCAGGCGGCCGGAGCGCATGCGGATGTCCACCTCGTCCTCGGCCACCGAACCGTAGTGGGTGGTGTAGGTGGAGAGCGAGGCGCCCAGGTAACCCCGGTCGAAGAACAGCGTGCCCCCCAGCGCCCCACCCGCGCTCTCGCTGGCCGAGTTGCAGATACGGCGCGCCGTGCTCGTGACACCACCGCGCGTGCAGGACAGATCGATGGGCACGGCCACGTCCTCCGTCTTGCGCGACATGGCGTCGACGTGCAGGGTGTAACGATCGGTCCCCCCGTCCAGCAGCACCGTGCCGCCCCGCTCCCGGTTGCCGCTGACCAGGCCGGCGTCGATCTTGCCGGTCACGCCGCCGGCCGCGTCGAACAGGGGCTCGCGCTGGATACGCCCGTCGATCACATTGACCACGCCACCCACGGCGCTGCCGCCGTACTGCAGCGCGCCCGGGCCGCGCAGCACTTCGACGCGTTCGATCAGCAGCGGGTCCAGCGTGACCGCGTGGTCGTAGCTCAGGCTGGACAGGTCTTCGCTGGCCCCGCCGTTGTTGAGGATGCGGATGCGGTCGCCATCCAGACCGCGGATCACGGGCCGGCTGGCATTGGGGCCGAAATAGGTGCTGCTCACGCCGGGCAGGCCGTTGAGGGTCTCGCCCAGGGTGGGCTGGCTGCGCAGCAGCAGCTCGGTGCCCGAGAGCTGTTCGGTCGGTGTGATCAGCTCGGTGGCGCCCAGCGGGTTGCCGGTCACCACCACGGGCGCCAGCATGGCGCCCTCCTGGGCCCAGGCACTGCAGGCCAGGAGCGTCAGCGTCGCCAGCGTGCTGCGGCGGAAAAAATCAGGGGTCTTGTGTTCGTGTTTCATCGTCGTCTCGTTGAATTCAACAGGAAGCACCGCGCGGCCTTGAAGCCGGCGCGGCGGATCAGCTACGTGGATTCAGCGGGACGTGGGGGGTGCGCGCGCCGCGAAGGCGGCGCAGGGGCGCGGCTGCAGGGTTTGCAGGACGACCCAGGCCGGCACCAGCGGCAGGGCCAGGGCCGGCGCCGCCAGCACCGGCAGCAGCGGGCCGCCCTGACCCAGCTGGTCATAGAGGCGGCACTTGCTCTCGTCACTGGCGGGGGCCAGCAGGTGGGACAGCAGATCCTGCGCGGGCTGGGCCTGCGCCAGGACGGCCGGGCTGTTGTGCGCCACATGGGCATGCAGCACACCGTGCGCCAGCCCCAGCAACTGGGCCCACAGCAGCGCCAGCACGAGCAGCACCACGCCCGGCAGATGCCGGAGCGGGGGGCGATGCAGAGGACGGGCGCGTGACATGGGAAGGATGGGCAAGGGGCTGTGATTATTTCACCGCCACGGCGTCGGTGATGCGGTAGTACAGGCCGTAGGGATCGTCACGCAGCACGGCCAGGCGGCCCTGCACCACCAGAGGCTCCATGCCGTACCTGATGGGCGTCTTGCTCTTCACCTCGATCATGCTCTCGGGTCCGCCGGGCAGGCAGAAGGAGCAGGACAGCGGCACCGAACTCAGCAGAAAGTGCGTCTGTTTCTCGCCCGGCTCCAGCGGCATCATGAAACCCTGCACGCGCTGCGGTTTGCCGTCCAGCGCCAGGATGGGCGCCGGGAAAACCGGCAGCACGCGGTTTTTCTCGACCTTGGTCTTCACTTGGGTCAGGAAGGCCCAGGACAGCACGTCGGCACGCTCTTTCAGGGGCGCAAAGGGGCTGTCGGGGCTGTGCACACCGGCGCCACTGCCGCTGGGGATGCCGCCCTGGACGGGCGCATCCAGCTGGGCCTGGGCCAGCGTGGCAGCGAACAGGGCGATGACAGTAAGCAGGTAGCGCATGGTTTATCTCGAATTCAGCCATTGTCCCGCTTCTGTGCGGTAAGCGCCCAGCGCGGGCAAAAGAGCGGCCAGGGTCGCCACGGTCAGTGCCAGGGCCGGCACCCAGAGTTCCACGGTCAGCCAGAGCCAGCCCGTCATGGACAAGGATTGCTCCAGCGCCAACAAATAGCCTAGCAGGCCTGTCAAGAGGTGGCCCCCCAGCAGGCCCAGCACCGTGGCCAGACCGGCCAGCCAGAAGGCCTCGCACAGCAGCAGCGCGGCCAGGCGCTGCGGTGGCGCGCCCAGCATGCGCAGCAGGGCCAGGTCCGCGCTGCGCTCGCGCACGGCGCTCCACAAGGCGATGAACACGCTCAGCCCCGCCGTCAGCAGCAGCACCGCTGCAAAGCCGCGCAGCACGTCGGCGCCCACCCCCACCAAACGCAGCAATCGCGTGATTTCCAGCGCGGGGGCGGCGGCCTGCAGATTGGTGCGGGTGTTCACGTAACGCGGGAAAGTCGCCGCGGCCAGGGGGCTGCGGTAGCGCACCAGGGCCAGGGTGATCTCGCGTTTTTCATCTTCGTCTGCCGCGTCGTGGTCCTCGTGTTGGCCGTGCGCGACGTCGTGCACCTCCCACACCGATTCGGTGGCGGTGAGCAGCAGGCGATCGAGCACGCAGCCGCAAGGCGCCAGCACACCGACCACCTGGTAGGGATGGCTCACATGGCCGGGCGCATCGCCACCGTCGACCAGGCCGTGCGCTCCCGCAAAAGCCTGGCCCGGCTGCAGGCCGGTCGCCTGCGCGGCCTGGTGGCCCAGCACCACCTCCATGGCCTGCCGCCAGAGCCGGCCCTGCGCGACCTGCGCGCCGTAGTGCGCGGGGTAGTCCTGCGTGGTGCCGACGATGCGAAAGCCGCGGTAACTGTCGCCCAGGCTCAAGGGGATCAGCTGCGCCACGCGGGTGTCCCGGGCCAGGGCCTGCGCCTCGCGCAGCGGGATATTGCCCGGCGGCACATCGAGATGGAAGACACCGGCAAGGATGAGCTGCAGCGGGCTGCCCTTGGCGCCGACCACGACGTCGATGCCGGCAAGATCCCTCTCGAAGGCCCGGTCCAGCTGCGCACGCGTCAGCAGCACCAGGGTGATGGCGGCCAGGCCCAGCGTGAGCAGCAGCAGATTGAGCACCGTGGCCAGGGGCCGGGCCCACAGATAGCGCCAGGAGAGGGCCAGGGTTTTCATGCGACAGCCCCCCGGGCCGCGTCCAGATCCAGCAGTTGCGCCTGCGGCAGCGCCTGGACCACACGGGCATCGTGCGTGGCGATCACCAGCGTGGCGCCGCAACGCTGTGCCGTGACCTGCAGCAGGGCCAGGGCTTCACGCGCGGCCGCATCGTCCAGGCTGGCCGTGGGCTCGTCCGCCAGGATGACCTGGGGATGCAACAGCACGGCGCGCGCCAGCGCCACACGCTGCGCCTGCCCGCCCGAGAGCTGCTGCGGTCGCCGTGCCGCCAGCTCGGCCACACCGAGGGCCTGCAAGGCAGAGGCCATGGCAGGCGCATCGAGCTTCAGGCCCGCCGCGAAATACACCAGCTCCAGGTTGCCGGCAACGGTGAGCGCCGGACTCAGGTGCAGCTTCTGCGGCAGGAAACCGATGTGGCGCGCGCGCCAGGCATCCCCCTGCGGCGGCGTCAGGGCAGCCAGCCCCTGGCCGGCCATCTCGATCTCGCCCTGCGCGGGCCGCATCAGGCCGGCGGCCAGCGCCAGCCAGCTCGACTTGCCGCTGCCCGAGCGCCCGCGCAGCAGCAGCACGCCGCCCTGCGGCACCGTGGTGTCGGGAAATGTGAGCCGCCCGCCGCCCGGGTACTGGCAGGCCAGCCCCCGGCTGACGATCACGCGCCGGCCTCCGGCTTGAGCAGTTCCTTGAACTGCTTGCGGAACTTGGCCACCTTGGGGCCGACGACGAAGGAGCAGTAGCCCTGGTCCGGGTGCTGCTTGAAATAGTCCTGGTGGTAGGCCTCGGCCGGCCAGTAGTTGGCCAGCGGCAGCACCTCGGTGACGAGGGGCGCGCCGAAAGTGCCGGCCTGCGCCAGCTCGGCCATCAAGGCCCTGGCCTCGCGCTCCTGCTCGGGCGCCGTGAAATAGACGCCGCTGCGGTACTGCGTGCCCACGTCGTTGCCCTGGCGATTGAGCGTGGTCGGGTCATGGGTGGCAAAAAAGACGCCCAACAGCTGTCGCACACTGACCTGTGTTGGGTCGTAGCCCAGACGCACCACCTCGTTGTGTCCGGTCTGCCCGCCGCAGACCTGCTCGTAGCTGGGCCGCTGCACATGGCCGTTGCTGTAGCCGCTTTCGACATCGATCACGCCGCGCACCCGGTCGAACACGGCCTCGGTGCACCAGAAACAGCCGCCGCCAAGGACGAGGATGGGATGGTCATGGGACATGATGTAGTTCGCAGGTGGCAGGAGACTGCATCTTAATCAGGACGCCCCGACCCGCCCTTTACTCCGGCTTTACCGTTTCCGGACCGGCTTCTCACATCGGGCAGGCAGGATGCGACTTGACGGCCCCGGGGCTGCCGGATTACATTAATAACCCGTCAGTCATTAGTACCTGCTCAGGCCCTCGCCATGATCGCCAGAATCTTCTCCGATACCTGCGCCAAGGTGCAGGCCAAACGCGAACGCCGCAAGGAAGCCCGCCCGGGCGAGTTGCTGGCCGCCGCGCTGGAACTCTTTGTCGAGAAGGGTTATGCCGCGACGCGCTCGGAGGAAGTGGCGCGCCGCGCCGGCGTCTCCAAGGGCACGCTTTTTCTCTACTTCGCCAGCAAGGAAGAACTGTTCAAGGCCGTGGTGCGCGAGAACATCGCCGGGCGCTTTGCCGAGTGGAACGCCGAGTTCGAGGTCTACCCGGGCAGCACGGCCGAGATGCTGCGCTACGCCATGATGATGTGGTGGGAACGCGTGGGCAACACCCCGGCGGCCGGCATCACCAAGCTCATGATGAGCGAGGCCAGCAACTTCCCCGAACTGGCCGCCTTCTACCAGCAGGAAGTCATCGAGCCCGGCCACGAGTTGATCCGCCGCATCCTGCAACGCGGCATAGACCGCGGCGAATTTCGCCCCATCGACACCGAGCTCGCCATCTACACGGTGCTGGCACCCATGATCTTCCTGATGTCCTGGAAGCACTCCTTTGGCGCCTGCGCCTGCCCTTCCACGATACTGCATCCCGAAAAATACCTCGAACTGCAGGTGCAGACTCTGCTGTACGGCCTGTGCGCGCCGGCCAGCAAGGGCACGCCCTTGGCCCAAGGAAAGTGAAGAAGATGAAACGCTGGATCAAATGGGGCCTGATGGGCCTGGTCGTCGCTCTGCTGGCCCTGGCCGTCCTGCGCGCCCTGGGCGCACGCAAGACCCAGCAGGCCGCGCTGGCCGAGCAGACCGCACGCGGCACGCAGACCGTGATCGAACTTGGCGCCGGTGACCTGCTGCCGCTGCAGATGCAGGACATGCTGCGCGGCCTGCCGGTCTCGGGCACGCTCAAGGCGGCCAACTCGGCTTTTGTGAAGGCGCGCGTGCCGGGCGAGTTGCAGGGCCTGCGCGTGCGCGAAGGGGACGCCGTCAAGGCCGGCCAGGTGATCGCACGCATCGACCCCGCCGAATACGAGGCTCGCCTGCGCCAGGCCCGGTTGCAGGCCGACGCGGCCAAGGCGCAGATCGACATCGCGCAGCGCCAGTACGACAACAACAAGGCCCTGGTCGACCGGGGTTTCATCTCCAAGACCGCGCTGGACACCTCGCTGGCCAATCTGAACGCGGCCCGCGCCAGCTACGAGGCCGCCGTGGCCGCCGCCGACGTGGCGCAAAAGAGCGCTGCCGACACCGTGCTGCGTGCGCCCATGGGCGGCCTGATCTCGCAGCGCCTGGCCCAGCCCGGCGAGCGCGTGGCGGTGGACACGCGCATCGTCGAGATCGTGGACCTCTCTCGCATGGAGATCGAGGCGGCGCTCAGCGCGGCCGACACGGTCGGCGTGCGCGTGGGCCAGCAGGCCCTGCTGCAGGTCGAAGGCTACGCGCAGGCGGTGCCGGCGCGCGTGGCCCGCATCAACCCCAGCACCCAGGCCGGCAGCCGCAGCGTGCTGGTCTACCTGCAGCTCAAGTCGGTGCCCGGCCTGCGCCAGGGCCTGTTTGTGCAGGGCACGCTGGGCACGGAAAAGCTCAAGGCCCTGGCCGTGCCGCTGCAGCTCGTGCGCACCGACAAGCCCCGGCCCTATGTGCAGGTGGTCGAGAACCAGCAGGTGCGCCACGCCAGCGTCAGCCTGGGCGCGCGCGGCCAGGCCAGTGGGCAGGACATGGTGGTCGTGAGCGGCCTGCCCGAAGGCAGCCTGGTGCTGGCCGGCACGGTCGGTCCGCTGCGCGAGGGCACGGCCGTGCGCAGCGCCGCCGCGGCGCCGGCTGCACAGGGTCGCTGAGGCATGTGGTTCACCCGCGTCAGCCTCAAGAACCCGGTCTTCGCCACCATGGTCATGCTGGCCTTTGTGGTGCTGGGCCTGTTCTCCTACCAGCGCCTGCAGGTCGACCAGTTTCCCAATGTGGACTTCCCCGTGGTGGTGGTCAGCACCGAATACCCGGGCGCCGCCCCCGAGATCGTCGAGAGCGAAGTCACCAAGAAGATCGAGGAAGGCGTCAACTCCATCGCCGGCATCAACGCGCTGACCTCGCGCAGCTACGAGAACCAGTCGGTGGTGATCATCGAGTTCCAGCTGCACATCGACGGCCGCAAGGCCGCCGAGGACGTGCGCGAGAAGGTGGCCGCCATCCGCCCCAGTCTGCGCACCGAGGTCAAGGAACCGCGTGTGCTGCGCTTCGACCCGGCCAGCCGCGCCATCTGGTCGCTGGCCGTGCTGCCTGAACCGACAGCCCCCACGCTCGCCACTGCGTGTGCTTCGCTGCCCCCCGAGGGGGCGCGCGCTTGCTTGGAGCGGTCCGGCGCGGCGCGCCAGCCAGGCCCCCGACCCAGCGCGGTGGAGCTCACGAGCTGGGCCGACCAGGTGCTCAAGAAGCGGCTGGAGAACGTGCGCGGCGTCGGCGCCGTGACCCTGGTGGGCGCGACCAAGCGCGAGATCAACATCTACATGCGCCCCGCGGCGCTCGAAGCCTACGGCATCACGCCCGATCAGGTCGTGGCCGCCGTGAAGAGCGAAAACCAGGAACTGCCGGTGGGCGCCGTGCGCTCCAGCACGCAGGAACTGGCGGTGCAGGTCGACGCGCGCATGCAGCGCCCCGAGGACTTCGGCCGCATCATCGTGGCGCGCAAGGGCGGAACCCCGATCCGCCTGGCCCAGCTGGCCACCGTACAGGACGGCCCGCAGGAGGTCGAGACCCTGGCCCTGCACAACGGCCAGCGCACCCTGCTGATGTCGGTGCAGAAGGCGCAGGACGAGAACACCATCGCCGTGATCGACGGCCTGACGCGCACCGTGGCCGAGATGAAGAGCCAGCTGCCCCCGGGTGTGCGCCTGGAGCCCATCCAGGACGGCTCGCGCCCGATCCGCGTCGCGGTGGACAACGTGCGCCGCACCCTGATCGAAGGCGCCCTGCTGACGGTGCTGATCGTCTTCCTCTTCCTGAACTCCTGGCGTTCCACCGTCATCACCGGCCTGACGCTGCCGATCGCGCTGATCGGCACCTTCCTCTTCATGTACTGGTTCGGCTTCACCATCAACATGATCACGCTGATGGCGCTGTCGCTGTGCGTGGGCCTGTTGATCGACGACGCCATCGTGGTGCGCGAGAACATCGTGCGCCATGTGCAGATGGGCAAGACGCCCTACGAGGCCTCGCTGGACGGCACGCAGGAGATCGGTCTGGCCGTGCTGGCCACCACCTTCTCCATCGTCGCGGTGTTCATGCCCATCGGCTTCATGGGCGGCATCATCGGCAAGTTCTTCCACGAGTTCGGCATCACCATCGTGGCGGCGGTGCTGATCTCGATGTTCGTGAGTTTCACGCTGGACCCCATGCTGTCCTCGCTCTGGCACGACCCGAGCATCGACGGGCACGGCAAGCACCGCGAGCCCGTGACCTTCTACGACAGGACCATCGGCCGTGTCACCGGCTGGTTCGACCGCGCCACCGAAAGCCTGGCCGAGGGCTACCAGAGCATCCTGCGCTGGTCACTGGTGCACAAGCTGGCCACGCTGGGCATCGCCTTCGCCATCTTCGTGCTCAGCATCGTCATGGTGCCGCTGCTGGGGACCGAGTTCGTGCCCAAGGCCGACTTCTCCGAAACCACGGTCAGCTTCTACACACCGGTGGGTTCGTCCATCGAGGTCACCGAGACCAAGGCCCGCCAGGTGCAGGACATCCTGCGCGAGTTCCCCGAGGTGCGCTACTCGCTGGCCACGATCAACACCGGCAATGCGCTCGGCAAGAACTACGCCAGTGTCTATGTGCGCCTGATCGACCGCAAGGAACGCACGCGCAATGTGGACCAGATCTCGGCGCTGCTGCGCGAGCGCCTCAAACGGGTGCCGGGCATCACGGTCACACACGCCGGCCTGCTCGATGCCGTGGGCGGCCAGAAGCAGATCGAGTTCTCCCTGCAGGGCAGCGACCTGCAGGAACTGGAACGCCTCAGCCAGCTGGTCACGGACAAGATCCGCGACATCCCGGGCCTGGTGGATCTCGATTCCAGCGTCAAGCCGGGCAAGCCCACCATTGCCGTGCAAGTGCGGCGCGAGGCCGCGTCCGACCTGGGCCTGAACGTGAACCAGATCGCCGGCGCCCTGCGCATCCTGGTGGCCGGCCAGACCGTGGGCAACTGGCGCGCCAGCGACGACCAGACCTATGACGTCAACGTGCGCCTGGCCCCTGAATCGCGCAACAGCATGGCCGATCTGGAGCGCCTGCCCTTTGCCATGGGCAGCAACAGCGACGGCAGCTCGCGCGTGGTGCGCCTGAACCAGGTCGCCGCGCTGGCCGCGGACACCGGCTCCAACCAGATCAACCGGCGTGACCTGATGCGCGAGGTGGCCATCAACGCCAACGTCTACAACCGCTCGGCCGGCGAGATCTCGGCCGACATCCGCAAGGCGCTGGACGGCATCAGCTTCCCGCCGGGTTACCGCTACCAGTTCGGCGGCTCGACCAAGAACATGCAGGAGTCCTTCGGTTACGCGATCTCCGCCCTGGCCATGGCCATCATCTTCATCTACATGATCCTGGCCAGCCAGTTCAAGAGTTTCTTCCAGCCCCTGGCGCTGATGACCTCGCTGCCGCTCACGCTGATCGGCGTGGTGCTGGCCCTGCTGATGTTCGGCTCCACCCTGTCCATGTTCTCCATCATCGGCGTGGTCATGCTCATGGGCCTGGTGACCAAGAACGCCATCCTGCTGGTGGACTTCGCGATCCGCGCGCGTGAAGACCAGGTGGACGCGGACGGCCGCCGCGTCCCGGGCATGGAGCGCGCCGAAGCCCTCCTGATGGCGGCCCGGGTGCGGCTGCGTCCCATCCTGATGACCACCCTGGCCATGATCTTCGGCATGGTGCCGCTGGCCTTCGCCCTCACCGAGGGCTCCGAGCAGCGCGCCCCCATGGGCCAGGCCGTGATCGGCGGCGTCATCACCTCCTCCCTGCTCACGCTGGTGGTGGTGCCTGTGGTCTACTGCTATATGGACGACTTCAGCCAGTGGCTGGGCCGGCGTTGGCGCGGCGAAAAAGCACCTGCCAAGTAAAATTTTCCAGGATTCCTTACAATACCCCTTGGAGTATTCAACATGAACTTCGAACAAGCCCGCTTCAACATGATCGAGCAGCAGATCCGCCCCTGGAACGTGCTCGACGCCGCCGTGCTGGACATCCTCTCCGTGGTGCGCCGCGAGGACTTCGTGCCCACCGCCCACAGGTCCCTGGCTTTCGCCGACATGGAGCTGCCCCTGCGCGCCGGTGGCGACGCCGGCCAGTGCATGCTGGCGCCCAAGGTCGAGGCCCGCATGCTGCAGGACCTGGCCGTTCAGAAACACGAGAAGGTGCTGGAGATCGGCGCCGGCTCCGGCTACATGGCCGCCCTGCTGGCGCAGCGCGCCCAGCGCGTGATCTCGCTGGAGATCGACCCCGCGCTCGCCACACTGGCGCGCACCCATCTGCAGAAGGCCGGCATCTCCAACGTGGAAGTGCGCCAGGCCGACGGCGCCAAGGGCGCGCCGGTCGAAGGCCCCTTCGACGTCATCGTGCTCAGCGGCTCGGTGGCCGAAGTGCCGCACCAGCTGCTGGAACAGCTCAAGACCGGCGGCCGCCTGATGGCCATCGTTGGCGAAGCGCCGGTGATGCGCGCCACCCTGATCCAGCGCACCAGCGCCGTCGAATACCTGACCAGCCAGGGCTGGGACACGGTGGCGCCGCGCCTGCTGGGCTTCCCCGAGCATTCGCGCTTCAACTTCTGAGGCCACTGCGGGCGACACCACCATGATCGAACACGTCCATCCCGGTGACCTCAAGGACTGGGCAGCGAAAGCCCAGGCGCATGGCCGCCCGCTCATCCTCGATGTGCGCGAGCCGTCCGAGCTGCAGCAGGCCAGCATCCAGCCGGATGCCGCCTACGATCTGGTGGCCATCCCCATGGGGGTGATACCGCCGCGGCTCCATGAACTCGACCCCACGCGCCCGGTGGCCTGCATGTGCCACCACGGTGGGCGCAGCATGCGCGTGGCGCAGTTCCTGGAGCACCAGGGCTTCAAGCACGTGGCCAACATCAGCGGTGGCATCAATGCCTGGTCTCTGCAGGTGGATCCGGCCGTCCCGCGCTACTGAGACACCCCGCATTTCCCGCCTACCCCCCGGAGTAACCGCCCCATGAAAACCTGCCGTCTGCTGCCCCTGACCCTGGCCATCGGCGCCGCGCTGGCCCTGCCCGTGCGCGCCCAGAGCCTGCTGGCGCTCTACGATGCGGCCCGCGGCCATGATGCGGCCTACCAGTCCGCCAAGTCGCAGTACGAGGCCAATCTCTACAAGGCCGACCAGGCCAAGTCCGCGCTGCTGCCCACGGTCACCCTCAACGCCAGTGCGTCCAACACCCAGTTGCGCACCGAAGCCGGTGGCACCACCAGCGACCGCGGCTTCGACACCCAGAGCGCCAGCGTGAACGCCACGCAGCCCCTGTACCGCCCCGGCAATCTGGCCACCTACCAGCAGGGCACGCGCCAGACCGATCTGGCCGAAGCCCAGCTGCTGGCCGCCGAGCAGGATCTGATCGTGCGGGTCAGCCAGGCCTATTTCGATGTGCTGGCCTCGCAGGACAGCCTGACCTTCGTGCAGGCCCAGAAGACTGCCGTGGCCGAGCAGCTGGCTTCGGCCCGCCGCAACTTCGAGGTCGGCACCGCCACCATCACCGACACCCGCGAGGCGCAGGCCCGCTACGACCTGGTCATCGCCCAGGAAATCGCCGCCGACAACGACCTGCGCGTCAAGAAGCTGGCCTTGAATCTGCTGGTCGGCAAGGCCGAAACGGCGCCCTACCCGCTGGCGCCGGCCACCACCCTGCCGGCGCTGCTGCCCGAGGACATCAATACCTGGGTGCAGCAGGGCCAGGACCAGCACCCGGCGATCCGCCAGGCCCGCACCGCGCTGGAAGTGGCCACGCTCGAAACCGACAAGGCCACGGCCGGCCACAAGCCCACGCTGGACCTCACCGGCAGCGTCGGCGTGAACCGCAACATCAACGGAACCACCGTCTCGTCGGTGGACTCCCGCACCACCTCGACCACCGTGGGGGTGCAGTTCGTCATGCCCCTGTTCGCCGGCTTCGCCACGCAGAACCGCCTGCGCGA
Organism: Curvibacter fontanus; assembly: GCF_054780335.1. Taxonomy (NCBI): domain Bacteria; kingdom Pseudomonadati; phylum Pseudomonadota; class Betaproteobacteria; order Burkholderiales; family Comamonadaceae; genus Curvibacter; species Curvibacter fontanus. Next base: position 13,680 of record NZ_BAAGWN010000039.1, read on the forward strand.
AACCCTGGCCCTGGAAGACAAGGCCCGCTCCGATCTGGAGGCCGCCCGGCGCACCGTGGCGCAGAGCACGCGCACGGCCTACTTCGGTGTGGTCTCGGGCCTGGGCCAGGTCAAGGCGCTGGAAGCCGCCGAGGCCTCCAGCCAGAGCGCGCTGGACGCCAACAAGCTGGGTTACCAGGTGGGCGTGCGCATCAACATCGATGTGCTGAACTCGCAAAGCCAGCTCTACCAGACCAAACGCGATCTGGCCAAGGCACGTTACGACGTGCTGATGGGCGGCCTCAAGCTGCGCCAGGCCAATGGCAGCCTCAAGAGTGAGGACCTGCAGGGCGTGAACAGCCTACTGGCGCCGCCGGCCGCTCCGACACCTGAGCCGGCACCGGCTCAGCCCCGCAGCCCTTCGGAACCGGTGAAGAAATCGTAGCGAGCGGCTCGAGCGCAAGGCGGACGGAGCGCAGTCACCGGAACGTACTCAAGGTACGTGAGGATGACGAGCACCGCCCAACGCGGCGATCGGGCCGCGCAGTAGATTTATTCACTGGTTCTCAGCACAGGTAAGCGGCCAGCGCCTCGCGCGTGCGCTGGGCCGCACCGCGGTGCGCCTTTGCGAAACGGCTGGCCTCACGGGCCATGGCCTGCTGGCGCAGCGGCTGCTGCACCAGGCGCTGCGCCGCCGCCACGGCGGCGGCCAGGTCGCTGCAGCGCTGGGCCGCCCCGGCCTCCTGCGCCAGGCTGGCCGCCTCGTCGAAATTGAAGGTGTGCGGCCCCATGAACACCGGGCAGCCGCAGGCCGCCGCCTCGATCAGGTTCTGCCCGCCCAGCCGCGCGAAGCTGCCGCCCAGCAGGGCCGCGTCGCTCAGGCCGTAGTACAGGGCCATCTCACCCAGGCTGTCCCCCAGCCACACATCGGCCGACATCTCGACCAGGGTGGGAGCGTGGTCCCACTGGCTGCGGCGTGCCATGCGGAAACCGTGGCGGGCGATCAGTTCGGCCACCTCGCCGAAACGCTGCGGGTGACGCGGCACGATCAGCCACTGGATCTCGCGCGCGGCCGCACCGGCCTGGCGCAGGCAGGCCAGCAGCTCGGCCTCCTCGCCTTCGCGCGAACTGGCAAACATGATCACCGGACGGCCCAGGGCCGTGCGCCAGGCCTGGCCGCGGGCCACCTGCTCGGCGTCAGGCGTAGCGTCGAACTTCAGATTGCCGAACACACCGCGCACCGGCGCGCCAATAGCCGTCAGCCGCGTGGCATCGTCCTGCGTCTGCGCCCACACCGCCGCCAGGCTGCGGTAGGTGGGTATGGAGAGCCAGGCCAGTCTTTGCGCCTGGTGCAGCGACTTCTCGCTCAGGCGCGCATTGGCCAGCACCAGCGGCACGCCGGCGCGCGCGCAGCCAGCCGCCAGATTCGGCCAGACCTCGGTCTCCAGCAGGATGCCCAGGCGCGGATGGAAATGACCGAGAAAGCGCTGCACGGCCTCGGGCGTGTCCCAGGGCTGCCAGGCCTGCAAGTCGCCCTCGCGCAGCAGGCCCGCGCCTTCGGCGCGGCCGGTGGCCGTGCCATGCGTGAGCAGCAGGCGGTAGCCGGGCCACTGCGCGCGCAGCGCAGCCAGCAGCACGGCCGCGGCACGCGTCTCACCCAGGGAGACCGCATGCACCCAGAGCGTACGGCCGTCGTGCGGCAAAGCGGCTGTGTCATAACGGCCGAAACGCTCTTCCACCGCCACCAGATACCCGGGCTCCTGACGGCCACGGCGCATCAGCTTGCGCCGCACCAGGGGCTGGACCAGTCTGGCCAGCAGGGAATAAAGCTGCCGCACCATCAGGCCACACCGTGCGCGGTCTGCACCTGCGTCCAGGCCTGCCACACGGCATCGACCGCGGGCGCCGGCTGCGCATAGACGCTGCGCTGGCGCGCGCGATCGATGGGCCCCGTGCGCCAGGCGGTGTCGAAGTTGTAGATCTGCACATGCGGCAGGTCCAGGGCCACGGCGATGTGGCTCAGGCCGCTGTCCACGCCGATGACACCGGCGCAAACCGCCAGGGCATCGGTCAGCGCATCGAGCGCCAGGCGCGGCCAGACCACGGCATGGGGCATCTCACGCGCCAGGGCCTCGCTGCGCCGCTGCTCATCGTCCGTGCCGTGCAGCAGGGCCACGTCAAAACCAGCGGCATCCAACCTGTGGGCGAGTGCTGTCCAGCGGGACGCCGGCCACTGCTTGTCGGCGCGCGAACTGCCGTGCACCAGGGCCACGCAGGGGCGCGCCGACAGCATGCCGATGGCTATCTTTTCAGGAGCAATCGAATCTTGCCCCAGGTTCGGCTGCAGACCGAAGATTTCCTCGTCCGGCACCGCGTAGCCCAGGGCCCGGGCGCACAGCTCGCGCGAGCGCCGCACCGCATGCACGTGCGGCTCGATATGCACGGCCACATCGGCCACCCAACGCGTCGGCGCCTCGTAACCCGAACCCTCGGTGCGGTTGGCCAGGGCATAACGGCGACCGCCCGGTGCCAGCCGTGCCAGCCAGGCCACCAGCGCCGATTTGCTCAGGCCCTGCAGGTCGATCACGGCGTCATAGGCCTCGCGCTGCAGTTCGCTTTTGAAGGCCGCCCATTCGGCGCGCGTTTGCGCTGCAAAGGGCGTTTTACGCCAGCGCCGCAGTTCGCAGGGGATCACGCGGCGCACACCGGCACAGCGTTGCACCAGCGGCGCAAAGCTGCGCTCGACGACCCAGTCGATCTGGGCCTGCGGCAGCGCACGCCGGATGTCCTGCACCGCCGGCATGGTGTGCACCACATCGCCCAGGGAGGACAGCTTGACGATCAGGATCTTCAAACCAGGGGTCCCGGGACTCTCAGTGCGAGGCGTCGGCGAAAGACGCGTCGGGCTTGACGCTGCGCAGCAGGGCCAGCATCTCACCCTCGATGCGCTGCAGCGCCGCGGCGGTATGGCCTTCGAAGCGCAGCACCAGCACCGGCGTGGTGTTGGAAGCGCGGATCAGACCAAAGCCATCGGGCCAGTCCACGCGCACACCGTCGATGCTATTGACCGTGGCAGGTGCGGCAAAGCGGGCCTTCTTCTGCAATTCATCCACCAGCCGGTGCGGCTCGCCTTCGGCGCACTTGACGTTGAGTTCAGGGGTGGAGTGGCTGGTCGGCAAGGCGTTGAGCACGGCGCTGGCGTCGGCCGAACGGCTCAGGATCTCCAGCAGACGGCAGGCCGCGTAGGTGCCGTCGTCAAAGCCGAACCAGCGCTCCTTGAAGAAGATGTGGCCGCTCATCTCGCCGCCCAGCGGCGAGTCGATCTCCTTCATCCTGGCCTTGATCAGCGAGTGACCGGTCTTGAACATCAAAGGCTGGCCACCCGCGGCTTCAATCGCCGGGGCCAGGCGCTGCGAACACTTGACGTCATAGACAATGGTGCCGCCGGGCACGCGTGAGAGCACATCTTGCGCGAACAGCATCATCTGGCGGTCCGGATAGATGTTGCTGCCGTCTTTTGTGACGATGCCCAGGCGGTCGCCATCGCCGTCGAAAGCCAGGCCCAGTTCGGCATCACCGCTCTTGAGCGCCGCAATCACGTCCCGCAGGTTCTCGGGCTTGCTCGGGTCGGGGTGGTGGTTGGGGAAACGGCCGTCGACCGCGCTGTGCAGCTCGGTGACCACACAGCCCAGGGCACGCAGGATGACAGGTGCGGAGGCGCCGGCCACGCCGTTGCCCGAATCCACCACGATCTTCATGGGGCGCGCGAGCTTGACGTCGCCGATGATGCGGTCGCGGTAAGGCGCGAAAACATTGAGGTTGCGCACGGAGCCGCCCGCCTGCAGGTTCCAGGACTCGGTTTCCATGCAACGGCGCAGGGCCTGGATTTCCTCGCCGTAGATGGCGCGGCCGGCCAGCACCATCTTGAAACCGTTGTAATCGGCCGGGTTGTGGCTGCCCGTGACCTGGATGCCGCTGCTGCACACGGTGCTGGCCGCGAAGTAGAGCATGGGGGTGGTGACCATGCCCACATCGATGACTTCGATGCCGGCCTCCATCAGGCCGCGGATCAGCGCGGCGCTCAGGACCGGACCGCTGAGGCGGCCGTCACGTCCCACGGCCACGCGTGTCTCGCCGGCCTGGCGCGCGGCACTGCCGAAGGCGCGGCCCAGGGCCAGGGCCAGGTTTTCGTCGAGGGTGGACGGCACGATGCCGCGGATGTCGTAGGCCTTGAAGATCGAGGCGGAAACTTGCATGGTGCATGGGTCCCGGTGGTCGTGGCGGTGTTGCCTGCGGGGTGGCCCATTGTAGGGGTGGGCGGGACCGATAATGCCTGCCTGGACCGGACCGGGGTCGACCATGCAATCCGCCCGAAAAACCAGGCTCAAGCTGAAACAGCACAAGCCGCGCAACCCGCTGGTGGCGCCCGCCCTGCAGCGCAAGGCGGGATCGCACCGTGCTGCGCGCAAGACACAGCGGCAGGATCAGCAGCGGGCCTTGCAGCGCGAATTGGCACGCTCCGGGGGCTGAGCGCCTACAGACCTGGGCCCTGGCGCCACCAGGCGCCCAGAAAACCCAGGGCGCCGATGAACACCAGCAGTTGCACGCCCGCGACCCACAGGAAACGACGCGCCAGCTGGTCCGGATCGTGGTTGCTGATCAGGAAGAGCCGGGACGGCGCATCCTGCACCAGATGCAGTTCGGGCTGCTGGCGCAGTTCACGCTGCTTTTTCTCGACCCCGCGCTGGGCCAGGCGCCGTGCCAGCGCCCACTCCCGCTCGTCAAGCTGGCCGTCGTGGTTCAGATCGAAGCGGCGCAGCAGACCGGCCTGGTCCCGCTTCCATTCGGCCAGCTGGTCGCGCACATCGGCGCCGGCATCCAGGCCGTGATCAGGATGCCGGGTCAGGAAGTTGCCCAGCACGTAGATGCGGTCCTGCTGCAACAGCGTCCATTCCACATAACGACGACTGCCATCATTCCAGCGCCTGCAATGTCGCGTCAGGATCTCGGCCCCCTCGGGGTCCACCAGGCAGCGGCCGCTGCCATCGTCGAGCACGAAGCTGGTGTCGCTTTTCGCCTGCTCCAGCATCTCCCACTTGTCTTCGCTGTTTTTCTCTTCGACCTGGTAGCTGTACCAGAGGCAGGTCGCGCCGCTCACAGGCGAGCGCAGAGGATTCACGTCCAGCGGCATGCCACGGCCCTGCAACTCCACATACCCCTGGGCCGCGCTGGCGATGCGCGAAGTCGGCGTGCCGGCCATGGCGCGGCGGCGGCGCACCGCCGTCACCCAGGCCACGAAGGCCAGCGCGGCGATGGCAGCCAGACAGGCCAGCCACACATCCCGCTGAGCGGTCTTGAACGCCAGCAAGAGCAGGAACAGTTGCACTGCCGCCACTCCGGCATGCAGCGAAGCGCCGAGCAAACCCAAAGGCGTCGATACCACCATGGAGGCGCCAGTCAAGGCCGGCGGTCAGCTCTTGAACAGCTGGCGCACATCCACGTCGGTCTTTTCGTGGTCGGCGAACTCGAGCAGCGGGTGCGGCTGGAAACGGAAGAAACGCGCGATCAAGGCGTCGGGGAAAGAATCCACGCGCACATTGTTCAGATTGACCGACTCGTTGTAGAGCTCGCGTCGGTCGGAGATCAGGCTTTCCAGCGAACTGATGCGCTGCTGCAGCTGCATGAATTGCTCATTGGCCTTGAGCTCGGGGTAGGCCTCGGCCACCGCGTAGATCTGGCCCAGGCCCGTGCGCAAGGCACCTTCGGCGCGGCTCAGAGCCGGCACATCGTGCGCCTCACGCGCGCTCTGCACGCGGCTGCGCGCCTCGATCACGGATTGCAGCGTGGCCTGCTCGAACTGCTTGTACTGCTTGCAGACCTCGACCAGCTTGGGCAGTTCGTCATGACGCTGCTTGAGCGCCACGTCGATATTGGCCCAGGCCTTGGCCACGTTGTGCTTGAGCTGCACCAGGCCGTTGTAGAGCATGACGACGTAGACCAGCCCCACGGCCACCACGCCCCAGAAAATCGCAGTACCGGCTGACATGAGCTGCTCTCCTTGAGTTGTCGAGGGCCATCATACGAGCGACTGCGGCCCGTCGCCCCGGGCGGTCATGAAAAAAGGGACAGGCCTCTGGGCGCTGTCCCTTTTTGACGACGCGCTTGAGTTCAGGCGGCCACGGCCTCGGCCACCGGCGTGCGGATCAGGTGGTCGAAGGCGCTGAGCGCGGCCTTGGCGCCCTCCCCCGCGGCGATCACGATCTGCTTGTAGGGCACGGTCGTGCAGTCGCCGGCGGCGAACACGCCCGCCACATCGGTATGGCCCTTGGCGTCAACCACGATCTCGCCGTAGCGGCTGAGTTCCAGCGTGCCCTTGAGCCATTCGGTGTTGGGCACCAGGCCGATCTGCACGAACACGCCTTCGAGTTCCACGTGCTTCACCTCGCCGCTGACGCGGTCCTTGTAGCCCAGGCCGTTGACGCGTGCGCCGTCGCCCGTGATCTCGGTGGTCTGGGCATTGAGGTGGATGGTCACATTGGGCAGGCTCTTGAGCTTGCTGACCAGCACGGCATCGGCCTTGAGCGCGTCGGCGAACTCGATCAGCGTGACGTGCTGCACGATGCCGGCCAGATCAATGGCCGCTTCCACACCCGAATTGCCGCCGCCGATCACGGCCACGCGCTTGCCTTTGAACAGCGGGCCGTCGCAGTGCGGGCAGTAGGCCACGCCGCGGTTCTTGTACGCCTGTTCACCCGGCACATTGACATTGCGCCAGCGCGCGCCGGTGGACAGGATGACACTGCGCGCCTTGAGGCTGCCACCGTTGGCCATCTGCACTTCGACCAGGCCGCCCGGTTCTTCAGCGGGAATCAGTTTGTCGGCGCGCTGCAGGTTCATGATGTCCACCTCGTAGTGGCGCACCTGGGCCTCGAGCGCAGCGGCGAACCTGGGGCCGTCGGTCTCCAGCACCGAGATGTAGTTCTCGATGGCCATGGTGTCGTTGACCTGGCCACCGAAACGCTCGGCCGCCACGCCCACGCGGATGCCCTTGCGCGCCGCGTACACGGCCGCCGCCGCGCCGGCCGGGCCGCCGCCGATGACGAGCACGTCGTAGGGGTCCTTGGCGGACAGCTTGGCCGCCTCGCGCTCTTCCGACTTCACGTCAAGCTTGGCCACGATCTCCTCCACCGTCATGCGGCCCGAGGCGAAGACCTGACCGTTGAGGAAGGTCATGGGCACGGCCATGACCTGGCGCTCGTCCACTTCGGCCTGGTACAGGCCGCCATCGATCACCGTGGTCTGCACACGCGGGTTCAGAATCGCCATGAGGCTGGCCGCCTGCACCACGTCCGGGCAGTTGTGGCAGCTCAGGGACATGTAGACCTCGAACTTGAAGTCACCCTGCAGACCCTTGATCTGCTCGATCACCTCGGCCTCGACCTTGGGCGGGTGGCCGCCGGTCCACAGCAGGGCCAGCACCAGCGAGGTGAACTCGTGGCCCAGCGGAATCGCGGCAAAACGCACGCCTGTGCTCTCACCCTCACGGGCGATCACGAAGGAGGGCTTGCGCGCATCCGTGCCGCTCCCGTCAAAGCTCACCTGCTCCGACAGACCGGCAATTTCCTGCAGCAGGGCGCGCAACTCGGCTGATTTTTCGCCACCGTCGAGCGAGGCGATCAGGCGAATGGGGCGCTGAAGCTTTTGCAGGTAGGCCTGCAGCTGGGTCTTGAGGGTGTCGTCGAGCATGGTGGGCTCCAGAAAAGGTTGAGCGTTGGGCGTTCAGGGTTGAGCGTTCAGGGAGGGGCGCTGCGCCATGACGCGCAACGCCCAACTCTCAAAGCTCAAGGATGCAGCGTTCGGCGTTTTGCGTCGAGCGGAAAACCCGCTCAACCCTCAACGCCGGACACTCGACGAACCTTAGATCTTGCCGACCAGGTCCAGCGAGGGGGTCAGGGTCTTGGCGCCTTCGTTCCACTTGGCGGGGCAGACCTGGCCGGGGTTCTTGGCCACGTACTGGGCGGCCTTGAGCTTGCGCAGGGTTTCCTTGACGTCGCGGGCGATGGCGTTGTCATGCACTTCGACGGTCTTGATCCGGCCTTCGGGGTTGATGATGAAGGTGCCGCGCAGAGCCAGGCCCTCTTCCTCGATGTGCACGCCGAAAGCGCGGGTCAACTGGTGGGTCGGGTCGCCGATCAGGGGGAACTTGGCCTTGCCGACAGCCGGCGAGGTCTCGTGCCACACCTTGTGCGCGAAGTGGGTGTCGGTGGTGACGATGTAGACCTCGGCGCCGGCCTTCTGGAACTCGGCGTAGTTGTCGGCAGCGTCCTCGACTTCGGTCGGGCAGTTGAAGGTGAAAGCGGCCGGCATGAAGATCAGCACGGACCACTCGCCCTTGAGCGTCTCATTGCTGACCTGGACAAAACGGCCGTTGTGGAAAGCTTCGGCCTTGAAGGGCTGGACTTGGGTGTTGATCAGAGACATGAATGAACTCCTGGTTGATTGATTTGAGGGATTGATAAATCGACCGGTTTTGAACCGACAGCCAGATTGTAGCTATTACCTATCAGTATTATTTTTATGATTTATCAATACTAAATATAGAAAACTTTTATTGCAGCGCACAAAAAAGGGTCTGCCCTCACGAAAGTGGGGCGAGATCAGGGGGGTTTTACCGCACTGCACAAAGATGGACGCCCGCCTGGGCCGGGCAGCCCCGTGCGCAGACAGAGGCCTCCGGGCCCAACGCCCGGCGTTCTGCAGCGCACAGACGGCCCTTGGGGCCGCCTGGGGCAACTCACTTTTGCCGGATCCAGGCTTTGATTTTCCCGACCGTTTCTTGTTCGATGCCGTTGTAGCCATGGTGGGCAAAAGCCTCGCACGCGTCGCCTTGCGAAACGCCCCCCTCCATGGTGATCAAGTCGGTTCCGAACTGCTCATGGTTGTAGAGCGCAGAGCCGTAGCCTGTGACAGAACAGGCATCATTCTTGTGGTGAACGATCAGTTGCCGGCTCTTCAAGGGCCGGGTGTCAAAACGAGCGATGCCGCTCATCGACGAGGTATGCACGAAGCCGGCCACCTTGCCATCCATGCGCTCCGCCAGCTGCATGGTGGACAGGGTGCTGCGGCTGGTGCCGATCACATAGACCTTGGCCCCGGGGAAGCGTCTGCCCGCATCCTCCGTGATGGCGCCCATGCGTTCCGGGCTGCCGGTGCTGTCCGTGGCGATGACGATCATTGCGGCGTCTGCGAACAAGGCCCGTGAGCGGATCAGGAAGTTGCCCCTGGCTTTGAAGACCAGACGGCCATCGCGCATCTCAGGCTCCAGCCGACCCGAGCCCCCCGGCATCAAGATCAGCACGTACTGTGGAGGGGTAGCCCCCAGGCCCGTGAGCAGGTAAGGCACCGTCTCGCCACTCGGGTAATGGGCCGATGCGATGAGCCGGTCTCTCACCCTCTCATCCGCGCGAGCCTGCGCCACAAGGCAGCCCAGGCCGATCAACAAGGCAAGCGCAGGTTCTGGCCACATGATCAACTCCTGATCGGTTCATGAAGCGCACATCATCCTGCAGAAACGGTGCGCCGGACAAGCCTCCCGCACTGGCCTCGGCGCTGCGGGAACAGGGCATCGCCCATCGGGCCACGCCACAATAGGGACATGTTCGTTCTCGCCAAACTGCTCGCCTTCCTCACCCAGCCGCTGGCCTGGGTCGTCGCCCTGCTCGCGCTGGGCCTGCTCCTGCAGCAGCGCTGGCGCCGCACGGGCAGGGCCCTGCTGTGGGGCGCCCTGGCCCTGCTGCTGCTGCAAGGCTGGGAACCGCTGCCCGATGCGCTGCTGCGCCGTCTTGAACAACAGCACCCCGCGCCCGCGCAGATCGAGCTTCAACACTATGCCGGCGTCATCGTGCTCGGTGGCGCGCTCGAATCGTCCTACGTCTGGGAAGGTCACCAACAGCCCGCGCTCAATGGTGCGGCCGAACGCATGACGGCCGCCCTGCCCCTGCTGCAGCGCGCGCCGCAGCTCCAGCTGCTGTTCACCGGGGGCGAAGGCGAGCTGCTGGCCAGCGCCATGAGCGAGGCCGAACGCGCACGCCGCTTCTACGCCACCCAGGGTGTGGACCCGCGGCGGCTGGTCTTCGAATCGGCCTCGCGCACCACCTTTGAAAATGCCGTGCTCAGCGCCGCCCTGCCTGGCGTGGAGCCGACCCGGCCCTGGCTGCTGCTGACCTCGGCCTGGCACATGCCGCGCGCCATGGCGACCTTCGAAAAGGCCGGCTGGAACGTCACCCCCTGGCCCGCCGATTACCGCGCCGGCCTCGCCACACCCTGGCATGAATACTCGCTGGCGCGGGGGGCGGCCAAATGGCACACTGCCCTGCACGAGCACCTGGGCCTGCTGGTCTACCGCCTGAGGGGCCGCGCCTGATACAAATTTGCTACATCTGGTCCCTACAATCTCGCCGAACACACACGAGGAGCAATGAGATGAACAACAACACCGCCTGGTGGATCCGCTACCTGCTGGTCATCGTGGTCACCCTGGTCCTGGGAGCCGCCCTGGGAGAGCTGGCCTTCTTCCAGAAGACCAGCATCAGCGCGCTCAAACTCACCGCCGCCAACCTGGTGCGCTTTCTCGGCTACGGCAGCGCCCTGATGCTGCTGTGGCTGCTCGCCCAGCGCGCCGCGCAGGAGCTGAACAAGCACGCTGGCTGGCAGCCCCAGGCCAGCCACTTCGTGCTGCCGCTGGCGACCGTCATCATCGTGCCGGCCGCCCACCCGGTGCTGTTGCTGGTGCTGGGCGGGCTGCTGGGCCCGGAGTTGCGCAAGATCTACGACTGGCTCTTCATCCTGGGAACGCTGGCGGCGGCCATCTGGCTCGTGCTGTCCCTGTACCAGCACCTGGAAGCGTTGCTGGTGAGCCTGCGCGGCGCCCGGTCTTCCGACTGAGTCGCACGCGCGGCGTGCGCGCGGACGCGACGCGGGCAGCGTCATATACTTTGCCCCATGCATGCGTCTGCCGCCCCGGCCTCCTCCAGACATCCTGGTCAAGCGGGCATGGACGCATCCACCAAGGCCATGGCGCCGGTCTGACTGCGACCCGCGCCATGCCCTGCCCCCCCGAAGAACTTCTGAAACGCAGCGCGGCACTGGCCGCCGGTTGGCAGGCCTTCCTGGCCGCGCCCGGGACCGATCCCCTGCTTGAATTTGCCGTCTCGCTCTCCAGCTTCACCGAGTTCCTGCATGGCAAGGGGCTGTCGGGCCTGAACCAGATCTCGCGCAGTCTGGAGCAGCAGGCGCTGGCCCTGCTCGACGGCGGCGCCGACGCCCCGATCCCGCCAGCCACCTTGGCCGAACTGGGCCTGCGCGTGCAGGAGCTGGTCACGCGGGTGAGCGATTTCATCGACGGTCAGCGCCGCCCGGTCATGGAGCGCCGCGCCAGCCCTGTTGACGCCCCCGCGCCGGACGTGACGCCACGCCATCGCGTCTGGCTGGTGGGCAGCAGCGGTCCGGCCTGGCAGGCGCTGGCGCTGCAGCTGGGCTACTTCAACATCGATGCCGAATTCCACCAGGTCCGCCACCTGCCCGGCCAGGGTGACGAGCCGGCCATCGTCCTGCTCAGCGCCGGCGGGCTGGGCAGCCGGCAGACGGTCGAGCAGGTCCAGCAACTGCGCGCGCGCTTTGCCGCCAGCACGCTGCTGGTGCACGAACTGGCGGGTGATTTCGACAGCCTGCGCGCCGCGCTGTCGGCGGGCAGCGACTTCTGCTTCCCCACGGGCACCGCCCAGCCTGTCATCATGGCCAAGCTCATCGAGCTGTGCAGCGGCAAGGTGGAGGCGCCCTTGCGGGCACTGGTGGTGGAAGACTCCATCACAGCCAGCAAGTCGATCCAGCGCACCCTGGCCATGTGCGACATCGAGACCCACGCCATCACCCAGCCCCACGAGGTGCTGAACTGCCTGGCGCAGTTCCAGCCCGATCTGATCCTGATGGACATGTTCATGCCGGGCTGCACCGGCGTGGAGGCGGCGCGGGTGATCCGCCAGCATCCGGAGTTCCTCTCCATCCCCATCGTCTACCTGTCCGGGGACAGCAACGTGCCCCTGCAGATCGAGGCGCTGCGCCTGGGCGGCGACGCCTTCCTGACCAAGCCCTACAACCCGGTGGTGCTCAACGCCATCGTGCAGAGCAAGATCGAACGCTACCGCGCCCTGCGCCGCGCCATGCTGCACGACGGCCTGACCGGCCTGCTGAACCACAAGGCCTCCAAGGAGCAGCTGGCCGCGGCCATCCGCCAGGCCGTGGCTGGGCAGCAGCCCCTGGCGGTGGCAATGATCGACATCGACCACTTCAAGAAGATCAACGACAGCCACGGCCATCCCATGGGCGACCAGGTGATCCGCAGCCTGGCCTGGTTCCTGGGCCAGCGCCTGCGCAAGACCGACCTCGTCGGCCGCTACGGGGGCGAGGAGTTTCTGGTGGCGCTGCCCGGGGCAGACCGCGCGCGCGCGCTGGAGGTGCTGGACCGCATCCGACACGACTTCAGCCAGATCCAGCACCCCCTGAACGAAACCTGGTGCGCGGCCACGCTTTCCGTGGGCCTGACCCAGCTGGGGGACAGCCCCGATGCGCAGACCCTGATCAAGCAGGCCGACGAAGCGCTCTACGCCGCCAAGCGCGCGGGACGCAACCGCACCGTCAGCGACTGAGGCCCGGGGGGCGCCTCACAGGCCCGGCAAGGCCGCCGGCAGGGCGTGCGCCAGCACCTTGTCGATGCGGCGGCCATCCAGGTCCACCACCTCGAACTCCCAGCCGGCACAGACGATGCGCTCGCCCACCTTGGGCAGGTGGCCGCTGACCGACAGCAACAGCCCGGCCACGGTGTTGTAGCGCCCGCGCTCCTCGTCGGGCAGCTCGCGGATCTCCAGGCGGCTCTTGAGCTCGTCGACCGGGATCATGCCGTCGAGCAGCCAGCTGCCGTCATCACGTTCGGTGGCCCAGGCATCGACCTGCGCCACCGGCTGCAGCTCGCCCGTGATGGCCTCCAGCAGGTCACCCGGCGTCAACAGGCCCTGCACCACGCCGTACTCGTCGACCACAAAGACCATGCGCCCCGAGCGCGCACGGAACTGTTCGAGCAGCTCCATGCCCGTGAGCGTCTCGGGCACGAAGACAGCGGGCAGCGCATGGGGCTCGATGGCCCCCTCGGTCGTCAGCCTCAAGGCCAGCAGCTGGCCCACGCTGACCACGCCCACCACGTCCTCGAGCGAGCCGCGGCAGACCGGGTACCAGGAATGCGCGCCGGTCTGGCCAGCCGCGCCCACATGCTGCAGGCATTGGGCCACGCTCAGGCCCGCGTCCAGCCAGTCGATGGCGGCGCGCGGCACCATCAGCGAGGTCAGCGGCCGGTCGTCCAGGCGGAACACATTGCGCACCATCTGGTGCTCCTGCTGCTCGATCACGCCGGCATCCACCCCCTCTTCCAGGCTGTGGCGTATCTCCTCTTCGGTCATGCTGCGCGTGACGTCGGTGGGGATGCGCAGCAGCGTGAGCACGCCCTGGGTGCAGGCCGCCAGCAGCTTGACGAAGGGCTTGGCCGCAATCGCCAGCCAGTGCATGGGGCGTGACATCCAGCGCGCCACGGTCTCGGGATACAGCTGGCCGATGCGCTTGGGCACCAGCTCGCCGAAGATGATGGTGAGGAAGGTGATGATGGCCACCACCAGGGCCGTGGCCGTGATGCCGGCCGCGCGCTCGGTGACCCCCATCTCCTCCAGCCAGACCGCCAGGTCGATGCTGAAGGCGGCTTCGCCGACAATGCCGTTGAGCACACCGATGGAGGTGATGCCCACCTGCACCGTGGACAGGAACTGGTTGGGCTTGTCCAGCAGCTCCAGGGCTGTCTGGGCGCCACCGTCACCGGCCTCGGCCATGGCCAGCAGGCGCGCCTTGCGGCTGGCGGCCAGCGCCAGCTCGGACATGGCAAACAGGCCGTTGAGAAAGATCAGCAGGGCGATCAGCAGGAAGTCCATGGATCCCGTTACACAGTGAGGTTCACGGGACTGTACCCTGCCCGGACCGGCGCCGGCTCAACCCTAGTACTGCGACCCGGAAGTATCGAAACATGAAAGCGCGTCTTCGCACGCATGGCGGCGTTGCAAATCCTCGCCATAGCAAGGGCTATGGCTGTGGTTTGCGCCTTGCCCTGCGCACGAATCCATCACTTTCATTTAGTTCCTCTACTTCCGGGTCGCAGTACTAGGGCGATCCCGGTACGGTGTCCGCCCAGGTAGCCCCCGCGCCGCCCGCCGGCACTGTCGCCTCCCAGCCCGCCTTCGGCAGGCTGGCGGCGCAGTCGCGCAGGGCCTGCGCCAGCTCGGCCCCGCTGGCGTAACGCCCCTCGGGTGTCTTGGCCAGGGTCTTGCCCAGGATGGCCACCAGGCAGGGTGGCAGATCGGAGCGCACGGTCAGGATGTCCACCGGCGCCTCGTTGGCGATGCGGTACATCAGTTGCGCCATGGAGTCCCCGTCGAAAGGCAGGCGCCCGCTGACGAGCTGGTAGAGCGTGACCCCCAGCGAGAAGAGATCGGAGGCTCCTCCCACCTTCTGCCCGGCCAGCTGCTCGGGCGACATATAGGAGGGCGTGCCCATGACCATACCGGTGCGGGTCTTGCTTGAATCGGTGATGCGCGCGATGCCGAAGTCGGCCACCTTGACCGTGTCGGTCCCGGGGTCGTACATGATGTTGCCCGGTTTGATGTCGCGGTGCACCACGTTCAGCCTGTGCGCGTAGTCCAGCGCCTCGGCCACACGCGCCACGATGCCCATCACCACCGGCAGCGGCAGCAGGGCGCCGGGCTTGATGCAGCCCACCAGATCCTTGCCCTTGAGGTACTCCATGGCGATGTAGGCCAGATCGTGCTCCTCACCCGCGTCGTACATGGTCACGATGTTCGGGTGGCTCAGGCGCCCGGCGGATTCGGCCTCGCTGAAAAAGCGCTGCTTGACCTCCTGCAGCACGTCCGCATCGAACTCCTGGGCCAGGGCCAGGGTCTTGATGGCCACCAGGCGGCCGATCTTCGGGTCCCTGCCCAGGTAGACCACCCCCATGGCGCCCTTGCCCAGTTCCTTCTCCACCTCGTAGCGGCCCAGCATGGGCTTGGCCACGCCGGGGCGGTCCAGCACCAGGGTGCTGTCGTTGCCGCGGCCGCCCGAGGGTGTGAACATCACGGTCTCGGCCAGGGCCTTGGACTGGGCCAGCCGCGCTTCCAGGTCACGGAACTTGCGGTTGAACTCGGCCATGCGCCGGAACACGGCCTCGGCCTTGTTGAACTGGCGCTTGCGCTCGAAATCGAGCGCCAGGTTGTAGAGCAGCTCCATCAGACTGTTGTCCATCGGCGCCTTGCTGAACTTCTCGAAAGCCATGTCCAGCTGGCCCTGCCCCTGGAAGGCCAGGCCCAGCATGCGATTGCTTTCGGCGGACTCGGCATCGGACTTCTGCCTGCCCTCCTCGGCCATCAGGAAGTGCTTGGTCGTCAGCAGCAGGTGCCCCACCAGCAGCAGCACGGCCGGCAGCATCAGCGGCAGCCAGGTGGCGTACAGCGTCATCAGACCGAAGTGCGCCAACAGCAGGGCCACGAAGACCACGCCGGTCACCAGGGCGCCGGTGGCGGCGCTCAGGCGCGGCAGCAGCAGGATGAGGTAGAGCGCCACGGCCAGGAAGATGCCCAGCTGCGCCAGCGCGCTCCAGGTCGGGCTGAGGAAGTAGTCGCCATTGAGGATGCTGGAAACCGTGTGCGCCAGCGTCACCACCGAGGGCATGCTGGACGCGATGGGCGTGACCTGCAAGGTGCCCACCCCCGCGGCCGAGGCGCCGATCAGCACGATCTTGTCGCGGTACTTGGTGGCGGGGATCTTGCCGCTGAGCACGTCGTAGAAGGAATCGACGGGAAAGGCCGGCCGGCCGGCAGCGTCCTTGTAGAAGAAGGTCTGCATGCGCAGGGTCGGGTCGGTGCCGATGAAACGCTGGCCCAGCTGCACGCCGCTGCCCAGCTGCACCTGGATGTCTTCGGCCTTCAGGTTCAGGCTGCGCGCCGCCAGCATGAGCGACAGCGAAGGGTAGTACTCGCCGTAATGAGCCATGACCAGCGGCTCGCTGCGCACGGCGCCGTCGACATCGCGCGAGACGTTCAGATGGCCGACGCCCAAGGCCTGGCTGCCCAGCACGGGGATGGGCAGCAGGACACCCTGCGAGGGATCGGGCTGGGCACCGGAGGCGGCGGCCTGCACCTGGGTCAGGCGGTTGCGCGTCACGTAGTCGGGCAGGGGCTGGTCGGGCTTGCCCTGGGGCTCGCCGGGTTCGAAATACATGGCCAGCTGCACCCGGCCAGCGCGGCCCAGGCTCTCACCGAGCTTGCGGTCGTTGTCGAGCTTGCGGCTGGCCTCCTCCAGCAGCGCCTCCAGGCGCGCCACGTCGGCGCGGTGTGCCGGGTTGCCGGAGCTGCGGATCGAAGAGGCATCGAGCCAGCCGCTGACCTGGCCGACATAAGCCAGGCCGGCCTCGACCTGGGGTTCGGTGAACAGCACGGTATGGCCCACGACCTTGGCGCCGCCCTGCGCCAGAAGATCGATCAAACGCGCGTGGATTTCGCGCGGCCAGGGCCAGCGGCCCAGATTGGCGATGCTCTGGTCGTCGATCGCGATGATGGCGATCTTGTCGCTGGGCGCGCGCGTGCTGGCCAGGACACCCAGGTCATAGGCCTTGCGCTCCAGGCTTTGCATCAGGTCTGTGCCCGCGGCCAGAAAAAGCAGCACCGAGACCAGCAGCCCGACCAGCCAGTCCTGACGCCAAAACGCCGCGTGTTTCATGTCGCCCTCTGTGTTGTGGTCACTCTGCGGGCGCACGGCCGGCCTGAGGCCCAGGCAGCAGCGCACACCCTTGCCAGTCTAATGCAGCCGTCGGGCCCGAAACAGGGGCAGCAGACGGAATGCGAAAATTCCTGTAACTCCCCGGAAACACCCCATGGCCCAATACCTGATCGGCGACGTGCAGGGCTGCGACGCCGCCCTGCAGCGCCTGCTGGAGGAGATCGCCTTCTCACCCAGCCGCGACACCCTCTATCTGCTGGGCGATCTGGTCAACCGCGGGCCGGATTCGGCCGGCGTCTTGCGCCGCCTCATGGGCCATGGCGGGGCCGCGCGTTGCCTGCTGGGCAACCACGACCTGCACCTGCTGGCCATCGCCCACGGCGTGCGGCCGCCGCACCGCAGCGACACGATCACCGACGTGCTGAACGCGCCGGACCGCCCCGCCCTGCTGGGCTGGTTACGCCATCAGCATCTGGCCATGCGGGAAACTTTCGATGGGGAAGAGGTTCTGATGGTGCACGCCGGTGTGCTGCCCTCCTGGGATGCTACAAAAACAATAGCTTTGGCGCATGATCTGGAAAACGTCTTGCGCGGCCCGGACCTGCCGGACTTCCTGCGTCGCATGTACGGCAACGAGCCGGCGCGCTGGGACGACAGCCTGCAGGGCGATGCGCGACTGCGTGTGATCGTCAATGCGCTGACGCGGCTGCGCTTCTGCACCGCTGAAGGGGAGATGGAGTTCGCCACCAAGGAGGGTGCGAACGCCGCGCCGCCAGGCTACATGCCCTGGTTCGAGGCGCCAGGGCGGCAGACGGCCGATATCACCGTGGCCTTCGGCCACTGGTCCACGCTGGGCTGGCTGAACCGGCCCGATGTGCTGGCGCTGGACACGGGCTGCGTCTGGGGCGGTTGTCTCAGTGCGGTGCGCCTGGGACCGGCCCGCGCGCACGAACTGATCCAGGTGAAATGCGAGGCCGCGCAAACGCCCGGCTTGCATGCGGCTTGAGGTCCCGTCGCCGCAGGGCCGCCCCAAGGCGACGACGGCCCCCTCGGGGGGCAGCGAGCTACACGCAGTGAGGGAGCGTGGGGGCCCGCCTTATTCGGTCTTGTTGAACAGCGCCGCCACCTTGCGCTTGGGCCGGATATTGGCCGACACCACACGGCCGGCCGGCTTGGCCACGGCCTCCCACGGCGCCGGTTCGGCCGCAGCCTGCGTGCTTTCGTAGGGCTGGTTGAAGAAGGGGTCCTGCGGCGGTGCGGACGGGCGACGGCTCTCGCGCGGGGCGGTGCGACGCTCACCGCGGGGCTCGCTGCGCTCTTCGCTCTGCTCGTACAGGCGCCGGCCTTCGTTGAAACGGCCCTGGCGGCGGATATCGGGTTTGTCCTCGTCGTACTCGACGGGCTCCAGCTCGATCCTGGTCTTGATCAGCTTCTCGATGTCGGCCACCAGGCGGGCGTCCTTGGGCGAGACGAAACTCACCGCCAGGCCCGAGGCGCCGGCGCGGCCGGTGCGGCCGATGCGGTGCACATAGTCTTCGGCGTTGAAGGGCACGTCGAAGTTGAACACCGCCGGCACGTCCTTGATGTCCAGGCCGCGCGCGGCCACGTCGGTGCAGACCAGCAGATCGACTTCGCCCTTCTTGAAGGCGTCCAGCGCTTTCAGGCGCTCGTCCTGGCTCTTGTCGCCGTGCAGCGCCGTGGTCTTGAGACCCTCGCGCTCCAGCGAGCGCGCCAGACGGGCGCAGCCCAGCTTGCTGTTGACGAAGACGAAGGCCTGCTTCATGCCGCGTGTCCGCAGGATCTGGTGCAGGGCGTGACGCTTGTCGTCATCACCCACGCTGTAGAAATGCTGCTCCACGGTGGAGGCCGTGGCGTTGGAGCGCGCGACCTCGATGGTCACCGGGTCCTGCAGGTAGCTGTTGGCCAGGCGCTTGATCTCGGGCGAGAAGGTGGCGCTGAACAGCAGCGTGGTGCGTTGTTTGGGCAGGTAGGACAGGATGCGCTGCAGGTCCGGCAGGAAACCGATGTCCAGCATGCGGTCGGCCTCGTCCAGCACCACGTACTCGACCTGGTTGAGCACGGCGTTCTTGGCCTCGATGTGGTCCAGCAGGCGGCCGGGCGTGGCCACCAGCACTTCCACACCCTTTTTCAGCTCCAGGGTCTGGGGTTTCATGTCCATGCCACCGAACACCACGGCGCTGCGCAGATGGGTGTACTTGGCGTAGAGCTTGACCTGCTGCGCGACCTGGTCGGCCAGCTCGCGCGTGGGCAGCAGCACCAGGGCACGCACGGGATGGCGGGCGGGCGAGGTGGAGGCATTTTCATGCTTCAGCATGCGCTGCAGCAGGGGCAACGAGAAGGCGGCGGTCTTGCCGGTGCCGGTCTGGGCGGCGCCCATGACGTCACGGCCCTGCAGCACCACGGGGATGGCCTGGGCCTGGATTGGCGTCATGGACTCGTAACCCATCTCGGCGACCGCGCGGGCCAGCGGGGCGGCCAGTTGCAGCTGGGCAAAGGCCATGAGGGGGGTGTCACTGGTGAGTTCGTTCGAAGTCACGGGAGCGGTGGGCAGTTCAGTATTCAAATCGGTCTGGCATAGCCATCTGGTTGCTATCTAGGGCCACCCCTGCATCCAAGGGCAAACTTCGATTATCCCCGATATCCCGTTTCCGGGCCATCCGCCCCGGCTACAGTGCCTGTCTATGCCCGAGACCCTGCTCAGCCCGGCCCAGACCGCCGAACGCCTGCCCTACCCGGCCCTGGCGGCCGAAATCGCCGCGCTCTTGCAGGATCCGGCGGTCCAGGTCCCCGCCCGCCTGGTCCAGCCCCTGCCCGGGGGCGGCAGCCTGTTCGTGATGCCGGCCCTGGACGGGCGCCTGGCCATCACCAAACTCATCACCTACACCCCCGCCAACGCCGGCACGGGCCGTCCCGCCATCCAGGGCAACGTGGTAGTGTTCGACATCGCCACCGGCGAGCGCCGTCTGGTGCTGGACGGCCCCACGGTCACGGCGCGGCGCACGGCCGCCGTCTCGCTGCTGGCGGCCCAGACCCTGGCACCGAATCCGGACGGGCCGCTGCTCATCGTCGGGGCCGGCGTGCAAGGCCGCGCGCACCTGGAAGCTTTTGCCGCCGGCCTGGGCGTGAAGCACGTGCGCATCGCCTCGCGCAGTGTTGCCAGCGCCCAGGCACTGGCTGCACACGCCATCGCACTGGGACTTCGGGCCGAAGTGGTCACCAACCCCAACGCCGCGCTGGCCGATTGCCCGCTGGTCGTCACCTGCACCCCGGCCAGCAGCGTGGTGCTGCGGGCCGAGCCGCGGGCCGACACTTTCATCGCAGCGGTCGGCGCCTTCACGCCGCGTATGGTGGAACTGGCGCCGGAGCTGTGCCGCCACATGGCGGAGCTCGGAACGGTGGTGGTGGACACCCGCGACGCCGACCACGAAGCGGGCGACCTGCTGCAGGCCAGGCTGGACGTGAGCCGCTTTGCCACCCTGCAGGACATGCTGAGGCCAAAGAAAAACCGGCCGCCAGGGCCGGTCCTGTTCAAGAGCTGCGGCTGGGCCGGCTGGGATCTGGCAGCGGCACGGCTGGCGCTGAGCCGAAATCATTGAGAGAATTTCAGATCCATGAAGATCAAAGCCCCCGCCAACGGCATGCGGCCGGTGCATCCCGGCGAGATCCTGCGCGAGGGAGGAATACCTCAAGCCGGACATAAGCGCCAACGCCCTGGCCAAGGCCCTCAAGGTGCCGGCCTCGCGCATCAACGATATCGTGCTGGAGCGGCGCGGCGTCACCGTGGACACAGCCATGCGCCTGGTGCGCTATTTCGGCGGTGATGTACAGAGCTGGCTGGACCTGCAGACCACCTACGACATCAAGGTGGCGCAAAAAGAGCTGTCCAAGCGGGTGGAGCGGGAAGTGGTGCCGCTGGCGGCTTGATCGCCTGATCTACAGCGGCGGCCGCTCGCGCTGGACCCACGACTGGACCGATGACCGTTGCCACTGCTGCCGGGCATAGGCGGCAAGCCGGGCGGGAACCGGATCGCCGTTGAGGACGAGCCGGTTGAGCATCAACGCGAGATCGGTGTCGGCAATGCACCAGTCACCGAACAAGTTCGCCGCACCGGCCGGGAGCAAGGCATCGGTAGCGGCGAAAAGTTTCTCGACCGCTGCCTGGGCCTCGATGGAGAGGGGCACCGAGGTCGGGCGGTAAAATACGACTTCCGTCGAACGCTCCTGCCGAATGGACATCAGGTCGCTCCGCAGCCAGGCTTGGATCTGCCGTGCTCGCGCCCGCAGCCGTGGGGCGTGAGGATAGACCGGCACTTGCGGAAACAATTCGTCCAGGTACTCCGAGATGGCGGACGATTCGGACAGCGCGAAGTCCCCGTGCGACAAGGTGGGAACACGCTGCGTCATCGAGGTGGCTGCGAAGTTTGCCGCCTTGTTCTCGCGGGCCGCCAGATTCAGCGTCTTGATGTCGAAGAAAAGCCCCTTCTCGTGCAGCGTCACAAACGCCGACATGGCGTAGGGGCTGACGAATTGCGCATCAACGTACAGAAGAAAACTTGCTGATGACATGGGCGTTTCCCTGGGCGTTATTCGCATCTTGTTTTTCAGGTTTAAATGCCGCGCACCGTCGCCAGCGGTAGGTACAGCGTCAGCGCCTGCTGCTCGAACGCCATGAATCCATGGTGCCGGTAGAAGGCGGCAGCGGCTTCATCCTTGGCATCGACCAGCAGGGCATAGGCAGCGATGTCGGAGCGGGCGGTGCGGGACAGGGCGTCGAACAGCAAGGCGGCACCCAGGCCCAGCCCCTTGAAGCGCCGGTCCACCGCCAGACGCCCCATGCGCACGACCGGAACGCTGGGGTAGCGCGGCAGTTTCTTGACCACCAGCGCCGGCAACTGCGTGAGCATGACGCTGGCCGCCGACAGGGTGTAGTAGCCGGCGATTTCTCCCGCCTCGCCACGGGCCACGAAGCAGGTGGCCATGCGGCGCTTGATGTCCTGCATCACCTGGGCATGGAAATAGTGGTCCAGCGCGGGCGTGCCGCAATCGAAACCGGAGCGATCCAGGGAGCCGTCCAGCCATTCGACCCGAAACCGGGGCGAATTCATTCAGCCTTGAGCAGTTTGCGGTAACGCGCCGCGGCACGCTTGAGCGCGGCCTTCGGGGAAGGCGGCGCGAGCAGCGCCTGCGCAAAGGCGGCCTGGTCGGCGGCCGACAGGCGGATGACGTCAGCCTGCTCGATGGCCTGGCGCGCGGCCTCCTGCACGGCGTCCACGACGAAGTCGGTCATCGTGCGCCCCTGGATTTCCGCCGCCCGTTTGAGTGCGGCATGCAGGTCAGCGCTGATGCGCGCCTCCAGACGGGCCGTGGGCGCGGAAGATGCAATGGCGGACATGGGAACCTCCTTGCTCCAATTGTACGGCAAATTGCCGTAAATATCGATCAGGTCTTGGGCAGGGTCACACCCCGCTGGCCCTGGTACTTGCCGCCACGGTCCTTGTAGCTGGTCTCGCAGACATCGTCCTTGTCGCTCTCGAAGAACAGCACCTGGGCGCAGCCCTCGCCGGCGTAGATCTTGGCCGGCAGCGGTGTGGTGTTGGAGAACTCCAGCGTCACATAACCTTCCCACTCGGGCTCGAAGGGCGTGACGTTCACGATGATGCCGCAGCGCGCGTAGGTGCTCTTGCCCAGGCAGATGGTCAGCACGTTGCGCGGGATGCGGAAGTACTCCATGGTGCGCGCCAGCGCGAAGCTGTTGGGCGGAATGACGCAGACGTCGCTCTCGATGTCCACGAAGCTCTTTTCGTCGAAGTTCTTCGGATCCACCACCGTGCTGTAGATGTTGGTGAAGACCTTGAACTCGGGCGCGCAGCGGATGTCATAGCCGTAGCTGCTGGTGCCGTAGCTCACTATTCTGTGGCCGGCGGCGTCCTGCCGGATCTGGCCCGGCTCGAAGGGCTCGATCATGCCGTGCTGCTCCGCCATGCGGCGTATCCATTTGTCGCTCTTGATGCTCATGGTGGTGTTTTTCCTGGGGATCGGGAGATTGTAGGTAGTCGGTTCAGGGGCTGGAAAACAGCTCCACCAGGGTATCCCGCAGCCAGCGGTTGCCGGGATCGGTCTCGAAACGGCGGCTCCAGTGCAGCGAGACCGTGAAATCGCGCAGGGGAAAGGGCGGCTCGATCAGGGTGTAGGCGCCGCTGGCCGCGAAACCCTGGGCGATGTTGCGCGGCATCACCAGGGCCAGATCGGTGGCGCCCACGATGGCCGGCAGCACCATGAAGTGCTCGGCCGTCAGGCGCACGCGGTCTTCGAGCTTGAGCAGTTGCAGGATGCGCAGGGTGTCCGAATGGGTGCGCCCGGCCACGAACTCCAGCTCGTGCAGGGCGGCCAGCAGGCCGGCCCCCTTGCGCCGGCGCGCGGCCGCCGCAAAGGGATGGCCGGCGCGCAGCATGACGATGTAGCGGTCCTTCAGCAGTTGCACGCGCTGCGTGTCCTTGACGGTGGGCAGGAAACCGAAGGCAAAGTCGACCTGCCCGCTGTCCAGCGCATCGGCCATGCCGGCCGCCGGCACGGGCAGGGTCTCGATGCGCACACCGGGCGCGCGCTCGCGCAGGGCCACCATGAGGCCGGGCAGGAAACGGCCCTCGCCGATATCGCTCATGTGGATGCGGAAGGTCTTGTTGGAACGCTGCGGGTCGAACTGCGCGGCCTCGCCCAGGGCCTGCTCCAGCATGGCCAGCGCGCTGCGCACGGCCGGCGCCAGGCGCGCGGCGCGCGGCGTGGGCTGCACGCCCCCGCCCGCGCGCATGAACAACGGGTCCTGCAGCAGGAGGCGCAAACGGGTCAGGCCCTGGCTCACGGCCGGCTGGGTCAGGTCCAGCATCTCGGCGGCCCGGCCCACCTTGCGCGCGCGGTAGACCGCGTCGAACACGCGCAGAAGGTTGAGGTCCAGGTCCTTGATATGCATATTTCGAATAACCGATAGTCACGTTATTTTATTGATTAATGAAACCCGGGCGTGAACACTTGCTCGCTGCTCTCAGAACACCGAGGAAGACACATGGAAGTTTCATTCGGCCAGGAAATCAAGTCGCTGGCGCTGGGCCAGGGCCAGACCTTTCATGGCGAAGGCATTCTGGCCATCACCAAGGGCCTGCTGCAGTCCGGCGTGGCCTATGTGGGCGGTTACCAGGGCGCCCCGGTCTCGCACCTGCTCGACGTCATGGTGCAGGCCAGGCCCTATATGGACGAACTCGGCGTGCACGTCGAAGCCTGCTCCAACGAAGCCTCGGCCGCCGCCATGCTGGGCGCCTCCATCCATTACCCGCTGCGCGGCGCCGTGACCTGGAAGTCCATCGTCGGCACCAACGTCGCGGCCGACGCCCTGTCCAATCTGGCTTCGCCCGGCGTCACGGGCGGCGTGCTGATCGTCGTGGGCGAGGACTACGGCGAGGGCGCCAGCGTGATCCAGGAGCGCACCCACGCCTACGCGCTCAAGTCCGGCATGGTGCTGCTCGATCCGCGGCCCGATCTGGGCCGCATGGTCGACATGGTGGAACATGGTTTTGCCCTGTCCGAGGCCTCCAATATGCCGGCCATCCTGGAGCTGCGCATCCGCGCCTGCCATGTGCGCGGCAGCTTCCAGGCCAAGGACAACCGCATCTCCAGGGTGTCCACGCGCGACCTGATGGAGGAGCCGGCCAGCTTCAACTACGAGCGCCTGGCCCACCCGCCCGTGACCTTCCGCCACGAGAAGCTCAAGAGCGAACAACGCGTGCCCGCCGCGCGCCAGTACATCCGCGAGCACCAGCTCAACGAGCTCTATGCGGGCAAGCACAGCGATCTGGGCATCGTGGTGCAGGGCGGCCTGTACAACACGCTCATTCGCACCCTGCAGCAGTTCGGCCTGGCCGACGCGTTCGGCAACGCCGACATCCCGCTGCTGGTGCTCAACGTGACCTACCCCCTGGTGCCCGAGGAACTGAGCGAGTTCTGCATCGGCAAACGGGCCGTGCTGATGGTGGAAGAGGGCCAGCCCGAGTACATCGAACAGGAACTCGCCACCCTGCTGCGCCGCGCCGACATCCAGACGCCTCTGCACGGCAAGGACATGCTGGCCCTGGCCGGCGAGTACTCGGCCGAGGTCATGGCCGGCGGCCTGGAGAAATTCCTGCGCCGCTACCGCTCCGAGCTGTTGCCGAGCTCCGTGACCCAGTGGCTGCAGGGCAACCGCGACCGCCGCAGCGCCATCGCCGCCGAGATCAGCCAGCATGGCGGCCAGCCCCTGCCGGCCCGCCCGCCGGGCATGTGCACAGGCTGCCCGGAGCGGCCGGTGTTCTCCGCCCTCAAGCTGGCGCAGGAACAGGTGGGCCAGGTGCACATCGCGGGCGACATCGGCTGCCACGCCCTGGCCACCTTCGAGCCCTTCTCCTTCGGCCACTCCATCCTGGGTTACGGCATGTCGCTGGCCAGCCGCGCGGGCGTCTCGCCCATGATGAACCGGCGCGTGCTCTCGGTCATGGGCGACGGCGGCTTCTGGCACAACGGCCTGCTGACCGGCGTGCAGAGCGCGCTGTTCAACGGTGACGATGCCGTGCTGCTGATCTTCAAGAACGGCTACACCTCGGCCACCGGCACACAGGACATCATTTCCTCGCCGGGTCACTCCGCCGGGCCGCTCCCAAGAAGTGACGGCCCCCTTGGGGGGCAGCGCAGTACACGAAGTGACAAGCGTGGGGACCTTGCTGCTCAGGCCAAGAACGGCGCCGTCGACAAGCGCGACAGCGTGGTGCACACCAACCAGACCATCGAGACCACGCTCAAGGGCCTGGGCGTGCAGTGGCTGCGCACTGTCACCACCTACGAGGTAGAGAACGTGCGCCGCACGCTGATCGACGCCTTCACCTCCGACTTCAACGGCCTCAAGGTCATCATTGCCGAGGGCGAATGCCAGCTGGAACGCCAGCGTCGCATCAAGCCCTGGCTGGCCAGCCTGCTGAAAAAGGGCCAGCGCGTGGAGCGCGTGAAGTACGGCGTGGACGAGGACGTCTGCAACGGCGACCACGCCTGCATCCGCCTCTCGGGCTGCCCCACGCTCACGCTCAAGGACAACCCCGACCCGCTCAAGGTGGACCCGGTGGCCACCGTGATCGACGGCTGTGTGGGCTGCGGCCTGTGCGGCGCCAACGCGCACGCGGCCACGCTCTGCCCTTCCTTCTACCGCGCCGAAGTCGTGCAGAACCCGAGCTGGCACGAACGCCTGCTGGCAGGTGTGCGCCAGTCCTTCGTCAAGATGCTGCAACCCGCATGAACATGGCCCCCACGCCTGCCACTCCGTGTGCTGCGCTGCCCCCCGAGGGGGCCGCGTTTTGCCTTGGGACGGCCCGGCGGCAAAACCCCATGTCATAAAAACATGTCTCAGAAACATCCCATTTCCCTCCTCCTCTGCGCCCTGGGCGGCGAAGGCGGCGGCGTGCTCACCGAATGGCTGGTCGAAACCGCGCGCCATGCCGGCTACCCCGTACAAGCCACCTCCATCCCCGGCGTGGCCCAGCGCACCGGCGCCACCACCTACTACCTCGAAGTCTTTCCCGTCCCGGTGGCAGAACTCGGCGGCAAACGCCCGGTGCTGGGCCTCTACCCCATGCCCGGGCGGCTTGATGCCCTGGTCTCCAGCGAGCTGCTGGAGACCGTGCGCCAGATCAGCCTGGGCCACGCCAGCAGCGACCGCACCCTGGTGCTGAGCTCCACGGCGCGCGCGCTCACCACGATGGAAAAGATGCAGATGGGCGACGGCCGGCGCGAGGCGCAGGGGCTGCTGAACCTCATCGCCACCCACAGCCGCGCCCACCACGTGCTGGACATGGCCGAACTCACGCGCCAGGCCGGCACCGTGGTCAGCGCCGTGATGCTGGGCTGCATCGCCGCCAGCGGCCTGCTGCCCATGGGCCGCGCCGACTACGAAGTCATCCTCAAGGACAGCGGCGGCGGCGCCCAGGCCAGCCTGCGCGGCTTCGCCCTGGGCTTCGACGCCGTGCA
Source organism: Curvibacter fontanus (assembly GCF_054780335.1). Classification (NCBI taxonomy): domain Bacteria; kingdom Pseudomonadati; phylum Pseudomonadota; class Betaproteobacteria; order Burkholderiales; family Comamonadaceae; genus Curvibacter; species Curvibacter fontanus. The sequence continues at coordinate 40,581 of NZ_BAAGWN010000039.1, forward strand.
GGCGCAGCGCACCCAGGCCCGGTTCATAGAGGATGTTCTCGACGCGGGCACGGCTTCGAGCGCTTCCGTTCGCGTTGAGCCTGTCGAAACGCAGCGCCGGCCAAGCCTGGGGCTCCGACCCTTCGACACGCCCGGGACAGGCCAAGCTCGGCCCGAGCGGAAACAACCCGCCCTGCCCGCTGCCGTGGCCGCGCTCTTCCCAGGTGTGCTGCACGAGATCATCGCCCTGGGCCATGCGCGCCTGGTCGAGTACCAGAACACCGCCTACGCGCAACGCTATGTCGAGCGCCTGCGGCAGGTGCTGGCTGCCGAACGCGCCAGCGACCCGCAGGGTACACGCGGCTGGGCCGTCACGCGCGAGATGGCGCGCTGGCTCGCGCTGTGGATGGCCTTCGACGACATCATCCGTGTCGCCGACCTCAAGAGCCGCGCCAGCCGCTGGTCGCGCGTGCAGGGCGAGGTCAAGGCCGGCGAGGCCGACCTGCTCAAGCTCTACGACCACTTCAAGCCCGGCGCGCCCGAGTTCGCCGCCCTGCTGCCCTCGGGCCTGGCGCAGCGTGTGCTGGCCTGGGACCGCAAGCGCGTGCTGGCCGGCAAGACCCCCTGGGCGCTGCCGCTCAAGATCGGCACCCACTCGGTCTTCGGCATGCTGGCCCTGCGCGGCCTGGCCATGATGCGTACGCTGCGCCCCCTGGGCAGCCGTTTTGTCACCGAACAGGCACTGATCGAGCAGTGGCTGGCCGCCGTGGTGGGCAGCACGCGGCGCCACTGGGCCAGCGGCCATGAAGTGGCGCAATGCGGCCGCCTGATCAAGGGCTACGGCAGCACCAACGAACGCGGCAAGGACAACCTGCTGCACGTGGTGCAGCACCTGGCCACGGGCGCAAGCTTCGACAGTGACGAGGCACGCGCCGCCGCGATCGCTGCGGCACGCCAGGCCGCGCTGGCCGACGACGCCGGGAAAACCCTGGACCAGACTTTGGTAAAACACGGTGCACCGGCCCGCCCTCTCAAGGCGCAGCCGATACGCTGGGTGCGCAGGCCGCCATTGAAGAAGACCAGTTGACACAAAGAAGGAGACCTCCCATGCCCATCCATGCTCCCACCCAAGTGCTGCGACGCATCCTGCTCGCTGCCATGGTCGCCGCCTGCGGCCTCCTGCCGCTGGCGCAGGCCCAGAGCTACCCGACCAAGCCGGTCAAGCTGATCGTGAGTTTCCCGCCCGGCGGCGTGGCCGACGTGCTGGCCCGCATGGTGGCCGCTCCGCTGCAGGACGTCCTGGGCCAGCCCGTGGTGGTGGAGAACCGCGCGGGCTCGGGCGGCAATATCGGCGCCGACGCGGTTGCCAAGTCGCCGGCCGACGGCTACACCCTGCTCATGAGCTCGGGCGGCACCGTCTCGGTGAACCCGCACATCTACCCCAAGATGCCCTTCGACCCGAACAAGGACATCGTGCCGGTGGCCTCGGTCGCGCGCGTGGCCGTTTTCCTGGTGGCCAAGGCCAAGCTGCCGGTGAACAGCGCCAAGGAGTTCGTCAGCTACCTCAAGGCCAATCCGGGCAAGCTGTCCTACGGCTCGCCGGGCAACGGCAGTTCGCCGCATCTGGCCGGTGAGATGTTCAAGAGCATGACCGGCACCTTCGCCGTGCACGTGCCCTACCGCGGCGCGGCGCCGGCCCTCAACGACCTGCTGGCCGGCCAGATCGACTTCGCCTTCGACCCGGGCATCGGCCTCTCGCACGTGCGCGCCGGCCGCCTCAAGCTGCTGGCCGTGGGCAGCCCCAAGCGTTCCCCCATGTTCCCCGACACCCCCACCGTGGAGGAAGCCGGCCTCAAGGGCTTTGACGCCGACACCTACTTCGGTTTCTACGCCCCGGCCGGCACGCCCGGGCCAATAGTCTCGCGCCTGAACACCGAGATCAACAAGATCCTCAACACGCCGGCCACCCGAGAACGCATCGCCGGCCTGGGCGGCGAGGCCGCCCCCATGAGCCCGCAGCAGTTTGCCGCCAAGGCCGCCGAGGATTCCAAACGCTTCGGCGCCCTGATCCGCGAGCGCAAGATCACGGGCGACTGAACCCCTGCGACCGGCCCCTCCCTGCGCGGAGGGGCTTTTTTCATTCCCCGCCATGACCGACACCCCCTCCCCCCGCACCATCGTCTACACCCAGCGCGTCGAGTTCGGCGACTGCGACCCCGCGCGCATCGTCTGGTTTCCCAATTTCTTCCGCTGGATCGACGCGGCCTCGCGCCACTTCTTCCTGCAGTGCGGCGTGCCCCCCTGGCACGAGACCGAAAAAACCAGCGGCCTGATCGGCACGCCGCTGGTGGACACCCACGCGCGCTTCGTCAAGACCGCGAGTTATGGCGACACCCTGCAGATCCATGCGCAGGTGGCCGAATGGCGCGAGAAGAGTTTTGTGCAGCGTTACCAGATCAAGCGCGAGAACGCCGACGGCTCCGCCGACCTGATCATGGAATGCGACGAGGTGCGCATCTTTGCCGCGCACCGCCAGGACGGCAAAGGCATACGCGCCATCGCGATCCCGGCCGACATCAAGGCGCTCTGCGCCTGATCCTCGCGCTCCGGCGGACCGGCCTACGCCCGCCCCCACAAGGCCAGGCCCTGGGGGGGCCTGGCCTTGAGCTGCAGGTTCAGTTTCTGCCGCCTCGGTCGTCCGACTTGTGGTCCTTGTCGTTCGGCTTGAACGGGTTGTGGTGGCCGGAGCGTGGCTTATCGCAATCACGGTCGTGTTTGTCGCCGTCGCGGTCACAGCCCTTGTGGCCCTTGTGGCCCTTGTCCCC
>NZ_BAAGWN010000040.1:0-46386 GCF_054780335.1 Curvibacter fontanus
ACCTGACCGTGGAGCTGAACAAGGAAGCCGACTACAAGGAGATCTGCGCCGAGATGAAGGCCCAGAGCCAGGGCGCGCTCAAGGGCGTGCTGGGCTACACCGAGGACAAGGTGGTGGCCACCGACTTTCGCGGCGAAGTCTGCACCTCGGTGTTCGACGCCGAGGCCGGCATCGCCCTGGACAAGACCTTCATCAAGGTCGTGGCCTGGTACGACAACGAGTGGGGCTACTCCAACAAGTGCCTGGAGATGGCGCGCGTGGTGGCCAAGTAAACCGGTTCCGTGTCCGGTACAGCAGCCCGGACCGGCACGGCGCCCCTGCATACCGTGAGGGGTTGACGCCCGGTGTCGGCCATCTATGATCTGCAAATCATAGGTTCGCGCGGGTGGACCGTGCAACTGGAGGGTGACCGATGAGGTTTGTGCAGGTTCTGGCGATGTCGGGTCTGATGCTGGCGGGGCTGGCCGGCAGGGCGGAAACAACAGGGGTCAGCGACAAGGAAATCATGGTTGGGCAGTTCGCCGCCATGAGCGGTCCGGCCGCCCAGCTGGGGCAGCGCCTGAAGGTCGGCATCCAGGCCTATTTCAAGGCGGTGAACGAGCAGGGTGGCGTCAACGGGCGGACCCTGCGCCTGCTCACGCGCGACGATGGCTACGAACCCGACAAGGCCGTGGTGGCAGTCAAGGGCCTCATTGAGCAGGACCAAGTCTTTGCCCTGGTCGGCTCGGTGGGCACACCCACCGGACTGGCGGCGCTGCCGGTTTTCACGGCCGCCAAGGTGCCCATCGTGGGCATGTTCACCGGCGCCCAGGGATTGCGCGAGCCCTTCAACCGTTATGTTTTCCATGTGCGGTCCAGTTATTTTGACGAGACCGAGCGCATCGTGCAGCACCTGACCACGCTGGGCGTGAAGAAGATCGCCGTTTTTTACCAGAACGATGCCTACGGCAAGGCCGGCCTGGAGGGCATGATGCGTGCGCTGAGCAAACGGCAGCTCCAGCCGGCCGCCACGGCCACGGTGGAGCGCAATACGGTGGATGTGGCGGCCGCACTGAACGCCATCCTGCCGGCGCAGCCCGAAGCCGTGGTGCAGATCGGCGCCTACAAGGCGTGCGCTGAGTTCATCAAGCAGGCGCGCACCAGGGGTTACGGCGGCCAGTTCTTCAACGTAAGTTTCGTGGGCTCCAAGGCCCTGGCCGACGATCTCGGGCCGGCTGGCATGGGTGTGGTGATCTCGCAGGTGGTGCCCTTTCCCTACATACCCTCATCCCCCGTGGTGCGCGAGTATCAGCAGCGCATGAAGGAGGCGGGCCAGAACGAGTTCGACTTCTCCAGCATGGAAGGCTTCCTGATCGGCAAGGTTTTTGTGGAAGGTGTGCGCCGGGCCGGCAAGAACCTTACGCGGGAAGCCCTCATCACGGGGCTGGAGTCCATGAAGGATGTCAATCTCGGCGGCTTCGAAATCAATTACTCGCCGCGCGACCACTCGGGCTCGAAGTACACCGACCTGACCATCATCGGGCGGGACGGCCGCTTCGTGCGTTGAATAGACCCCACGGGTAGCTGCGTGACAGATATCGTTCCTGCTCTTGCCCCAAATAAGAACACGCCTTCGGGCGTGTTCTTATTTGGGGCTGGCGAGAAAGGTCGCCGCGGATAAGTTGCAGGTCATGTCGATAGCTCCAGGCAGGGTGTAAAGCCGTGGAGATTCCCGAAATGCGAACAGTCGATAAAGCTGGTACTGCGAGGCGTGACGTTCCGAAGTTGCCTTTTCATTGCGCGTCACGAAGAAAGGTGTGTCCACGCCATATTTCGTCGTCTTCACTTCAATCAAGCGTTCGGCACCCGAAGCTTCGAACGAAAGAATGTCGTAGCCTGCATGGTCACCGCGAACCTTGGCCGTGTGTTCGATCTTTGCGGCCAATGCTTCCCTGCCTGCATGTACCAGGCGGGCGCGTTCAAAGTTCATTGCGAACAGCTCGCCAGCATTGCCCAGAGAGCGGTTCCGGGCTTCGCGTTCGATGTAGTTGGTGGGCAGGCGGATGATCGGTACGGAAGGCTCCGCTACCCTGTGCGCTTCGGTTCGGGATTGCGGGCGCTCAGTCAGTACGGCAAGGATATCCTCGACTTCCGGGACAACGATGGGACGGTCCGCGTCAGCGGCAGCCAGCGTGAACAAGTCGGGTCGTTTGTCTAGCTGTTCAGCCAGAACTTCAACCAGCAGCGATTGGTAGTTGAACCGAGGTTTGTAGCCATTGATAGGGCGAAAGCCCGCGTCCAGGAGTGCGGCACTGATATTGGCGTGTTTGAATTCGATGGACGCATCCGAGCGGTTTTTCAACAAAGACTGGAGTGCCTGCCGATGAGCCGTCTTGTTGTATGGCGTACCGGCAAGCTCTGACGCCAGCATCGAGAGATAGTCATCAACGATGGCCTCAACCTCGATGCGGCTCCAGTCAGCGTTGCTCATGTCGAGAACGTGTGGCGTGTTTTCAGCTCAAGTGCTTGCCGATGAGGCCCGCAATCTCGAACATCGTCACCTTGTCCTTGCCGAAGACCGGCTTGAGCTTGGCGTCTGCCTTGATGCTGCGCTTGTCCTTGGGGTCCTGCAGGCCCTGGGCCTTGATGTAGTCCCACAGCTTCTTGACCACCGCCGTGCGTGCCACCGGTGCGCTGCCGATCACCGCGGCCAGTTCGGCGCTGGGGGTCAGGCCGGCGGCGGTCTTGCGCGGCGCTTTGGCGGCCGTGGTTTTTGCGGCGGCTTTTTTGGCTGGCGCCTTTTTGGCAGTTACTTTCTTGGCCGCCGCCTTCTTGGCGGCCGGGCCTGTCGTCTTGGCCGTTGCGCTGGCGGCGGTCTTGCGCGGCGGGAACTTGGACGGTGCGAACTCGAAGGCGACCTTGTTCTCCTCCGCGCTCCAGGCCAGGAAAGCCTTGAAGGGGCGGCGTGTGCGCATGGAGACGAATTTGTCCAGCAGGTCGGTCTTGCCGGTGCTCAGCAGCTTGACCATCTGCTCGCGTTCGATGGGCTGCTGCAGGATGATCTGGCCGCTCTTGAAGTCGCAGCTCGGCGTGGGTTGGGCGAGCGTGGGCACGGTCTTTTCGCAGACGTAGTTCTTGCCGTGCTCGTAGACGGCGCCGCCGCATTTGGGGCAGGCGCCCAGGGATTCCTTGGCTGAGAAGTCCACCAGCTCGCCGGTTTCCTCGGCGTTGTCATTGCCGAAGTCGAATTCGAGCTTGTAGTTTTTCGTCTCGTCGTCGAACTTGATGACCATCTCGGCTGTGAAAGGCCAGCCGGCCTTGGAGCGGAAGCCATCCAGCGGGCCGATGCGCTTGTCGCGCAGGAAAGCCTCTACTTCCGCCACTTCGAAGGTGCGGCCGGCCGGGGTCTTGCCGAAGGAGAAGCCGCAGCCTTCCGCGGCCCCGCTCTTGCCGACGCAGGCGTAACGCCGGTAGTTTTCCCTGACCACACCACCGCAGTTGGGGCAGGGCGTGGTCAGGGTGGCGTAGTCGCCCGGGATGGTGTCGCGGTCGTATTCCTTGGCCTTCTTGACGATGTGCTCGGTCATGGCCGCGATCTCGCGCATGAACTCGGCGCGTGAGAGCCGGCCATGCTCCATCTCGGAGAGCTTGTATTCCCACTCGCCGGTCAGTTCGGGCTTGGAGAGCTCTTCCACGCCCAGGCCGCGCAGCAGGGTCATGAGCTGGAAGGCCTTGGCCGTGGGAATCAGTTCGCGTCCCTCGCGCAGCATGTATTTTTCGTTCAGCAGGCCTTCGATGATGGCCGCGCGCGTGGCCGGCGTGCCCAGGCCCTTCTCGTGCATGGCCTCGCGCAGCTCGTCGTCCTCGATCAGCTTGCCGGCGCCTTCCATGGCGGACAGCAGCGTGGCTTCCGAATAACGGGCCGGGGGACGCGTCTTCAGCCCTTTGGGGTCGACGGCGTTGGTCTTGACCTTCTCGCCGGCCTGCACCGGCACCAGCACCTTGCTGCTGCCTTCGCCGGGGGCCATTTCGTCCTCGGCCTCCTTGCCGTAGATGGCCAGCCAGCCCGGCTTGACCAGCACCTTGCCTTCGCTCTTGAAGTTGTGGCCGGCGGCGACTGTGATGCGGGTGGTGACCTGGTACTCCGCGCTGGGGAAGAACACCGCCATGAAACGGCGTGCCACCAGGTCGTAGAGCTTCTGCTCGGCCTCGCTCAGGCCACTGGGCGCCTGCAGCGTGGGAATGATGGCAAAGTGGTCGCTGACCTTGGCGTTGTCGAAGATGCGCTTGTTGGGCTTGACGTAGCCCCCCTTGATGGCGGTGGCCGCGTGCGGCGCCAGGTGCTTGAGGCCGGAGTCGGCCAGCATGCCGAAGGTGTCCTTGGCCACGGCCAGGTAGTCCTCGGGCAGGTGGCGGGAATCGGTACGCGGGTAGGTCAATGCCTTGTGGCGTTCGTACAGGCTTTGCGCAATGGACAGGGTGGTCTTGGCCGAGAAGCCGAACTTGCCGTTGGCTTCGCGCTGCAGGCTGGTCAGGTCGAACAGCATGGGCGAGGCCTGGGTGCTGGGCTTGCTCTCTTCCGTGACGGTGGCGGTCTGGCCGCGCACGGCGTCGGCAATGGCGGTGGCCTCCTTCTCGCTCCAGACACGGTCGGCGCGCTTCTCGGCATCGTCCTCGGTCTTTTTCCACTTGGGGTCGAACCACTTGCCGGGGTAGTCACCGGCCTTCGCGCCGAAGCTCGCGTGCACCTCCCAGTAGTTGCGGCTGATGAACTTGCGGATCTGCTCCTCGCGTTCCACCACCACGGCCAGGGTCGGCGTCTGCACGCGGCCCACGGTGGTCAGGAAGAAGCCGCCGTCGCGTGAATTGAAGGCCGTCATGGCACGCGTGCCGTTGATGCCCACCAGCCAGTCGGCCTCGGAGCGGCTGCGCGCGGCATCGGCCAGGGGCAGCATCTGCTTGTCGCTGCGCAGCTTGTCGAAACCATCACGGATGGCCTGGGGCGTCATGCTTTGCAGCCAGAGGCGCGAGACCGGCTTGCCCAAAGGTTTGGCGCCGCCCGCATATTGCTCGATCAGGCGGAAGATCAGCTCGCCCTCGCGGCCCGCGTCGCAGGCGTTGATGAGCTGTCCCACGTCCTTGCGCTTGGCCAGCTTGACCACGGCGTTCAGGCGGGTCTTGGTCTTGTCGACGGGCTTCAGATCGAAGTGCGGCGGAATCACCGGCAGGTGGGCAAAGCTCCACTTGCCGCGCTTCACGTCGTACTGCTCGGGCGCCTGGATCTCGACCAGGTGGCCGACGGCACTCGTGACGACGTAGCCCTCGCTCTCGAAAAATTCGTCGTGTTTCTCGAACTTGCCGGCGGTGGCCGTGAGCGCCCGCACGATGTCCTGGGCGACCGAGGGCTTTTCGGCAATGACCAGGGTTTTACCGGTAACTGCGTTTTTGGCGAAAGCTGTGCTTTTGGTCAAAACTACGTTTTTCATCTGACTACAATCCAGTTTCTCGCGTGCGCGTACGCGCACGCATACACGGGCGCGCCCGCGCGCGCCCATACGAGTTCACCTTACCAAATTTTTCAGCAGTGTCCAAGAATTCCGTTTCCGAGTCCGGTCGCCGTATCCAAACCCGACGCTCCGGCGTACATGGCAAGGGGGTGTTTGCAGTCCAGGACATTCCCAAGGGCGAAATCATCATCGAGTACGTGGGCGAGATCATCAATTGGAAAGAGGCGCTGCGCCGCCATCCCCACGACCCCAAGGATCCCAACCACACCTTCTATTTCCACGTCGACGAAGACCACGTCATCGACGCCAAGGTCGGTGGCAACTCCTCGCGCTGGATCAACCACGCCTGCGCCCCGAACTGCGAGGCTGACGAGGAAGAGGGTCGCGTCTTCATCAAGTCCCTGCGCAAGATCAAGGCCGGCGAGGAGCTCAACTACGACTACGGCCTGATCATCGACGAGCCCTATACCCCCAAGCTCAAGGCCGAGTACCCCTGCTGGTGCGGCAGCAAGAACTGCCGCGGCACCCTGCTGGCTCCGAAACGCGGCAAGCGCTGAGCCATGCTGCGGTGGCCCGCGGAAGCGATCTGGGAGGCGGTGGCGCCGGCCCTGCCCGGCTTCACGGTCGAGGTGCTGCCGCAGGTCGATTCGACCAACACCGAGCTGATGCGCCGCGCGCGTGCCGGCCGGCTGGAGCCGGTGCTGCTGGTGACCGAGGAACAGACCGCGGGTCGCGGTCGCCTGGGGCGGCAGTGGAACAGCGGTGCGTTGCCCGGGGAGGTGCTGATGTTCTCGCTGGGCCTGCCCCTGAAGATGGCCGACTGGTCGGGCCTGTCGCTCGCCGTGGGCCTGAGCGTGGTGCAGAGTCTGCACCCGGAGCTGCAACTCAAGTGGCCCAATGACGTCTGGCTGGCCGATCGCAAGCTGGCCGGCATCCTGATCGAGACCACGCAGATCAACGATACGCGCTACGCGGTGATCGGTGTGGGCATCAACATCACGCCACGCGATGGCGCCGGCCTGGCCACGCCGCCGGCCTGGCTGCAGGAGCTTGAGCCGGGCATCACCGCTCCGCTGGCGTTGGAGCGCGTCGCCGCACCCTTGGCCAGGGATGTGCGGCGCTTCGAGGCCCAGGGCTGGGCGCCTTTCCTGTCCGCCTATGCTGCGCGCGATGCCCTGGCCGGGCGCGAGGTGGACCTGAGCGATGGCACGACGGGCCAGGCCCGGGGCGTGGACGGCAGCGGTGCTCTGCTGATGCATACTTCCGGCGGGCTGAAGAAAATCTCCAGCGCCGAAGTCAGCGTCCGCCCCTCGAAGTGAAGACCGTTCCATGCTGCGCCTCCTCGTTCTGCTGCTGGTCCTGCTCAATGCTGGCTATTTCGCCTGGTCGCAGGGCATGTTGCGCGCCTACGGCTGGGCGCCGGCCGACCAGAGCGAACCGCAGCGCCTGACACAACAGATCCGCCCCGAGGCTATCCGCATCCTGCCGGCCGATGAGGGACGCCGGGCCGAGCAGGTCGCGCTGACGCCCCCCAGGCCGCCTGAATGTCTGCAGGCCGGCCTGTTCGACGAGATCCAGACCGAGACTGTGCGCAAGGCGCTGGAAGCCACCTTGCCAGCCAGCGCCTGGTCGCTTGAGCTGCTGATCGAGCCGGCGCGCTGGATCGTGTACATGGGCAAGTTCCCCAACGTCGCCGCGCAGAATAAAAAGCGCGCGGAGCTGGAGAAGATGAAGCTCAAGCTGCAGTCCCTGGACAACGCGGAATTGCAGCTGGGCCTCTCGCTGGGCCGTTTCGAGACCCAGGCCCAGGCGCAAGCCGAGCTGGCGGCCTTGCAAAAGCGGGGCGTGCGCACCGCTCGCGTGGTGCAGGAGCGGCTTGAAACCCGGCAGAGTCAGCTGCGCATTCCGACCGTCGACGAAGCTTTGCGCCCCAGGCTGGAAGAGCTCAGGTCCGCGCTGGGCGACAAGACGCTGCGCAGCTGCAAATAAGGGCGCCGGGCCCGCTCACTCCGAGGTCAGATCGAAGCGCACCGTGAAAAGCGCGCCCGGCGGTGTCTGGCCGGGTCGTGTGTCCTCCACGCCGATGCGGGCGTGATGCTGTTGTGCAATCTCCTGTGCGATCGGCAGGCCCAGGCCCGAGCCATCTACATCATTGCCCAGGGCCCGGTAGAAGGGCTGGAAGACCAGTTCGCGCTCGGCCAGCGCGATGCCCGGCCCCGAATCTTCCACCTGCAGCACCACGATCTTGCCAAAAGGGTCGGCCAGCACGCGCGCCGTGATGACACCGGGTCTGTCGATGCTGGACGGCGTGTAGCTGATGGCGTTGTCCAGCAGGTTGCGCACCAGTTCCTTGAGCAGGGTGGGGTTGCCCTCGAGCATGACGCCGGGCATGCCCGGCTGGGCGCCTTCGTAGCCCAGGTCAATGTGCTTGTCCATGGCGCGCGGCACGCTGTCCTGCACGACTTCCATGGTGAGCCGGGCCAGGTCGCAGGGCTGGCGGCTCATGGCCGTGGTGCCGGCTTCGGCGCGTGCCAGCGCCAGCAACTGGTTGACGGTATGGGTGGCGCGGATGCTGGCGCGACCGATCTGCCGCAGCGAGAGCTTGAGCTCTTCGGTGCTGGTGCCTTCGCGCTGGGCCAGGTCGGCCTGCATGCGCAGGCCGGCCAGCGGGGTCTTGAGCTGGTGCGCGGCGTCGGCCAGAAAGCGTTTTTGCGCGCCGATCGAATCCTTCAGCCGCAGCAGCAGATCGTTGACCGAGGACACCAGAGGCGCCACTTCCAGTGGCACCGCCTGTGCATCCAGGGGGCTGAGGTCGTCGGGGCGGCGGGCCCGTATGCGTTCTTCCAGGCGGTTGAGCGGCTTGATGGCCTGCACCAGGGCCAGCCAGACCAGCAGCACGGCCAGCGGCAGGGTCACGAACTGCGGCAGCATCACGCCCTTGATGATCTCGGCCGCCAGCACCGAGCGCTTGTCCAGGGTTTCAGCGACCTGGACCAGCACGGTTTTCGTGGCCAAAGCATCCAGCGGAACCCACATGTAAGCGACCCGGATGTCCTGGCCGTGAAAGGTGTCGTCCCTCAGGCGCACCTCGCCGCCGGACACCGGCACATCCTCGGGCGGCAGAGGGAAGTCGCGCTCGCCGCCAAGGTACTCGCCGCGCACGCCCAGGACCTGGTAGTAGACCGTGTCGATGTCATCGGCACGCAGCAGGTCGCGTGCGGGCAGGGGCAGGTTGAATTGCACGTGCTGCTGGTTGACTGAGACCAGCTGGGCCAGGGCGTTGACGTTGTATTCGAGCGTGCGGTCGAAAGGTTTGCCGGCGATGCCCTGAGCCACCAACCAGGTCAGCACCAGGCTGATCGGCCACAGCAGCAGCAGCGGCGTGAGCATCCAGTCGAGGATCTCGCCAAAAAGGGAGCGTTGCTCGCGCTGGAAGAGTTTCATGAAAGAGGCTCAGCGTCGGGCGTTGTGCGTTGAGCGCGGTGCATGGCGTGGATGGGGCTTCCGCTCAACGCACAGCGCAGTACGCTCAACCGGGGATTTTTTCCAGACAGTAGCCCAGGCCGCGCACGGTGGCGATGCGGATCGGACCCTTCTCGATCTTCTTGCGCAGGCGGTGGATGTAGACCTCGATGGCGTTGTTGCTCACCTCCTCGCCCCATTCGCACAGGCGTTCGACCAGTTGGTCCTTGCTGACCAGGCGACCGCTGCGCTGCAGGAGCACCTCCAGCAGGCCGAGTTCGCGCGCCGAGAGTTCGACCATCTTGCCGTCGATGGTGGCCACGCGGCCGGCCTGGTCGTAGACCAGCGGGCCGTGCTTGATGTGGCTGCTGGCGCCGCCCATGCCGCGGCGCACCAGGGCGCGCACACGGGCTTCGAGCTCCTGCAGTGAGAAGGGCTTGGCCATGTAGTCGTCGGCGCCGTAGTCCAGGCCCTTGACGCGCTCGTCCACGCTGTCGGCGGCCGTGAGGATGAGCACCGGCAGGCTGGAGCCGCGCGCGCGCAGCTTCTTGAGCACCTCCAGACCGTGCATCTTGGGCAGACCCAGGTCCAGGATCAGCAGATCGAACTCGCTGTTGGTCATGAGGGCTGCATCGGCCTCGGTGCCGCTGGCCACGTGGTTCACGGCTGCGCCGGAACTGCGCAGGGTGCGCAGCAGGCCGTCGGCCAGCACCTGGTCATCCTCGGCGATCAGTATCCGCATGCATGTCTCCTGGAGCTTGCCGGCTGTGGGCGCCGGCTCGGCGTGGTGTGTCAGGGCAATTCTAGGCGCTGGCGTAGGCCTCCAGGCCCAGCGCGATGACAGCCGCCACCTCGGGGCTGACGGCCTGTTTCAGTTCCGCTTCCGCTTGCATGACGGCGCGCTGGAAGGCATGCAGCCAGGCCAGACCGGCCGGCGTGAAGCACACCCGTTTGGCCCGGCCATCGCGGGCATCGGCCTCGCGCCTGACCAGGCCCCAGGCTTCGCACTGGTCGACCAGTTTGCCCATGGCCTGTTTGCTCATGCCGGCCTGCTCGGCCAGTTCATTCAGGCGCGCACCTTCCAGCGCCAGGTGGCGTGTGATGTGGATGTGGGCCGCGCTGATCTTTCCGCGCGCGGCCAGATTGGACAGGGCCAGGGGGACCTCGGCATCGTGTGCCATCAGATGCAGCACGCGCTCGTCAAAACGGCGCATGGCATGGCCCAGCAGCCGTCCCAGATGGGTCTGGCGCCAGCCGTCCTCGATCGGTGCGGAAAGCGTCATGGCTGTCATTCTGAAATAGTAAACCAAAATGACTAATTAAAGGCTTTACTTGAAACTACAAGGCAGATAAATTACTGATCAAGCATCCAGCCTGTAATTAAAAACACTGGATAAGGAATCAACCCCCATCAAGGAGCAGTCATGGACGTATCCGGCAAATCCATCAGCGTCGCCAACAGTGAAAAAGCCAAGGCCCTGCAGGCCGCACTGGCCCAGATCGAGAAGCAGTTCGGCAAGGGCACCATCATGCGTCTGGGCGAGGGCGAGGCCATCGAGGATATCCAGGTCGTCTCCACGGGCTCGCTGGGCCTGGACATCGCCCTGGGCGTGGGCGGTCTGCCGCGTGGCCGGGTGGTCGAGATCTATGGCCCTGAGTCGTCCGGCAAGACCACGCTGACGCTGCAGGTCATCGCCGAGATGCAGAAGATCGGCGGCACCTGCGCCTTCGTGGACGCCGAGCATGCGCTGGACGTGCAGTACGCGCAGAAGCTGGGCGTGAACCTGCCCGATCTGCTGATCTCCCAGCCTGATACCGGCGAGCAGGCGCTTGAGATCGTCGACAGCCTGGTGCGCTCCGGCGCCGTGGACCTGATCGTGATCGACTCGGTGGCCGCGCTCACGCCCAAGGCCGAAATCGAGGGCGAGATGGGTGACAGTCTGCCTGGTCTGCAGGCCCGCCTAATGAGCCAGGCCCTGCGCAAGCTGACCGCCACCATCAAGAAGACCAACTGCATGGTGATCTTCATCAACCAGATCCGCATGAAGATCGGCGTGATGTTCGGCAGCCCCGAGACCACCACGGGTGGCAACGCGCTCAAGTTCTACGCCTCGGTGCGCATCGACATCCGCCGCACCGGCACCATCAAGAAGGGTGAGGAGGCCATCGGCAATGAAACCAAGGTCAAGATCGTCAAGAACAAGGTGGCGCCGCCCTTCAAGACGGCCGAGTTCGACATCCTCTTCGGCGAGGGCATCAGCCGCGAGGGCGAGATCATCGACATGGGCGTGAACGCCAAGATTATCGAGAAATCCGGCGCCTGGTACGCCTACAACGGCGAGAAGATCGGTCAGGGCCGCGACAACGCCCGCGAGTTCCTGCGCGAGAACGTCGAGCTGGCGCAGGAGATCGAAAACAAGGTGCGTGAGTCCCTGGGCATTCCGCTGCTCAACGCGGCTGCGGAAGCCACCGCCGAATAAGGCCGTTAAGGGGGAGCGGGCCATGGCCGCGGCACGGTTGTCGTTCCAGCCCACGCTCAAGGGGCGGGCGCTGCGCCTGCTGAGCCAACGCGAGCACTCGCGGCGTGAGCTCGAGCGCAAGCTCCAGCCTCACGAGGAGGAGCCCGGCGCCCTGGCGCAGGCGCTCGACGAACTGCAGGCCCGGGGCTTTATCAGTGAGGAGCGGGTGGCCGAGTCGGTGCTGAACCGGCGCGCGAGCCGCCTCGGGGCGACTCGCATACGCCAGGAATTGCAGGACAAGGGGCTGGACGGCGAATTGATAGCGCTGGCCCTGTCCGGCCTCAAGGACAGCGAGTTGGCACGTGCGCGCGAAGTCTGGCAAAGAAAATTCGATGCCCTGCCGCAGACGCCCCAGGAGCGGGCGCGGCAGACGCGGTTTCTGCTGGCACGCGGCTTTGCTGGGGAGGTGGTGCGCCGTGTGCTGGGCGGCGATCCGGCCGACGAAGAAGCCTGATTACAAGCCCAGCATCAGCTTGAGGTTCTGTACCGCGGCGCCGCTGGCACCCTTGCCCAGATTGTCCAGCCGCGCGACCAGCACGGCCTGGCCCAGCGCATCGTTGCCATAGACGCTGAGTTCCATCTGGTTCGTGCCATTGAGCGCGGTCGGCTCCAGCCGGCCGCCGGCCGCCGGCGGCACCACGCTGACCCATTCGCTGCCGGCGTAGTGCGAGCGCAGCGCATCGTCCAGCTGCTGGGCGTGGCCGACCCCTTTCATCAGGTCGAACTGCAGGCCGATCTGGTCGATCATGCCGGCGTAGAAATTGCCTACGGCTGGTACGAAGATAGGGCGGCGTTCGAGGCCGCTGTAACGCTGCAGCTCAGGCACGTGCTTGTGCGTCAGGCTCAGACCATAAACTTCCAGCGGCGGTGCGGTTTTTGTGACCTCATAGGCCTCGATCATCTGGCGGCCCCCACCGGAGTAGCCGGAATAACCCGACATCACCACCGGGTAGTCGGGCGGCAGCAGGCCGGCATCGACCAGGGGCCGCAGCAGGGCGATGCCGCCTGTGGGGTAGCAACCGGGGTTGGCCACACGGCGCGCCTGGGCCACGGCCTGTGCCTGGCTGCGCGTGAGCTCAGGGAAACCATAGACCCAGCCCGGGGCAACCCGGTGGGCGGTCGAGGCATCGATAATCTTGGGGCCGGGCTGGCCGGAGCTCTTTTCCAGCGCATCGACCAGGGCCACGGTTTCGACCGCTGCTTCATCATGCAGGCAGAGGATGACCAGGTCGGCGCCGGCCAGCAGTTCGCGCTTGGCGGCCGGGTCCTTGCGGCGTTCGGGTGCGATGCTCAGCAGTTCGATCTGCGGCATGGTCTGCAGCCGCTCGCGGATCTGCAGGCCGGTGGTGCCGGCTTCGCCATCAATGAAGACTTTGTGTCGGGTCATGGTGAAGGCGGGACTGATTGATCGGCCCGATCAATATGATGGTTGTCCCGCAAGTTTTGGTGCATAGCAACATGATACATTCCAAGGCTGTGCTGAATCCAGCATCGGCCAAGGGACATGCCGGTTCCATGGCAGGACAAAAATTCATTTCCTGAGAGAGCCCTCATGAAGATCCACGAGTACCAAGGCAAGGAAATCTTGCGTCAGTTTGGTGTGCCTGTGCCCCGCGGCATTCCGGCCTTCACAGTCCAGGAGGCGGTCGAGGCCGCCCAGAAGCTTGGCGGCCCCGTCTGGGTCGTCAAGGCGCAGATCCATGCCGGGGGCCGTGGCAAGGGCGGCGGGGTCAAGGTGGCCAAGTCCATCGACGACGTCAAGCGCCTGGCCGGTGAGATTCTGGGCATGCAGCTCAAGACCCACCAGACCGGCCCCGAGGGCCAGAAGGTGCGCCGTCTCTACATCGAAGACGGCGCCGACATCCAGAAGGAATACTACCTGTCCGTGGTGACCGACCGGGGCACCCAGAAGGTGGCCTTCATCGCCTCCAGCGAAGGCGGTATGGACATCGAAGAGGTGGCGCATTCCACGCCCGAGAAGATCATCACGCTGTTCGTGGATCCGGCCACCGGCCTGACCCAGGCGCAAGGCCAGGAGCTGGCCAAGGGCGTGGGCCTGCCCGCCGACTCGCAAGCCCAGTTCATCGATATCTGCCAGAAGCTCTACAAGTGCTACATGGAGACCGATGCCTCGCTGGTCGAGATCAACCCCCTGAACCGCGACGGCAAGGGCAAGGTTATTGCCCTGGACGCCAAGTTCAACTTCGATTCCAACGCCCTGTTCCGTCACCCCGAGATCGTGGCTTTCCGTGACCTCGACGAAGAAGATCCGGCCGAGATCGAGGCCTCCAAGTTCGACCTGGCCTATATCTCCTTGGACGGCAACATCGGCTGTCTGGTGAACGGCGCCGGTCTGGCCATGGCCACCATGGACACCATCAAGCTGTTCGGCGCCGAGCCGGCCAACTTTCTGGACGTGGGCGGCGGCGCCACCCCCGAGAAGGTCACGGAAGCCTTCAAGATCATGCTCAAGAACGACAAGGTCAAGGCCATCCTGGTCAACATCTTCGGCGGCATCATGAAGTGCGACACCATCGCCACCGGTGTGATCACGGCCTGTCGTGCCGTGAACCTGAGCGTGCCGCTGGTAGTGCGCATGAAGGGCACCAACGAAGAGCTGGGCAAGAAGATGCTGGCCGAGTCCGGTCTGCCCATCATCAGTGCCGACACCATGGCCGAAGCCGCCCAGAAGGTGGTCGCAGCCGTCAAGGCGGCCAAGTAAAGCTACCCAAGGAAACGTCATGTCGATCTACATCAACAAAGACACCAAAGTCATCACCCAGGGCATCACCGGCAAGACCGGCCAGTTCCATACGGAAAAATGCCAGGAATACGCCAACGGCAAGAACTGCTTCGTGGCCGGCGTCAACCCCAAGAAGGCCGGCGAGGCCATCTTCAACATCCCGATCTACGCCTCCGTCAAGGAAGCGGCCAAGCAGACCGGCGCCACGGTTTCCGTGATCTATGTGCCGCCGGCGGGTGCCGCCGATGCGATCTGGGAGGCTGTGGAAGCCGATCTGGACCTGGCCATCTGCATCACCGAAGGCATCCCGGTGCGTGACATGCTCATGGTGCGCAACAAGATGAAAGCCAAGGAAGCCGCCGGCGGCAAGAAGACCCTGCTGCTGGGCCCCAACTGTCCTGGCCTGATCACGCCGGATGAAATCAAGATCGGCATCATGCCTGGTCACATCCACCGCAAGGGTCGCATCGGCGTGGTCTCGCGTTCCGGCACGCTGACCTATGAAGCCGTGGCACAGCTCACCGAGATCGGCCTGGGTCAGTCCAGCGCCGTGGGTATCGGCGGCGACCCGATCAACGGCCTCAAGCACATCGACGTCATGAAGGCCTTCAACGACGATCCGGATACGGATGCCGTCATCATGATCGGCGAGATCGGAGGTCCGGACGAGGCCGAAGCCGCCCGCTGGTGCAAGGCCAACATGAAAAAACCCGTGGTCGGCTTCATCGCCGGCGTCACGGCGCCCCCCGGCAAGCGCATGGGCCACGCCGGTGCGCTGATTTCCGGTGGCGCCGACACGGCTGATGCCAAGCTGGCGGTCATGGAAGAGTGTGGTTTCAAGATCACGCGCAACCCGTCCGAGATGGGCAAGCTGCTGAAGGCGCTGCTGTAAGCAAAACTACGAATCGGTGAATACCGGCGCCTGCCGGTAAACTTGCCATGAGAAGCTAGGAGGCGCCCCAGACCTGTCGTCTGGGGCGTTTCTTGTTTAACGATAAGCAGATAACAGATAACAGGAGAACTTGGATGGAAATGCTTCAGGATGTCAATTTCTGGATCGGTCTGATGAAGATCATCTGGATCAACATCATTCTCTCGGGCGATAACGCCGTGGTGATTGCCTTGGCGGCCCGCTCGCTGCCGCCGCATCAGCAGAAGAAGGCCATCCTGTTTGGCTCCGCCGCTGCGGTGGTGCTGCGGATCGCCCTGACCGTGGTGGCGGCGCATCTGCTGCAGCTGTCTTTCCTGCAGGTCGTAGGTGGCGTCCTGCTGCTCTACATCGGCGTGCAGCTGCTCAGCGAAGACGACGATGAAGAGGCGGGTCATGGCAAGGAGGGCGGCGGCCTGATGGCTGCGGTGCGCACCATCCTGATTGCGGATCTGGTGATGAGCCTGGACAACGTGATCGCCGTCGCTGCAGCGGCCAAGGGCAACGACGTCTTGCTGCTGCTCGGTCTGGCCATCAGCATTCCCCTGGTGATTTTCGGCAGCACCTTGATGATCAAGCTCATGGAGCGTTTCCCCATCATCGTGACGCTGGGGGCGGCCTTGATCGGTTGGGTGGGTGGTGAAACCATCGTCAGCGACGTGGCGCTCAAGGACGTGGCTGCGGGGAACCCCTGGCTGCACTATGCGGCGGCGGCGGCCGGCGCGGTCTTCGTTGTCTTGCTGGGGCGTGCGCTGCAAAAACGGCACAAACCCGCAACGAGCTGATTCCTGCCCCGCTGCCCCCGGTGCTTGTGGCCGGGCGCGGGTTTTTCTCGTGCCTGGGTTCCGGGCCGGCCCCACCCTGCTTCAGGGTCGGGCCGGGGTTTTGCGAAAAAACGACAAAACCCGGCCCACTACGATCTTGCCGGCAGGGAATTGCTCTGCTAAGGTCAGAGGCTTGTATGGCGTACGCTCGGTACGCTGGTTTCATGGTGGGCTCCCGATCCTCAACAGCGTGAGCCCCGCGGATCTGAACAGGCACGAATTGGCAACTTCATTTTCCAGCAGATGGCCTCAACCGGAATCGAGGCCGGCCTTTGTCGTGCCCTGGTCGGCTGTCCCTCTTCGTACGGCAAGGCTGCTCGACATGGCCTTTATTCCAGGTAAATCATTGAGCCATGACGACTGAAGCGATGATTTACAGGTTTTATGCCCAGACCGACCCCGGGCTGACACGACAAAACAACGAAGATGCCGTAAGTTTTGACGAGGCCACCGGGGTGGCCGTCCTGGCAGACGGCATGGGGGGCTATAACGCGGGCGAGGTGGCCAGCAGCATGGCTACTTCGATCATCAACACCGAAATGAACCGCTGGCTGGCCGAGACGGGGGCAGCGGCGACGGTGCAGGACATCCGGCGAGCGCTCGAAATCTGCGTGAGCACCGCCAATGCGGCGGTCTACCAGGCCGCACGCGCCAATGCGCACTACTCCGGCATGGGGACCACGCTGGTGACCGGCGTGTTCCGGGGCGCTGATCTGGTGATCGGGCATATCGGCGATTCGCGTTGCTATCGGCTGAGACAGGGTGAACTGGTGCAGATCACCCGGGACCACTCCCTGCTGCAGGAGCAGATCGATGCGGGCCTGCTGACGCCCGAGCAGGCGGCCTTGTCCATGAACAAGAACCTGGTCACGCGCGCCCTGGGCGTGGACGATGCTGTGCTGCTGGAGGTGCACGAGCACAGCGTCGAACCAGGAGACGTCTACCTGATGTGCTCGGATGGCCTGTCCGACATGGTCCGGGACCAGGAAATTGCGAAAATACTTCAACAGCCTCTGCCCCCTGAGCAGCGGGCCAATGCCCTGGTCGACACGGCCAATGCGCATGGGGGCCGGGACAATATCACAGTCCTGTTGGTTCAGGTCGAGGTCGGGGCAGAAAAGCGCGGTCTAATGGCGCGTTTGCTGGGAAAATAACAAAGGTATATTTATAACGAGCAACAGGAATAGGAGTCGGCATGCCGAAAATGATCGTATCGATCGACGGTGTTGTCATCAAGGAAGTGCAGTTGACCAAGGAGCGCACGACCCTCGGGAGGCGACCATACAACGATGTGGTGATCGACAATCTGGCGGTCAGTGGCGAGCATGCGGCCCTTCAGATGTCGGGCAACGAGGTCATGCTGGAAGATCTCAACAGCACCAATGGTACGTATGTCAATGGCAAGGCCGTGAAGAAGCAGGCCCTGCAAAATGGCGACACCATCGAGGTCGGCAAGTACAAGATCAAGTTTGTCAACGAGGTCGAGGCGCCTGGTTTCGACAAGACCATGCTGTTCAAGCCGGGTGAAACACCGGCGGCGCTGGCCGAAGGCGCAGGACTCAGCGGAGCTTTGCGTGTGCTTTCGGGCACGGCTTCGGGCCGTGAGGTGCCTCTGACGAAGGCCGTGACGACCGTTGGCAAGCCGGGTGTGGCGGTGGCCTCCATCTCGCGTCGGGCGCATGGCTATGTCGTGGCGCATGTCGAAGGCTCGGGCATCCCCATGCTCAATGGCGCGCCGATAGGCAGCGAACCCGTGGCGCTCAAAAGCGGTGACATGATCGAGCTGGCGGGTACAAAGATGCAATTTATCCAGAGTTGAGTCTGTCGCGGGCCTGCTGAACCCGGCAGGCCTGCGCCTGTCGCAGGCAGACAAAGGAGGGGTCATGAAGGTGCGTGTGTTGGGCTGCTCAGGCGCTATTGCCAGGGAATGCCGCACCACGTCCTTTGTAGTCGATGGCGATGTTCTGGTCGATGCCGGAACCGGTGTCGGCGATCTGACCCTGGACGAGATGCTGGGCATCGACCATGTGCTGCTGACGCATGCGCACCTGGACCACGTCGCCGCTTTGCCGCTGATGCTGGACGCGATCGCGGCGCGGCGCAGCAGCCCGGTGCAGGTCTATGCCCTTGCGGGCACCATCGCGGCCCTCAAGGCACACATCTTCAATGACGTGATCTGGCCGGATTTCACGCGCCTGCCAACAGTCGAGGCGCCCTTCATCAGATTCCAGGAAATCCGGGTTGGGCAGGAACTGCACATCGGCGGCAAACGGATCGAGGTGCTGCCGGCCGTGCACACGGTGCCGGCTGTAGGCTACGCCGTGATGGTGCAGCAGGCTTGCTGGGTTTTTTCCGGGGATACGGAGCGTAATCCTGCCTTCTGGCGCCGGATCAACCAGCTCGACGTCAGCATGCTGGTGATCGAAACCGCCTTCAGCAGCCGTGAGAGCCAGCTGGCAGAAACAAGCCGGCATCTGTCTCCGGCCGTGCTGGCTGAAGAGCTGGATTGCATCTCTGCCGGCAGGAGCTATCCGATCTATATCACGCATACCAAACCTGCCGAAACCGAGCTGATCATGTCTGAAATTCGCAAGCTGGAAAGTGCTCGTCCCAGCGCCAGGAAGCTGGCGCATGACATACGCTGGTTGCAGGCCGGGCAGGAGTTTGATCTATGAGTGCCGTCATGAAACCACCGGGCGCAGGCACGCCGGCGGAGCAGGCTTTCCGCGATTCTCAGCAGCCGGCATCGGACAAGCAGGACAAGTCTTTTGAAGCGCTGTTTGTGCGCCAGCTCAAGCAGGTGGTCTTGCGCATTCATGAGACCGAAAACGTCGAACAGATCATGCTCGAGGTCAGCCCCGAGATCTGCAAGCTGTTCAACGCCGACCGGCTGACCCTGTATGCGATCAGCGATGACGAAACCTCCATCGTCTCCAAGATCAAGACCGGCCTGACCAGCAG
Source organism: Curvibacter fontanus (assembly GCF_054780335.1). Taxonomy (NCBI): domain Bacteria; kingdom Pseudomonadati; phylum Pseudomonadota; class Betaproteobacteria; order Burkholderiales; family Comamonadaceae; genus Curvibacter; species Curvibacter fontanus. The sequence goes on from NZ_BAAGWN010000040.1 coordinate 18,924, forward strand.
CCGAGAACTCAAGCTGCCGATCAGCCCCCAGAGTATTGCTGGCTATGTGGCCTTCAGCCGCAAGCTGCTGAATCTGGCGGATGTCTATGACGAGGACACCCTCAAGCAGATTCATCCCTCGCTGGCCTTTCTCAAGGAAGTCGACAAGCGCTCCGGCTACCGGACCAAGCAGATGCTGGTGTCCCCCATCATCGAGGGGGGCAATCTGTATGGTGTGTTGCAGGTCATCAATAACAAGAGCGACCAGTCGTTCAGCGAGCTGGACGTCAAGGGTGTCATACAGCTGTGCAAGACGCTGGCCACAGCCATCCGTCAGCGCCTGCAGAAGGTGGATGAGCCGCAGCGCATCCGGGCCACCAAGTATGACGGCTTGGTCGCCGATGGCCTGTTGAGTGGCGTTCAGTTGCAGGACTGTGTGCAGGAAGCGCGCAACGAGGGCCAGCCGGTTGAGTATTTGCTGCTGAGCAAACACCAGATCACGCCGGCCCAGATCGGCCCCTCGCTGGCCAAGTTTTTCGGCGTGCCTTACGAGCCGTTTAACGCCGGGCGTATCCGTTCTGAAATGCTGCACGGCTCGCTCAAGCGCGAGTTCGCCGAAGGCCAGGGCTGGATCCCCCTGGAAGAATCGCCTGAGGGCCTGGTCATCATCTGCCTGGACCCCGAGGCCACCCGCGGTGCGCGTGTGGTGCCGCAGGTGTTCTCGCGCATCAACAAGTTTTCCTACCGCGTCACGACACAGACCGAGTTCGAGCAGACACTGGAGCAACTCTTCGGCGCGACGGCCGATGGCACTTCGATCGACCAGTTGCTGGCCGACATGGGCGGCCCGCTCGACGACGAGGGCAATAACGACGATTCGCTGGAGTCGGCCGCAGCTGACAACGAGCTGGTCAAGTTCGTCAACAAGGTCATCATCGAGGCTTATCAGCAAAAGGCCTCCGATATCCACATCGAGCCCATGCCGGGCAAGCTCAAGACCGGCATCCGTTTCCGTATCGACGGCACGCTGATGCCTTACATCGAGGTGCCGGCCCACTTCCGCCAGGCCATGGTCACGCGTCTGAAGATCATGTGCGACCTCGATATCTCCGAGCGCCGCAAGCCCCAGGACGGCAAGATCAAGTTCAAGAAGTACGGCCCGCTGGACATCGAGTTGCGGGTGGCGACCATCCCCTCTGCCGGTGGTGTGGAAGACGTGGTCATGCGTATTCTGGCCGCCGGCGAGCCGATACCGTTGGAGAAGCTGGGCTTGACGCCGCACAACCGCGAGCGGCTGGAGTCCACGGTCAGCAAGCCTTACGGGCTGTTCTACGTCTGTGGCCCGACGGGTTCCGGCAAGACCACCACGCTGCACTCCATCCTGAAATTCCTCAACACGCCGGACACCAAGATCTGGACGGCCGAGGACCCGGTGGAAATCACGCAAAAGGGTCTGCGCCAGGTGCAGATCAACAAGAAAGCCGGTATCGACTTCGCGCTGATCATGCGCGCCTTCCTGCGCGCCGACCCGGACATCATCATGGTGGGCGAGTCGCGCGACAAGGAGACCGTGTCCATGGGCGTGGAGGCTTCGCTCACAGGTCACCTGGTGTTCTCGACCCTGCACACCAACTCCGCGCCGGAGTCCATCACACGTCTGCTGGACATGGGCATGGACCCGTTCAATTTTGCCGACGCCCTGCTGGGCATCCTGGCCCAGCGTCTGGCCAAGAAGCTGTGCGACTGCAAGGAGCCCTACAACCCGAGCACATCAGAGGTCAACAGCTTCATCTCCGAATACGCCCAGGAGCTGCGCAACACCAAGGCCTGGAAGGCCGACTTCAGCGGAGAAGCCCAGAAACTCTACGAAGAGTGGGTGGTCAACTACGGCGAGGACGGCAAACTGCGCTTCTATAAGCCGGTGGGTTGCGACAAATGCAACAAGACCGGCTACAAAGGCCGGCTGGGCTTGCACGAACTGCTGATTGCCGACGACAACATCAAAAAGCTGGTGCAGGAGCGCGCCCGGGTGGCAGAGATCTTCGCCGCCGCGGTGGAAAGCGGCATGCGGACCCTGAAAATGGATGGCATGGAAAAGATCATGCTGGGCGTGACGGACCTGAAGCAGGTGCGGCAGGTTTGCATCAAATGACAAGCCTGGTCGAACAAAAATGTCAGCCCCAAGGGCTGGTGAGACAGAAATGAAGCTGAAATCTGCCGCATTTCCTGGATTTCACCGCAAAACAACAACATAATTCACGGTTCCGGCTTGGCACGGAAACTGCTGATCCAAGACATACAGCCCCGCTGTATCCATTTCTTTAACCAAGGAGCTTTACATGAAGCGTTCACTGCAAAAGGGTTTCACCCTGATCGAACTGATGATCGTGGTTGCGATCATCGGCATTCTGGCCGCCGTCGCCCTGCCGGCTTACCAGGACTACACAGTCCGTGCCAAGATGTCTGAAGCCATTTTGGCTGCTTCGGGCTGCCGCACCTCCATCACCGAAACCGTCCAGTCGGCTTCCAGCCAGTTGCCGGCTGCCGGCGCCTGGGGCTGTGAGTCGTCCACTCCCACGTCGCAGTACGTTGCTAGCGTGGCTACCGACAACACCGGCAAGGTTACTGTCACGACGCAAGGCGTGAAGAACACCAGCAATGGCACGACCGCCGGTGGTGTCGTGACGTTGCGTCCCCTGAAAGCTGCCAACACGCCTTTGACCAATGCCGACTTCGGTGTCAGTATTTATGCTTGGCGTTGTGGTCTCCCGGGCGACGGCACCACGGTCGATGCGAAGTTCCTGCCGGGTTCCTGCCGCGGTAACTGATTCAGATCAGATCTGAGTTCTGAAACGCCCCCCTTGGGGGCGTTTTGCTTTCTGGCGGGATACTAGACAAATGAAATATCTACCGGGCTTCCTGCTCCTGCTTGCCAGTTGGCTGCAGCCCATGCATGTCCTGCCCTGGGCGAGTTGGCACAGTGAGTTGCTGGCGCTGGCCGCTCTGGCCTGGTTCGTGGCCGTGCAGTTGCTGGGAAAAAGGGGTGTGATGGGGGAGTCGCAGCTTGCAGTTCCACGGCTCATATGGCTACCGCTGGCGCTGGGCGTGTATGCGCTAATTCAGTTCGGTCTGGGACAGATCGTGTATTTCGGCGATGCACTGATGATCGCACTCTATATGGGTGCATGTTGCATGGCGCTCACAGTTGGCTATCAGTGGGGCGCTGAGCCTGCGCTAACGTCACAGGAAAGGGCGAGCGAAGTGAATCTCGAGCAGCTTGCCATGACGGTGCTGGCGGGGGCACTCTTATCCGTAAGCATCATGCTGGCCCAGGCCTTCGACGTATGGAATACGGCAGACTGGGTTTCGCGAACGGAGGGATACCGCAGACCGGGCGGGAATATCGGGCAGCCGAATCACATGGCGACCTTGATATTGATGGGTGTGGCGTCGGTGGTTTGGCTGCACAAGACCGACCGCTTGAGCTCGAGGCTGGCGGTGGTGATGCAACCATTGCTGATCCTGGGGCTGGCCATGACAGAGTCGAGGACCGGCCTCTTGAGTGCCGTGGTGCTGACAGGCTGGTGGCTCTTGCGCCGCAAGGTGTTTGCTGATGTGCAGTCAGTACGTGCTGTCGTGTATGCCTGGATCGGACTCCTGCTTCTGGTCTGGGCTTGGCCAATATTCATCTCGGCTTGGCACTACGCCAGCACCGAGGGTGTCAGTCGGGCCCATGCCGGCGTCGGTGTGCGCAGCGTGGTGTGGGCGCAGCTGTTGGAGGCGGCGCTGCAACATCCCTGGCTGGGCTGGGGTTTGCGTGAGGTGTCTCAAGCGCATAACGCGGTTCTGCATCTTCACCGCGAGAGTGCACCTTTCACTTACGCCCACAATGTGCTGTTGGATCTGGCGGTCGGCATTGGCTTTCCACTGACGCTGGTAGTGGTGGTCGTGTCCGCCCGATGGTTCTGGCGCCGGATGACGTGGGTGCATACGCCGGCAGGTTGGTACTGTATGGCTTTGACCATCCCGCTGGTGGTGCATAGCATGCTGGAGTTTCCTCATTCGTACGTCTATTTCCTGATCCCAGTGTTATTGGCGATCGGGGTGCTGGAAGCTGGTGCCGCGCAAGGGGCTGTACTGAAAATCAGGGTGTCCTATGCGAGTGCAAGCGCATTCCTGCTCTTCCTGCTCATGGCCTGGAGTGCCGTGGAGTATGTGGCGATTGAAGAAGATTTCCGGGTGGCGCGGTTCGAGGCCTTGCGCGTGGGCCAAACGCCCAGTGAATACGCGGTGCCGGAGTCGATGCTTCTGACTCAGCTGGACGCGATGCTGAAGGCCACCCGTACCAGACCTGCTCCCGGGATGTCGACAAGTGACATCGACTTGCTGCGCCGCGCTGCCGGTCGCTTTCCGTGGACGGCTATTCAGAATCGTTATGCACTGTCTCTTGCCTTGAATGGACATCCGGAAGAAGCCGTACGCCAGATGCAGGTGATACGTGCCATGCATGGCGACAAACATTACGAGGCCGTCAAGGTAACTTGGGAATTGATGGCGAAAGAAAAATATCCGCAACTGAAAAAACTGAAGCTTCCGTGAAGACGGGACCGTTTCATCTCGGCTGGGGCATGTTGCCTGTTCTGGTGGCGCCCTGGCTCATACCGCCTCAGAATGGGCCGAGTCCATCGCTGGTGTCGGTACTGTTCAGTTTGGGCTGCCTGGGGCTGCTGCTGTGTTGTGCGGTCTGGAGGCTTCAAAGGCCATCCGAAGGGAATCTTGACGCCTTGCCGGCAAGTGCATGGCTTGCTGCGGCACTGGTCAGCTCGGTAATCGGTCTGCTCCAGTATTTCGGTGTAGCGCTTGATGCCTTCAGGAGCTCGGTTGATGTTGGCGAAGCCTATGGAAACCTGAGACAGCGCAATCAATTCGCTACTCTGACCAATATAGGATTGATGACCCTGCTTTGGTGGGGTGGACAACCGGCATTGAACAGGCCTCACTGCTTACGCCCATGGCTGCTGCAAGTCATGGCGGTTCTGTTCGCTGTTGCAAACGCCGCATCCGTATCTAGAACCGGTTTGGTGCAATTGCTATTGACTGCTGCACTGGCGTTGTATTGGAAACCGAAAGATCAATGCACCAGGCGGATACTGATAGCAGCGTTACTTGGCTATGCACTGGCAAGCCTCTTCCTCCCTTTGCTGAGTGGATCCGATACTGTCAGCATCATTGGAAGATTTCAGAGCCCAGGAGAAGTGTGCACCAGTCGTTTGACGCTCTGGAGCAATGTGTTGCAACTGATCGGGCAGAAACCTTGGTTGGGTTGGGGTTGGGGCGAACTCGATTACGCGCACTTCATGAATGTTTACCAAGGGCCACGATTTTGCGAGCTGCTGGATAACGCGCACAATCTTCCCCTGCATCTGGCGGTAGAGTTGGGCGTTCCAGTTGCGCTGTTGGTGTGCGGTGCATCAATCGGGCTGATACTGTACGAACGACCCTGGCGTGAAGCGAACAGCAATCGCCAACTGGCTTGGGGGATCCTGATCCTGATTCTGCTGCACAGCATGCTGGAGTATCCCTTGTGGTACGGACCATTTCAGTTGGCGCTGGTGATGTGTGTGGGTCTGCTGCTATGGCCGAGAATAGGAAAAACACTGGAAGGGCGAAGTAGCCAATCTCAAAGAATCGCAAAGATAGGAGCGCTTCTTGGGGGCTTGTGCCTGGTGGGCGTTTCGATGTACGCGGCCTGGGAATACCACCGCATCAGCCAGATATATCTACCCCCCGAGCAAAGAGCTGAAGCCTATAGAGAAAATACGCTGGAGAAAATCCGTGGTTCTTGGTTGTTTGCCGACCAAGTTCGGTTTGCCGAATACACCTTGACGTCAATGACCATAGAAAATGCTGCGCATCTCCATGAGCTGGGTTTGAAGCTATTGCATTTTTCCCCAGAGTCTAGGGTAGTGGAAAAGCTGATCGAAAGCGCCGTCGTATTGGAAAGGGACGAAGAAGCGCGTTTTTATTTATCGCGCTACAAGGCGGCTTATCCGCAAGACTATGCGCGCTGGTCTGCGCGGCATAGATATGAGCAAACCCTGCAGTGAAGATGACTTTTCAAGAGGCTGAATAGCTGCCGGACTTGCCGCCGTGCTTTTCCAGCAGATGCACACCAGTCATGATCATGCTGCGGTCCACGGCCTTGCACATGTCATAGATGGTCAGCAGGGCTACTTGCACGGCAGTCAAGGCCTCCATCTCGACACCAGTTGGGCCAACGGTTTCCACCTGGGCGGTACAGAGTACATGCGCTGGCGCAGCAGTGGCAGCAGGGTGAACCGAAAAGCCGACTGTCACGCGGGTTAGCGCCAGCGGGTGACACAGGGGAATCAGGTCACTGGTCTTCTTGGCGGCCTGGATGCCTGCGATGCGGGCAATGCCCAGCACATCGCCCTTCTTGGCAGTCCCTGACTGGATAATTGCCAGAGTAGCCGCTTGCATCTCGATGCGGCCGGCCGCTACAGCGATGCGGTGGGTGCTGGCTTTGGTCGCCACATCCACCATGTGGGCCTGGCCCTGGGCGTCAAAGTGGGTCAGAGAACTCATGGAAAATCCCGGATTTACGAAACCTCTACATTACACAAGCATCATACGTCCATGACAGCGACCCGAGCATTTCAGTGGCAAGACCGATTCAAAGCCGGCGCGATCCATCTAGGTCTTAGTTTGGTCGCCGCCAGCCTGGCAGCGTTGCTGGTGTTCGGACTCTGGTATCCCTATCCTTATCGCGAAACCTCGGGGGGGCGTGAGCTGTTTTTGATCATCATCACGGTCGATGTCATTCTCGGCCCGCTGATCACCCTGGCCGTTTTCAACCGCAACAAGCCGCGTCGTGAACTGGTGCGGGATCTGACGGTGGTGGGATTGATCCAGATGGCCGCATTGACTTACGGGCTGTGGACGGTCAGCGTGGCCCGGCCGGTGCATCTGGTCTTCGAATACGACCGGTTTCGAGTGGTGCATGCCATCGAGGTCCCGGAAGAGCTTCTGGACCAGGCTGCAAAGGAGGTGCGAAAAATGCCATTCACCGGGCCCACGGTACTGGCTCTGCGGCCTTTCCGTGATGTGAACGAGGAGAGCACGGCCACACTGATGGCATTAAGTGGGGTATCGCTGAGTGCCCGCCCCGATCTCTGGCAGGACTATCTCCCGGCACGACCGCGCGTGCTGGCGGCCGCCAAGCCCTTGGGAGAATTGAGAAAGCGCTTTACGCAGCAGGGCTCAGTGATCGATGCTGGTGTGGCGCAAACCGGCAAGCGTGTGGAGGACTTGGTGTACCTGCCTATGGTCGCGCGAAATTCTTTCTGGACGGTGCTGCTCGATGCGCAGAGTGCCGAGGTGCGTGGGTTTGTAGCCTTGGACTCGTTTTGAAAAGACAGCAGACTCCTCACGCCTGGAGAGGGCGGCCCTGGGTAGCAGTGATTCTTGCCATGGCGCAAGTGCTGGCCCCTGTTGCCGCCCAGACCGCCCTGCCGTCCCTGGGTGATGGTGCGGAAATGAGCATCAGCGCCGAACGACGGCTGGGCGATCGCATTGCACGCGAGCTCTACCGCGATCCGGATTACATCGACGATGCCATCCTGGGTGAATACGTCCAGGGCATCTGGTTGCGCCTGATGGCCGCGGCGCGCCAGCGCGGTGAGTTGCCGCCGGAGCTGGACCAGCGTTTTGCCTGGGATGTGGTGCTCGGACGGGAGCGCAGCGTCAATGCCTTTGCGCTGCCCGGGGGTTATATGGGGGTGCATCTGGGTCTCATCGCGGTGGTGAGCAGCGAAGACGAACTCGCTTCGGTGCTGGCGCACGAGCTCAGCCACGTGACACAACGGCATATCGTGCGCATCATCAGCCGCCAGAGCAACCAGGCGCCCTGGCTGCTCGGCGCCATGATCCTGGGGGCGCTGGCCGCAGCGAGCAACCCCGGTGCGGCCGGCGCCATGATCGTCGGGGGGCAGGCGGCGGCGGTCCAGGGCCAGCTCAATTTCTCGCGTGACATGGAGCGTGAAGCCGATCGCGTGGGTTATGGCGTGATGACGCAGGCCGGTTTCGATGCCCGGGGTTTTGTCGGCATGTTCGAAAAGCTGCAGCAGGCCAACCGCTTCAATGACACGGGTGCTTTTCCCTACCTGCGCAGCCATCCGCTGACCACCGAACGCATCGCCGACATGCAGTCGCGCCAGCAGTTGCAGGAGCGGGCGGCCCCGCCCCAGCTGACGATGGCGCATGCGATGCTGTCGGCGCGCGCGCGCATGCTGGCCAATCCGGAGGTCGACAGTTTGCGCGCGGCGCTGCTGTCGGCGCAGGGCGCGACGGCGGCGGCCATGCCGCCTGCGCAGCAGGCCGGTGTGTACTACGCAGCGGTCCTGGGCGCCATGGGTTTGCGTGAGTTCGAGCAGGCACAGCGCTGGCTGGAGCGCCTGCAGGCCCTGGTGCGCGGCGACGCACGGGCCGCTTACCAGACGCGCATGCTGGGTGCTGAGTTGGCGTTGGCAATGGCAAATCCGCGGCGTGCCAGCGAGCTCCTGGCAGCGGAGACGCCCGAGGCGGGCCAGACGGTGACCCGGCCCTTGCTTTTCCTGCGCGCGCGCGCCTGGACGCAGACCGGTCAGGCACGCGAGGCTGCTGAGCAGTTGCAGGTCTGGCTGGCCAGCCGACCGCGTGATGCGCAGGCCTGGCAGCTGCTTTCAGCAGCCTATGCGGCCCAGGGCCAGACCCTGCGGGCTGTGCGGGCCGAGGCCGAGGTCCATGCAGCTCGCCTGGACTATGCGGCCGCGCGCGACCGCCTGCGTGCGGCGCAGGAACTGGCCCGGCAGGGCCCCAACGTGGATCACATCGAGGCGTCGATCATCGACACGCGCAGTCGAGAAATCGAGTCATTGCTGCGGGAACAGGCGCTCGAGCGCTGAGTCGATCACCAGGCTGAAAACCGAGTACAGCAGCGAACCCAGCAGGGCTGCCGCGAAGTCGCGCACCTGGAAGTGGTCCAGCAAGCTCGCCGCAGCCCAGAACAGCAGGGCATTGATCACGAACAAGAACAGGCCCAGGGTCACCAGCGTGACCGGCAGCGTCAGCAGGATGAGGACGGGCCGCAGGAAGACATTAAAAAGCCCGATCACAAAAGCCGCCAGCAATGCGGTGGTGAAGCTGTGCAGTTCGACGCCACTGTAAAGATGCGCGACCGCCAGCAAGGCGGTCGCGCTCAGCAGCCATTTGGCCAGGAGTTTCATGGCGGGGAAGCATAGCACCCGCGCATGAAGGAGGCCGAAGGACTTATTCGCTGGCCAGCACCAGGAAGGCGCCCATGCCGGCCACGGCGCCCGGGACGGCCCAGCGCGCATCCTGGCTGGCGGGCTGATCGGGCGTGACGGGTGCCATGTCCTGGCCGAATTTCGGGCGCCGGGCATCCAGGACGCGCGCGACACCGTGCTTCTCCAGCAGTTCGCGCGTCATCTCCAGCAACGGACCGTGGGATAACACCGGCGTGACCTGGTCACCGAGGGCCTGCAGTCCGGGGGTGATCTGTGCGAACAGCTTTTCAGCCCATTTGTTGCGCCAGTTCTCGCGCGCCGTATGGTTGACCCATTTGCTGATGTGCCGGGTCATGCGGGGCGGGCAGGCCACCACGATCCAGTGGGTGGGCTGGCGCTGACCGGGCAGCTTGCCCTCCATGGGCACCAGCTGGTGCTGTGCGTACTCTGCATCGTCCACATACACAATGATTTTGTCCATGATCTACTCCTTGTTGATTAAGGGACGGGGGAAACAGGTGTGCGGGTCTCTCAGGCGGCCTGGCCCGAATGGCTGGCCTGTGTCGTCTGACGGCGGGTGTTCCACCATCCGGCGGCCAGGACGCCAACAACGGCGAGTGCATAGAGGGCCCAGCGAGCACCGGTGTGCGGATCAAACACCGGGTCGAGCAGCGGTTCGTTGACGACCATCTTGGCTGCCGTGAAGGCCAGCACGGCAGCGCCGAGCTGGATGATGATGGGGAAGCGCTGTACCAGTTTGAGGACCATCGTGCTGCCAAACACCACGATGGGCACGCTGATGAGCAGGCCCAGGACCACCAGGTCGAAGGAGCCGTGTGCGGCGCCGGCCACGCCCAGCACGTTGTCCACGCCCATCAAGGCATCGGCCACGATGATGGTTTTCATGGCGCTCCAGAAGGTCTGGGCAACGGGGCCGTGGCTTTCGTCGCCTTCACTGTCGGTCAGCAACTTGTAGGCGATCCAGACCAGGCCCAGGCCACCGACCAGCATGAGGCCGGGGATCTGCAGCAGCCAGACCACGCCTATCGTCATCAGGGAGCGGACGACGATGGCGCCCACCGTGCCCCAGACGATGGCTTTTCTTTGCAGGTGGGAGGGCAGGCTGCGCGCGGCCAACGCGATCACGATGGCGTTGTCGCCGGCGAGCACGAGGTCGATGAGGATGATGGCCAGCAGCGCTGACCACCACGGGGCGGATAAAAACTCCATGACAAAACTCCGAGTTGTTTCGATCAACAACCTGGATCAGCTGACGTCAATGGAGTCTTGGGGCCGAGATGGTCCAAGACGTGCTTCGACGAAACCTGAAACAGGCTCCAATCGAAGGTCTTGCTCGGCATGGTGTCATGCAGATATTTGCCCAACAAGCCGGAAGTCATGCTTCGTAATGACGACTTGTTGATACTCGTTGCAACGATAGCCTTGGTGGCTACCTCCCTGTGCTGCAGCAAGTGGGAGCTACTCCCCTTCGTGAGACACATTGAAGCACGGATGGTGTCAACCATGCAACTGATATGGTTTTTGAGGTGAAGCGCTGGAACAACGACGGGCGGGCAGACGCTATGATCCCTGTCCCATCCGAAGGGACCATGGCAGGCATACACATCACTGATATCGAAGCGGCCATCAACTACTGGCGCGAACGCGAACCTTCACCCGACGGCATCACACTGGCCCAACCGGTGCGAGCGCTGGCCGAGGTCTATGCCCTGATGGTCTATTTCCGCGAGCAGGAGGCCGACGAGCTCAGCATGCCTGCATCGGCCATGCAAGCCTGGATGCAGTGGTACGACAGCACGCCCGACACGCCCTGCATCGCGATCTGTTCCACCAGCCAGGGCGACCCGGAGTGCAAGGGGTGTGGCCGGACCTTTGACGAGGTGCAGCTATGGACCGAGATGCGGCCTGCGCAAAAGCGGCAGACCTGGCGCCGCATCACGCTGCACGGTGGGGCTTGGCGCTTTAATCGCTATGCCGAACGGGCGGCCGAGGGGCATATGGTGACGTCCACCGAAGCCTAGAGCCAGTCCCGCGCTCACTTCCAGCGCAACGCTTCGATGTCCACCTGATGCCGGTCATTACCCAGCATCAGCGCTCCTTCTTGAATCGTGGCCTGCAGTTGCATGCTGCGCTCGGCCATGGCGGCCAGGGCTTGGGACGTTTCGGAGGGAACACGCCAGACCTGCAGCTTGTCCAGGCGCGTGAGCTTGTTCTCGATGCCGCGCCACCAGACCTCGGCGGCGTGGGCGAAGCAATAGACCACCACTGCATCGGACTTGCTGCAGGCCTTGGCCAGGGGCTTGTCCTCGGGTTGGCCGACCTCGATCCACAGCCGGGTCTGACCGGTGTAGTCGCGCAGCCAGGCGTCGGGTTCGTCGGGGTCCGACAGTCCGGCGCCGAAGGCCAGCGTGCCGTCGCCGCCGCACAGGGTTTGCAACTGGTGGGCCTGCAGCGCCAGCGCCACCAGCCGGATCATCATGCGTTCATCGGTTTCGCTGGGGTGGCGTGCCAGTGTCAGCGCATGGTCTGCGTAATAACCGTGATCGATGTCGGCGATCTGCAGATTGGCCTTGAAGATGGTGGATTTGATGGCCATGGTGATGCGAAGGGTTATTGCGGGGAACGCCGCGGAACCGGCTTTGCCGGGCCGCTGGCGTTGTCCCCCTTGGGGGGAAGCGGCGTCAGCCGCTCAGGGGGTTAAACCCGTTTCGCGAGTTCGGCCGCCTTGCCGGTGTAACTGCCCGGGGTCATGGCCAGCAGGCGCTGCTTGTCAGTCTCGGGGATCGCCAGGCCGCGGATCAGCTGGTGCAGGTCTTCGGCCGTCACGGTCTGGCCGCGCGTGGCCTCCTTGAGCTTCTCGTAGGCGCCCTGCACGCCATAACGGCGCATCACGGTCTGGATCGGTTCGGCCAGCACTTCCCAGGCCGCGTCAAGATCGGCGGCCAATGCCTCGCTGTTGAGTTCGAGCTTGCCCAGTCCGATGGACAGCGACTGGTAGGCCAGCACGGCGTAGCCCATGGCCACGCCCATATTGCGCAGCACGGTGGAGTCGGTCAGGTCGCGTTGCCAGCGGCTGACCGGCAGTTTCTCGCTGAGGTGGCGCAGCAGGGCATTGGCCAGCCCCAGATTGCCTTCGGCGTTTTCGAAGTCGATCGGGTTGACCTTGTGCGGCATGGTCGAGGACCCGATCTCACCGGCCTTGAGCTTCTGCTTGAAGTAGCCCAGCGAGACATAACCCCAGATGTCACGCGAGAAGTCGATCAGGATGGTGTTGGCGCGCGCAATGGCATCGAACAGCTCGGCCATGTAGTCGTGCGGCTCGATCTGGATGCTGTAGGGCTGGAAGCTCAGGCCCAGGCCCAGGGGTTCGGGTGTTTCCACCACGCGGCGGGCGAAGGCTTCCCAGTCGAACGCGGGCCAGGCGGCCAGGTGCGCGTTGTAGTTGCCCACGGCGCCGTTCATCTTGCCCAGAATCTTGACGGCGGCAATGCGGTCGCAGGCGGTCTGCAGGCGGACCACCACATTGGCGATTTCCTTGCCCACGGTGGTGGGGCTGGCCGTCTGGCCGTGGGTGCGGCTGAGCATGGGCACCTCGGCATGGGCCTGGGCCATGTCGCGCAGCTTGAGCAGCAGCTTGTCCAGTGCCGGCAGCAATACGGTGTCGCGCGCGCTGCGCAGCTGCAGGGCATGGCTGGTGTTGTTGATGTCCTCGCTGGTGCAGGCGAAATGCACGAATTCGCTGGCCTTTTCCAGTTCGGGCCGGGCTTCGAAGCGGGACTTGATCCAGTATTCGACGGCCTTGACGTCGTGGTTGGTGGTCTTCTCGATCTCCTTGATGGCTTGGCCATCGGCTTCGGAGAAGTTTTTCACCAGATTGAGCAGATAGGTGCGAGCGCCGGGCGACAGCGGCGGGAACTCCTTGAAACCGGCGTCGCTCAGGCTGATGAACCAGGCCACTTCGACCTGGACGCGCCGGTGCATGTAACCCTGTTCGCTCATCAGCGGGCGCAAGGCGGCGAGCTTGGCGGCGTAACGCCCGTCCAGCGGGGACAGGGCCGAAATCGTGGAGAAAGTCATGCCCGGATTGTAGTTTGACGGCCTGTGACGCGGAGGAAACGGGCAGACCGGGTGCGAATCGTTAGAATCCGCCCCCTGGACTACCAAAAGACCCATGAAACTGATCGGCTCCCATACCAGCCCCTACGTGCGCAAGGTGCGCATCGTGATGGCCGAGAAAAAACTGGAATACACCTTTGTGCTGGAGGATGTGTGGTCGGAACAGACCCGCATCGTGGACGCCAATCCCCTGGGCAAGATCCCCTGCCTGATCATGGAAGGCGGGGAAGCCCTGTTTGATTCGCGCGTGATCGTCGAATACCTGGACACCCTGTCGCCGGTGGGCAAGCTGATCCCCCCGGTCGGTCGCGAGCGTGCCGAAGCCAAGACCTGGGAGGCCCTGGCCGACGGCGTCATGGACGCCGCCCTGCTGGCTCGCATGGAGGCAATCTGGCCCCAGCGCAGCGAGGCCCAGCGCAGCCCGGCCTGGATAGACCGCCAGCTCGGCAAGATCGCAGCCAGCCTGGATGCCATGAGCCAGGGCCTGGGCGACAAGCCCTTCTGCTCGGGGACCCACTTCAGCCTGGCCGATGTGGCCGTCGGTTCTGCCCTGGGTTATCTGGATTTCCGTTTCCCCCAGATTGCCTGGCGTGATGCGCATCCCGGTCTGGTGCGCCTGCAGGACAAGCTCATGCAGCGCCCCAGCTTTGCCGACACCCTGCCGCACTGAGGCGGCGCGGCGCCATTTCCCCGGGCTGGCGTGCGGAAACGCAGCCCCGTCAGGCATTTGTCATCGTGCTGTCCTAAAATCGTCTCACCACGAAGGAACGCCATGCTTTACCCTGAACTGTTCAAACAGCTGGAGGCCGTGCGCTGGGACATGGAGAAGGACATCCCCTGGGACAAGTTCGACGCCTCCCTGCTCAGCGATGAGCAGGCCCAGACCATCAAGATGAATGCCATCACCGAGTGGGCGGCCCTGCCGGCCACCGAGATGTTCCTGCGCGACAACCGCGACGACAGCGACTTTTCCGCCTTCATGTCGATCTGGTTCTTCGAGGAGCAGAAGCACTCCCTGGTCCTCATGGAGTATCTGCGGCGCTTCCGACCCGAGCTCGTTCCCACCGAGCAGGAGCTGCACGATATCCGCTTCGAATTCGACCCGGCGCCTGCGCTGGAGACGCTGATGCTGCACTTCTGCGGCGAAATCCGGCTCAACCACTGGTATCGGCGCGCCGCCGAATGGCACACCGAGCCGGTCATCAAGCACATCTACACCACACTGAGCCAGGACGAAGCCCGGCATGGTGGCGCCTACCTCAAGTACATGCGCCGCGCCATAGGTCGTTTTGGCGCTGAAGCCAAGACGGCGTTTGCCAAGGTGGGTGTGCTGATGGCCAGCGCCCGGCGCACGGCCCAGGCCCTGCACCCGACCAATCTGCACGTCAACAAGAACCTGTTCCCGCGCGACACGATCCAGAGCCGCCTGCCCAACCCCGAGTGGCTGGAGCACTGGCTGGACCGGCAGATCAACTTTGACGCCGCCTGGGAAAGCAAGGTGGTCGAGCGCATCCTGCACAACCTGAGCCTGCTGCTCGGCCGCAGTTTCCAGACCGTGCAGGAGCTCAACCGTTTCCGCAAGGAGTTGATGGTGCCGGCGGCGCCGCTCGTCTCTTCAGGCGCGGTCTGAGCTGGTGGTGGTCGTCAGCGCCAGCATGCGCTGCAGGTTGAGCTGAACCTTGACCTCGCGGTGCGGTACGCTGGCCACGATGCGGTAGTCGCGCGCGCTGGTGTCGCGTATCACCGGCTCGGCCACCGGTATGCCTTCCCGGTTGATCAGCACGGCCACCTTGGGTGTGGTGGTGTTGACTCCGCGCCGGATCACGGTCGCCACCTCATCGGTGTGCAGCCGCACGAAGGAACCCGGTGAATAGATGCCCACGGCCTTGATCAGGGCCGCGCCTGCTTCGTCCACCTGCCGGTTTTCGTCGAAGTAGCTGGCTTGCATGGCCGCTGCCGGGGCGGTAGGGGTGCGCGAGGCTCGAGGCGCCAGCCGCGCGCCGAACATGTCGGCGCGCTGGATCAGGCGCGCCATGCGCTGCCCCTCCGATTTTGCGGCCAGCGGCCCCGGCGGAACGCTGTGATGGTGGCGCACGGCCTCCAGCCAGCCGGCATCGTTGACACCGATCTTCTGCAGCAGCGCCACCGAGCGCAGCGAGTGCTGGTCGATCTGCTGGCGTTGCTCCGGCGAGGGCGGGGTCAACTGCTGGGCCAGCTTGTCCTGCAGCTCGGTCATGCCGATGTTCATGGTCAGCGCCGCCAGGCACAAGACCTGCTCCTGTTCCGCCGGCCAGTTGAGCACCTCGCGTGCTGCCAGGCCGCACATCACGCTGACCAGCATGGCATGCGTGGCGCTGTACATGCGGATCTCGCTGGCCGAAAGGTGGAAGAGCGCGAACAGGGCGCCATCCGCGTTGCCGATGGACTGCTGGCGCAGCTGCTTTTGCAGGCGCACCAGGCGCTGCAGGAACTGCGGTGCACCGCAGTCGCGCAGGATGCTGTTGGCCTGGACCTGGTAGTCCAGCCAGTCGACCGGGCCATCGGCCAGGTCCGGGTCGGCGCGTCCCGCATCGAGTTCGGCGCGCGAGATGTGGGTGCCGGCGATCTGGCCCAGGGTTTTTTCCTTGCGCACCAGATCATGCAGCATGCCCACATAGGCTCGGTGGTGGGCTTCGGAGTCGACGAGGTCGATGTAGAGTGAAATACCACGACCGACCAGAGACTGCAGTTCGCTGCGCGAGGCGATCACGTAACCCTTGCTGGCCAACAAGGTGCCGTCGGCGTCCATCAGCGGAAAAGGCAGGGGCTCACCGATCCGCAGTGAATCAAGGCTGACAGCGACAAGTTTGGTCGACATGGGTCTGGCAATTATGCCCCTGCGGATTGGGTGGGGACGGGGGATTAGGGGGTGAAGAGCCGCCGTTTTCCCCCGATACCCCGCCCGCTGTGCCGGCCTGCGCAGCGACTGCTAGGATGCGGGCCATGACGCAAGCGCACGCCCCGAACCCGTCCAGCCCTTTCCCCTTGCCGGCTTTTCTTGACAAGCTGTGTCCGCGCAGCGGGCTGGCCACACGGCGGGCAAGCCTGCCCAGGCCCCTGGTCTTCACCAATGGTGTGTTTGATGTCATGCACCGCGGCCACGCCATCTACCTGGCGCAGGCACGTGCCCTGGGGGCCAGCCTGGTTGTGGCGCTCAACACCGATGCTTCGGCGCGCCGATTGGGCAAAGGGCCCGAGCGGCCGCTCAACAATGAGCAGGACCGTGCGGCCATGGTGGCGGCACTCGGCGCGGTCGACCTGGTGACCTGGTTCGACGAGGACACGCCCCAGGCCCTGATTGCGGAGATCCGCCCGGACATCCTGGTCAAGGGCGGTGACTACGACATGCGCAAGCTGCCCGAGACGGCCCTGGTGGCGTCCTGGGGTGGCCAGGCGCTGGCCCTGCCTTTTGTCGACGGTTATTCCACCACGGCCCTGGTGCGCAAGATCCGCGGCGTTGTCTGATCGTGGACTTCAGGCCGGGCCGAACACGTTCGTCCACAAGGCCAGCACGGCAGCGCGTTCTGCGGCCACGGACTCGACCGCGACCTGGGTCGGCTCTTCGTTGAGACGCGCGCGGTGCTGCACGCGCCGCAGTTCACGGTAGGCGTCGGCGGCCGCGCTGCCCGCCCCGGGCGGCAGCAGGCCCACGGTTTCGGCCACACGCAGCAGGCCAATATTGCCGACGTTGGCCACCAGTTCCGGGTGGTGCATCGACTGCGACAGCACCAGGCACTGCACCGCAAACTCGGCGTCGACCATGCCGCCCACGCTGTGCTTGACGTCGAATTGCTCGCCGCGCACCGGGTGCGCATGGCGCACCCGGTCGCGCATGGCGACGATCTCCTGACGCAGTGCCAACGCGTCGCGCGGCGCGGTGATCACGGCCCGGCGCACGTCGTCGAAGCGTCGGCGCAAATCATCGTTGCCCAGCACGAAGCGTGCGCGCGTCATGGCCTGATGCTCCCAGGTCCAGGCGGTGTTGCTGCCGCGCTGCTGCTGGTAGTTGGCGTAGGCCTCGAAGGTGGTGATCAGCAGGCCTGAGTTGCCGTTGGGGCGCAGGGCCGTGTCGATCTCGTAGAGATCTCCTTCGCCGGTCTTGACGGTCAGCCAGTTGATCAGCTTGCGCACCAGCAGGACATAACTCTCGGGGGCGTCCTCGTGTTCGTCCTCGTAGACGAAGACGATGTCCAGGTCGCTGCCGTAGCCCAGTTCCTTGCCGCCGAGCTTGCCGTAGCCGATGATGGCGAATTGCGGCTCTTCGCGGTGCTTCTTTTTCATGCGCGCCCAGCACCAGCGGGTGGTGATGCGCAGCACGGCATCGGCCAGTGCCGAGAGATCATCGGCCACCTGCTCCACCGTCAGCACGCTCTCGACGTCGCGCGCCAGGGTGCGGAAGACCTCGGCATGGTGGGCCCGGCGCAGCAGGTTGAGCAGGGACTCCTCGTCGTCGTCGCCGGCGGCCTGCAGGGCCTTCTGGCGGACGTCGAGTTCGGCCTCGAAGGCGAGCGGATCGAAGCGCTCGTCCATCATGGTGCGGCTGGCGAGTTCGTCGATCACACCCGGGTGCTGCAGCAGGTAACGCGCCGGCCAGCGCGCCGCGCCCAGCAGGCGCAGCAGGCGTTCGTGCACGGCCGGGCGTTCCAGCAGCATGGCCAGGTAGCTCTCGCGTCGCAGCAGCGGTTCCATCCAGTCCACCAGGCGGCAGGCGGCTTCTTCGCTGGCGCGCTCTTCGCGCAGCCAGTCGGCCGTGCGCACCACCAGACGGATCAGGCGGGCGCGTGACTCTTCACGCAGGGCCAGCACGCGCGGGTGCGCGCGCCAGGCGTTGATCCGTTCGCGAAACTGCGGCGGCAGGCGCTCCAGCAGGCCGTCGAAATCGGGCGTGGCGGGGCCGCTGCCGTTCTTGCCGTTCCCGTTGCCGCAGCCCTTGCACTCCTTCTGGCCCGAGCCGCCTAGCAGGATGTCGAACTCCTGGGCCACGACTTCGCGGTGGGCGTCGAGCTGGGTCAGAAAGCGACAGGCATCGGGGTAGCCCATGCTGCGTGCGATCCAGTCCAGATCCTCGTCGCGCGTGGGCAGCACGTGGGTCTGCTGGTCGTCCAGGTACTGGATGCGGTGTTCGACCCGGCGCAGGAATTCGTAAGCCTGGGCCAGCGCTTCGGCCGTGGCCTGCGGCATGAGTCCGGCCTTGACCAGGCGTTGCAGGGCATCCAGCGTGGGGCGTGTGCGCAGTTCGGGGTATTGGCCGCCACGCACCACCTGCAACAGCTGCACGGTGAATTCGATCTCGCGAATGCCGCCGCGTGAGAGCTTGACGTCGTTGCTGCGCTCGGGGTGGCCGGCGCTGCGTTTGGCCGCGTGTTCGCGGATCTGCCGGTGCAGCACGCGCAGCGAATCGAAAACGTTGTAGTCCAGGTAACGACGGAAAACGAAGGGCACCACCAGGCTGCGCAAGGCCATGACCGAGCCGTCCTGCAACTGGCGCTTGGGCGCCACGATGCGGCTCTTGAGCCAGGCAAAACGCTCCCATTCGCGGCCCTGCACGTGGAAATATTCCTCCAGGGCGCCCAGGGACACCGCCGGCGGACCCGAGTTGCCGTTGGGCCGCAGGGCCAGGTCGACACGGAACACGAAACCGTGTTCCGTGGTGTCTCCCAGCAGGTTGTAGATGGCGCGCACCGCCTTGGCAAAGTACTCGTGGTTGGAGATGCGGTTGCGGCCCTCGGCATTGCCGGCGGTCTCGCCGTCCTGGTCGTAGACGTAGATCAGGTCGATGTCACTGGAGACGTTGAGCTCGCGCGCGCCAAGCTTGCCCATGCCCACCACCCAGAACAGCGCGCGGTTGCCGGCCGGTGTCAGCGGCATGCCATGGCTGTCGTCCAGGGCCTGCATGACTTCGGTGCAGGCCACGTCAAGCGCGAATTCGGCCAACTCGGTCATGCTGGCCGTGATGTCGTGCAAAGAGGCCTGCTGCTCGCAGTCCAGGACGACCAGACGCTCCATGACCAGCTGACGGATCGTGCGCAAGGCTGCGCCGCTGTCATGACCCGAGCTGCGCAACTGGGTCAAAAGCGCTTGCAGGGCCAGGAGACCGGGGCGGCCAGGGCGCAGCTGTGCCAGCAGCCCGGCATGACGGCGCCGTATGCGCTGGACGAAACGGGAATGGTCGGCGCAGACGGGGGATGCGGTCGGCGGCTTGGTCGCGCCCTGCATCAGGCCGCATGCATCGTTGCGGGTCATAATTCCTGTCGAGCTCTCGATCTTCACAATGGATACCCTGCCGCGCCGCCCATCCCTGCCGCTCAAAATCCTGACGATTTCGACGCGTGCCCTTTTGTGGCTGATCCTCTTGGCCTGGCTGATCTTCAGCGCCGCCTGGGCGACGTTGCACCTGGTCATTGTGCCGCGAATCGGCGAATTGCGCCCGGAGCTGGAAAGCCGGGCCAGCCAGGCCCTGGGCGTGCCGGTGCGCATCGGCGCCATCGTCGCACACGCCGACCGCCTGTTCCCCTCTTTCGAGCTGAGCGATGTGCGGCTGCTGGACCGCGAAGGCAAGGCGGCCTTGCAGCTGCCGCGCGTGACGGCCACGATCTCGCCGCGTTCGCTCTGGAACCTGGGTTTCGAGCAGCTGGCCATCGAACGGCCCGAACTCGATGTCTGGCGTGCGGCCGACGGCCGGATCTTTGTGGCCGGTATCGAAATTCCGCAGCAGCAGGAGGATGGCCGTGCGGCCGACTGGGTGTTCTCGCAGACGGAATGGCTCATCCGCGGGGGGCGTGTGCAGTGGCGTGATGAACTTCGCGGGACGCCGCAGCTGCAGCTGCAGGAGGTCGATCTGCGCATGCACAACGGCGCGCGCCGGCATGAATTCAGGCTGGATGCCACGCCGCCGGCCGAACTCGGTGGCCGCTTCAGCCTGCGCGGGCGCTTTCACCAGCCCCTGCTGTTCACCCGGGCCGGCGAGTGGCAGCGCTGGTACGGGCAGTTTTATGCGGTGTTCGAGCGCGTCGATATGGCCCAGTTGCGCCGCCATGTTCCACTGCAGCTGGATGTGGCGGGCGGCAGCGGCGCCCTGCGCGCCTGGGTGGATGTGGACCAGGGTCGTGTGAGCAATGTCACGGCGGATGTGACGCTGTCGCGGCTGGGCCTCAGGCTGGGGCCCGAGCTGCCGGCGCTGGACCTGACCCGTCTCAGCGGCCGCCTGGGCGGGCGCAGACTCGACGGCGGCTTCGAGGTTTCTACCCAGGGTCTGAAGTTCGACACGGTCGACGGTCTGCGCTGGCCCGGCGGCGATGTGCGTCTCAGCTATGCCGATCCGGGGGGCGAGGTGAAGGCGCGTGGAGAGATCCGCGCCAGCGGCATCGACCTTGCGACCCTGGCCCAGTTGGCCCAAAGGCTGCCGCTGGGGCGACGCGTGCATGAAGCACTGGTGCTGTATGCACCCAAGGGACAGGTCGAGCAGTTGCAGGCCCGCTGGCAGGGACCCTGGGAGGCGCCCGAGCGCTTCGATGCGCGCGGCCGGCTGCGCCAGCTGGACGTGGCCGCGCGCCCGCAACTGCAGCCGCTGGCCGAGGGTGCGACGCCGCCCGGCACCTTGGGCTCGCCCGGTGTGCGTGGCCTGACCGTCGATTTCGATCTGAACCAGGACGGCGGCCGCGCCAGTGTGGTGGTGCAGCAGGGGCATCTGGAGCTGCCGGGTGTGTTCGAGCAGCCGCGCATCGCGCTGGACCAACTGGCGGCCGAGCTGCAGTGGAAGCTGCAAGGTGGTCAGACCAGCCTGCAGATCAACAATGCGCGCTTTGCCAACACCGAGGCCCAGGGCGAGTTCCAGCTCAAATGGCACACAGGAGATGCGCCCGGCGCCAGCCTGCCCGGCGTGCTGGACCTGCAGGGCAGCATGAGCAGGGCCGAACTGTCGGCCCTGCATCGTTACCTGCCTCAGGCGATCGACGCCGATGTCCGGGACTATCTGCGCAAGGCCTTGCCCCAGGGCTGGGCCGGCGGGGCGCGTTTCCGGGTCCGGGGCGATCTGCGTGATTTCCCCTTCAGCAGCCCCGGGCAGGGCGAGTTCCGCATCACGGCCAGCGTGCAGGACACACGTTTTGTCTACGTGCCAACAGGCTTGCAGCCCGCCGGGCAGAAACCCTGGCCGGCGCTGACCGATGTGCGCGGTGACCTGCTGATCGACCACGCCAGCCTGCAGTTGCGCAACATCAACGCCCGGCTCGAAGGCGCGCCGCAGCTGCGCATCAGCCAGGGTGAGGCCCGCATTCCGGACATGGGCCACGATGCGCGGGTGCTGACCAGCATGCAACTGGGTGGCCCGCTTGACGATCTCTTGCGCGGGCTCATCGTGGCCTCGCCGCTGGACGCGATGACCGGCGGCGTGCTGGGTCAGGCCCGCGCCACGGGCAATACCGAGGGGCAATTGCGACTCGACCTGCCCCTGCTGCACCTGGATGACTCGGTGGTGCAGGGGCAGGTGAAGCTGGCCGGCAACGAGTTGCAGCTTGCTGCCGAACTCCCGCGTCTGACCCGTACCCGCGGCATCCTGCATTTCAGCGAACGTGGTTTTGCACTGGCGGGTGTGCAGGGCCGCCTGCTGGGGGGGGATGTTCGCGCCGAGGGGGGCACCATCGCCGTGCCGGGGACGTCGGCCGATGGCGCACCGCGCTTGCGTCTGCAGGGCACCCTGACGGCCCAGGGTCTGCGCCAGGAAACGCAGCTCGGTGTCGTGGCCCGTCTGGCGCGGCAGATGAACGGCAGCACGACTTACGCGGCCGAATTCGGCTTGCGCCAGGGTGTGCCCGAATTCCAGCTCACGTCCACCCTGCAGGGCCTCGCGTTGAACCTGCCGGCACCTCTGGCCAAGCCGGCCGAAGCAGCCTTGCCCCTGCGCCTGCAGGCCACGCTGATGAGCGCCGAGCCGGGGGCAGCCCAGGGCGCACGCCAGGATCTGCTGCAGCTCGACCTCGGGCGCCTGCTAGCCATGCGTTATGTGCGTGAACACGGCGTGGAGACGACGCAGGTCCTGCGCGGCACCATCGGCGTCGGCTTGCCGGCGGGCGAGAGCCTGCCCATGCCGGAGGCCGGCGTGGTGGCCAGCATCCATTTTGAAGACCTCGATCTCGATGCCTGGCGTCTGGCGGCGGCCGCGTCTCCTGGCAGCTCGGTAGCGCCGCCCAGCGGCCCGCCCGTACCGGCGGCCTTGCACGATTACCTGCCCACCAGCCTGATGGTGCAGGGCACCACGCTGCGGATGGGCGGCCAGAAGTTCAGCCAGCTGGTGGCTGGCGGTACACGCGAAGGCCAGACCTGGCGCGTCAACCTGGACGCGCGCGAACTCAGCGGTTACCTCGAATACCGCATGCCTACCAGCGTTGGTGCCGGTAGCGTCTACGCGCGCCTGGCGCGCCTGGTGCTGGCCCAGGAGAACGCCAGCGGCATGGAAAACCTGCTGGACGAACAGCCGGTCAGCATCCCGGCGCTCGATGTGGTGATCAACAACCTGGAGCTGCGTGGCAAGAACCTGGGACGCGTGGAGATCGAGGCCGTCAACCGCGGCCTGGCGCAACGCGATACCGGGACGCGCGAATGGCGCTTGAGCAAACTCAACATCAGCATGCCTGAAGCCGAGTTCACGGCCAGCGGGAACTGGGCCGTGTACCAGGAGGCCAGCGAGCCGGAGGGCCGCGTGAGCCTACCGCGATCGACCCCGGGCGCCGTGCGCACGGAGCGGCGGCGCACCGTCATGAACTTCAGGCTCGATATGGCGGATGCCGGCGGCTTGTTGACGCGCCTGGGCATGCCCGGCCTGATCCGTGCAGGCAAGGGCCGCATGGAGGGCCAGGCCAGCTGGATCGGCTCACCCCTGGGGCTGGACTATCCGAGCCTGGGGGGCGGTTTCAACATCAATGTCGAGACGGGTCAATTCCTCAAGGCCGAACCCGGCATCGCCAAGCTCATGGGCGTGCTCAGTCTGCAGGCCCTGCCGCGGCGCCTGGCGCTGGATTTCCGTGACGTGTTCACCGAAGGTTTTTCCTTCGACTTCGTGCGGGGCGACGTCCAGATCGAGCAGGGCATCGCCCGGACCAATAATCTGCAGATGAAGGGCGTCAACGCCGCCGTTCTGATGGACGGCCAGGCCGATCTGGCGCGCGAGACGCAGGATCTGCGTGTGGTGGTGGTGCCCGAGATCAACGCCGGCACCGCCTCGCTGATCGCCACCTGGATCAACCCGGCGGTTGGTCTGGGCACCTTCCTCGCCCAGGTCTTGCTGCGGGGGCCGATGATCGCCGCAACCACGCAGGAGTTCCGCATCACCGGCAGCTGGAGCGACCCGCAGATGAACAAGGTCGAGACACCCGCACCCGCGCCCGGCCGGCCGGCCGGAAACACGCCATGAAGCTGGCGGCCCTCCAGATGGTTTCCGGCGTCGAGCGCGACGCCAATCTGCTGCGCGCGCGGGCGCTGCTCGAAGCGGCGGCGCGCCAGGGCGCCGAGTTGGCCGTGCTGCCCGAATACTTCTGTCTGCTGGGCCGGCAGGACAGCGACAAGCTGGCCCTGCGCGAATCTCTGGGCCAGGGGCCGATCCAGGACTTCCTGGCACGGGCCGCACGCGAACTGGATTTGTGGATCGTCGGCGGCACCCTGCCGCTGGATGACGGCGCGCCGGCGGGTGATGAACCGCCGCGCGCCTACAACAGCACGCTGGTCTACGCAGCCGGTGGTGAGCGGGTGGCGCGTTACGACAAGATCCACCTCTTCCGCTTCGACAACGGGCGCGAACGCTACGACGAGGCCCGCACCCTGCACCCCGGGCGCGAGCCCGTCACGTTCGATCTGCCCTCGCGTGACGGCCACCACTGGCGCGTGGGCTTGAGCGTCTGCTACGACCTGCGTTTTCCCGAGCTCTACCGCGCCCATGCCCAGGCCGGCGCCGAACTGCTGCTGGTGCCCAGCGCCTTCACGCACACCACCGGCCAGGCGCACTGGGAGTTGCTGCTGCGCGCGCGCGCCATCGAGAACCTGGCCTTCGTTGCTGCAGCGGCGCAGGGCGGCCTGCACGAAAACGGGCGGCGCACCTGGGGCCATTCCATGCTGGTGGATCCCTGGGGGCGCGTGCTGGGCGTGCGACCGGAAGGCGAGGGCGTGGTGCTGGCCGAGCTCGATGCGGTCCAGCTGCGGCAGTGCCGCCAGCAACTGCCGGCCCTGGAGCACCGCGTCCTGTGAACATCCCTCTGCTCGAATCGCGCCGGGAGCGCTGGCGGGCTCACTGGCGCCGCCGTGTGCTGTGGTCGGCGCTGGCCGCGCTGGTGGTGGCCCTGCTGATCACGCTGGTGTGGCTGGCCGGGCGTTACGAGGCCAGTCAGGTGCAAAGCCGCCTGGAGCGGGACGCGGCCGACGCGGTTGGTGACATCCGTTCGCGCCTGACGCGCAATCTGCAGAGCCTGCAGGCCCTGCAGTTCGGCGAACCCAAACCGGCGGCCTGGGCGGCCGAGGCCACGACCCTGCTGCGGGCGCGGCGCGAGTTGCTGCGCATCGAATGGCGCGACAGCCAGCACCACATCCTGGCCCAGGCCGGCACGCCTTACCGTCCGCCGGTGTTTGCCCGGCTGGGCCGCGACAGCGTGCAATCCGAGGTGACCCAGGTCTGCAATGTCGCGCGGCGCATCAGCGGGCCGGCCTATTCGGGCAGCTATTTCGTGCCCATGACCGATGGCCTGGGGCTGGAGGTCATGGAGGTGTGCCTGCCGCTGGCCAGTGCCGGCGTGGTCATGGGTTATCTGGTGGCCACCTATTCCCTGCAGGACCTGCTGGACGATCTGGCGCGCCAGCTCACGCGCAGCCAGGAGGTGTCTTTCACCGAAGGCGATGGCACACGCCTGGCCATGCGCGGCACGGCACGCCGCACCAGCCGCGTGTTCTCGGCCCAGCAGCTGCTGGACCTGCCGGGCACGACCCTGGTGCTGCGCATGGACAGCTGGCGTGGCGCGCCCGAGGTCTTCCCCAATGTGCTCACGGCCCTGGTCACGACCATGTCGATCGCCCTGGTTTCCATCCTGCTGCTGCTCGGCAAGGACATGCGCCGCCGGCTCAAGGCCGAGAGCGACCTGGCCGACGCGCTGGCCTTTCGCAAGGCCATGGAGGACTCGCTCGTCACGGGCCTGCGCGCGCGCGACCTGCGGGGTCGTATCACCTACGTCAACCCGGCCTTCTGCCAGATGGTGGGCTTCAGTGCCGAGGAGCTCACGGGGCAGAGCATGAATTTCCCCTACTGGCCGCCCGAGCTGGCCGACGAGTACCAGAAGCGCCAGGAAATCCGGCTGGCCGGCAATGTGCCGCCGCGCGAGGGGTATGAATCCGTCTTCATGCACAAGGACGGCACGCGTTTCCCGGTGCTCATCATCGAGGCGCCGCTGATCAACGCACAAAATGTTCAGACCGGCTGGATGAGCGCTTTCCTCGACATCCGCGAGCAGCGCCGCATCGAGGAGCTGTCCCGCGCCAGCCAGGACCGCCTGCAGGCCACGGCCCGCCTGACCATGGTAGGCGAGATGGCTTCGCTGCTCAGCCATGAACTGAACCAGCCGCTGGCGGCCATCGCGAGTTACGCCACCGGCATGCGCAATCTGCTGCAGCAGGGGGCGCATACCGTGTCCGACGTCGAACTGGCCATGCACCGCATCGCCGAGCAGGCCGAACGTGCCGGCAAGATCATCAAGAGCGTGCACGACTTCGTGCGCCGGCGCGATCAGGCGCGCGAGACCGTGGCGCCGCAGGTCCTGCTCGATGCCATCCTGCCCCTGGTCAATCTGCAGGCGCGCAAGCTGGGTGTGCAGGTGCAGTTGCGCCTGGACCCGGGCCTGCCGCCGGTGCTGTGCGACCGCACCATGGTCGAGCAGGTGCTGCTCAACCTCGCGCGCAATGGCATGCAGGCCATGGACCGGCCCGAGATCCGTCGGCGCGTGCTGCAGCTGGGCGTGAAGCGCTCACCGGAAGACGCACGCTGGATCGAGTTTTCCGTCACCGACGTCGGACTGGGCATCACGCCCGAGGTGGCGCAGCAGCTGTTCACGCCCTTTTTCACCACCAAGGCCGAAGGCATGGGCCTGGGCCTGAGCCTGTGCCGCACCGTGATCGAACAGCATGGCGGCACCCTGGCTTTTGCGCCCAAGCAGCCCCAGGGCACGGTCTTCAGCTTCACGCTGCTTGCGGGTCCCGGGCCGCTCCTGCCTTAACATCGCGCCATGCAACCCGTGATCGACGCCTCCGTATACATCGTGGACGATGACGCCAGCGTGCGCGAAGCGCTGGCCTGGCTGCTGCGCTCACGCCGCCTGGGCAGCCAGGTGTTTGACAGCGCCGAGGCCTTTCTCGAGATGATCGAGGGCGCCCATCTGCCCTCGCGTCCGGCCTGCCTGCTGCCGGACGTGCGCATGCCCGGCATGAGTGGCCTGGCCCTGTTCGACCGCCTGGTCGAGCGCGGCCTGCACCTGGTGCTGCCGGTGATCTTCCTGACCGGTCATGCCGATGTGCCCACGGCGGTGAGCGCCGTCAAACGTGGCGCCTTCGACTTTTGCGAGAAGCCGTTTTCCGACAATGCGCTGGTCGACCGCATCGAACAGGCGCTGGCCCAGTCGGCGGCCATCGTGCAGGCCCAGCAGGTGCGCGCACGTCTGCGCCTGCGCCTGGCAGAACTGACCGACCGTGAGCGTGCCGTGATGCAACTGGTGGTCGAAGGTCTGCCCAACAAGCGTATCGCCGACCAGCTCGACATCAGCGTGCGCACGGTGGAGGTGCACCGCGCCCGTGTCTTCGACAAGATGGAAGTCAAGTCGGCCGTCGAGCTGGCCAATCTGCTGCGTGAAAACTAGTGTAGTGTTTCATTCTGTCTGGAACTTAATCGGCTATTGGCTCGAATGACCTTTTGCAGGATGTCGCGCGCGCTCTTGGTCCAGATAAACGGCTTGGGTTCGATGTTGTGATGGGCGACGTAG
>NZ_BAAGWN010000041.1:0-48240 GCF_054780335.1 Curvibacter fontanus
TTCAGGCGGCTCAAGGGCTACCGACGCATCTTCTCTCGGTTCGAGAAACTCGATGCAATGTTTCTTGGCTTTCTCAGCTTCGTGCTCGTGGCAGATGGCCTTCGTGGTTTGTGTTAACAGGCCCTAGTTCCCGTTCATCCCTCACAACGTACAGGCTCCAACGATACCCAAACATGCGATTTAGGAAACCCATTGAACTCCCCTGTGAGGGTTAGCGTGATGCGGTCGGAAAAATGCGGCATAACTTGGCTGATTCAGCATGTATGCCTCCCTTGGTGTCTGTAGGTGATTGATTTATATCTGAAATCCTCACCGTAGCCAATCAATGCATGGAGTTGGAAGAGCAGGGGCCTTGGCGGGCTTCGGTATTCGGCCCCCACTGCCGTGTGCGGAGGCGAGTAGCGCAGGAGCGGGCGGAAGAAGGGGCGCGCATGTTTGAGCGTAGCGAGTTTGCGCGCACCCCGCCCGTTCCGAGCAACGCAGTGTGCCCGTAGCGCAGCGGAGGGACGACGCACCCGGCTCGCCTTTCTTTTGGGTACTTTGCTTTGGCGAAGCAAAGAAAAGTACCTCGCCCGCCGGGGCGAGACCCGGCTTGCCACGCGTGCGGGGTGCGCCCCTGACACCCAAAGCTCATGAACTAGCATAGGCCCCATGAACCACCCCGTTTTCTCCGCCCTGGTCCCCGTCGTGCTGCTCGTGGCCCTGGGTTATGTGGCCGGTCGCCTGCGCTGGATGCGCGCCGATTCGGTCAAGGACCTTTCCAATCTGGTTTTCCTTGTGCTCACGCCGGCCCTGATGTTCCGCACCATGGGCAAGGTGGACGTGAAACAGCTGGAGCTGTTGCCGCTGGCGACCTACTTTGTGGCGGTGTTCATACTCTTCGGCGTGAACCTGCTGTGGCAGGGCCTCAACCGCCGTGCCGCCGTGCTGGCCCTGGCTTCCACCTTCAGCAACACGGTGATGATCGGCATTGCCTTCATCGGCCTGGCCTATGGCGAGGCGGGGCTGGTGGTTCTGCTGGCGCTCCTGTCCCTGCATGCCTTGGTGCTGCTGACCGCCGGCACCGTGATCCTGGAACTGGCGGTGGCGCGCGAGGCCGCCGTGGCCCGGCCGAGTGCCATGTGGCGCACCGTGCTGAGTGCGGTGCGCAACGCCGTCATCCACCCGGTGCCCCTGCCCATCATCGCCGGCCTGCTGTATGCCCAGACCGGCTGGGCCATCCCCGAGGTGGTGGACCGGCCCCTGCAGTGGCTGGGCAATGCCTTCGGTCCCCTGGCCCTCTTGCTGGTGGGCGTGACGCTGGCCGGCACCACCGTGGGTCCGCATCTGCGCGGGGCGCTGGGCCTGACCCTGGTGAAGAACCTGCTGATGCCGGCCCTGGTGGCGGCGCTGGGCCTGCTCATGGGCCTCTCGGGCCTGCCCCTGGTGGTCATGGTGGTGACGGCGGCCCTGCCCATGGGGGCCAACGTCTTCCTGTTTTCGCAGCGTTATGCGGTGGCGGAGGAGCTGGTGACGGCGAGCGTCATCGTCTCCAACGCCGTGGCCCTGCTGACCCTGCCGCTGGTGATGTACGCGGCGGGGCTTTTGTAAGGCTCAGGGCGCCAGACGCTCGCGTGTCCAGCTGTCCTGTCCGGCAAGGGTGTAGCGCAGCCGGTCGTGCAGCCGGCTGGGCCGGCCCTGCCAGAATTCCCAGCGCTCGGGCGCCAGGCGGTAGCCGCCCCAGTGGGGCGGGCGCGGCGGCTGCAGCAGGAATTTCGCGCCGTACTTCGCGGCATTGGCCACCAGCACACCGCGGCCGCTGATGACCTGGCTTTGCGGGCTGGCCCAGGCGCCGATGCGCGAATCGAGCGGGCGGCTGGCGTAGTAGGCATCGCTGTCCTCGGCGCTGACCTGTTCCACCCGGCCTTCGATGCGCACCACACGTTCGAGCTCGACCCAGTGGAACTGCAGGGCGGCATAGGGATTGCCGGCCAGTTCGCGGCCCTTGCGGCTCTCGTAGTTGGTGTACCAGACGATGCCGCGCGCGTCATAGCCCTTGATCAGCACCACACGCGTGGACGGCCGCAGGTCGCTGCCCGCGGTGGCCAGGGTCATGGCATTGGGTTCGGGAACCTCCGAGCGGATGGCTTGCTGCAGCCACTGGTCGAACTGCTGCAGCGGATCGGCGTGCGAGGCGTCCTCGCTGAGTTCGGCGCGTTCGTAGCTTTTGCGGAGGTCGGCAATCGAGGACATGGCCGGAGTATAGGCAGGAGCGCCGCGGCGGCCTGGCGCTGTCGCAAATTGCAACTATCCTGCGCCGGCCTAGGGCTTACCCGCATGCTGGCAGGGGTTCGAGTGACTACGCTGGAAAGCCTAGGGACCCTCTGCATAACTCCCGTCATGCGCGACACGAGTTATGCAGAGGGTCCCTAGCCCAACACGGCCGGCCTTCCCAGTTCGGCTCATATCCAGAGGAGTCCCTGACATGAGTACCCAGATGAACGTCAACGGCAAGGCGGTCACCGCCCAGTCCGAGCCCGATACCCCCCTGCTGTGGGTGATCCGCGATGAACTGGGCCTGAGCGGCACCAAGTTCGGTTGCGGCGCGGCCCTGTGCGGCGCCTGTACGGTGCATGTCAACGGCCAGCCGGTGCGCTCCTGCCAGACCCCGGTGGCTTCGGTGGCCGGCAAGCGGGTGGCCACGGTGGAAAGCCTTTCGAAGAACAACAGCCATCCGCTGCAGAAGGCCTGGATCAAGCACGATGTGCCGCAATGCGGCTACTGTCAGTCCGGCCAGCTCATGAGTGCGGCCGCCCTGCTGTCCAAGAACAAGAACCCCAGCGATGCGGACATCGACGCCGCCATGAGCGGCAACATCTGCCGCTGCGGCACCTATCCCCGCATCAAGGCCGCCATCAAGGATGCAGCCGCCACCCTGCGCAAGACCGCCTGAGGAGACACACCATGAGCACGAACCAAACCTCCCGTCGTGATTTCCTGAAGACCTCATCGCTGGCCGCCGGCGGCCTGCTGATGGGATTTGCCCTGCCGGGCGCCAAGGTCGAAGCCCAGGCCGCCGGCACCGTCTACACGCCCAATGCCTGGGTGCACATCGCCGACGACAACACCATCACGCTGATTTCGGCGCGTTCCGAAATGGGCCAGGGGGTCTACACCTCCATGCCCATGCTGATCGCCGAGGAGCTCAACGTCGGCATCGACCAGATCAAGGTCAGCATCGCGCCGCCGGCCGCCGTCTACGTCAATGCGCTGCTGGGCGCGCAGATCACCGGCGGCTCGACCTCGGTGCGTGACGGCTGGGAGAAGCTGCGCGTGGGCGGCGCCCAGGTGCGCGAGATGCTGATCTCCGCCGCGGCCGACGAATGGAAGGTGGACCGCAGCAAGCTCAAGGCCGAGCGCGGCATGGTGCTGGGCCCCAAGGGCATGAAGGCCAGTTACGGCTCGCTGGCCGCGGCGGCTGCCAAGCTGCCGGTGCCGGAGAAGGTGGCCCTCAAGGACCCGAAGGACTTCAAGATCGTGGGCAAGCGCCTCAGGCGCCTGGACACGCCGGCCAAGGTCAACGGCACGGCCGAGTTCGGCATCGACGTGAAACTGCCGGGCATGGTCTACGCCAGCCTGGAGCAGTGCCCGGTGATCGGCGGCAAGGTCAAGAGCTTCGACGCCGCGAAGGCCAAGGGCATGCCGGGTGTGCTCGACGTGGTGCAGATCAACGATGGCGTGGCCGTGGTGGCCGACAGCTACTGGCATGCGGTCAAGGCGCGCCAGGCCCTGAGCGTTCAGTGGGACGAGGGGGCCGGGACCGCGCTGGACCACAACAGTGTGCTGGCCAGCACACGCGCGGCGGCCGACAGCGGCAAGGTGCTGCCCATAGTCAAGCCCG
Source organism: Curvibacter fontanus (assembly GCF_054780335.1). Taxonomy (NCBI): domain Bacteria; kingdom Pseudomonadati; phylum Pseudomonadota; class Betaproteobacteria; order Burkholderiales; family Comamonadaceae; genus Curvibacter; species Curvibacter fontanus. Next base: position 3,881 of record NZ_BAAGWN010000041.1, read on the forward strand.
CCGGCAATGTGGCCGATGCCATGAAGGGCGCGGCCAGGGTGATCAAGGCCGAGTACATCACGCCCATGCAGGCGCATGCGCCGCTGGAGCCCATGAACTTCACGGCCCATTTCGAGAACGGGAAAATCCTGCTGATCGGCCCGACCCAGTTCCAGCAGGGCGCGCATGGCGCCGTGGCGGGTGCCCTGGGGCTGAAACCCGAGGACGTCACGCTCAAGACAACCTTTCTCGGCGGGGGCTTCGGCCGCCGTCTGGAGCTGGATTTCGTGGTCCAGGCCGCGCAGATCTCCAAGGCGGTGGGCAAACCCGTCAAGCTGCTGTGGACGCGCGAAGACGACATGACACACGACTACTACCGTCCCCTGGGCCTGAACCAGGTGCAGGCCGGCCTGGACGCCAAGGGCATGCCGGTGGCGCTGCACCACAAGGTCACCTCGCAGTCGATCACGCAGCGCGCCTTCGGCCTGCCCAAGGACACGCTGGACCCCTTCATGGCCGAGGCGGCGGTGGGCCCCTATGCCATCGCCAACACCCAGCATGACCTGGTCATCCACGACAGCGGCATGCGTGTGGGTTACTGGCGCGCGGTGAGCCACAACATGAATGCCTTCGCCAACGAGAGCTTCATGGACGAGCTGGCGCTCGCTGCGGGCAAGGACCCCTACCAGTACCGCATGGCCCTGCTCAAGAGCCAGCCGCGTTTTGCCCGCGTGCTCAAGCTCGCGGCCGACAAGGCCGGCTGGGGCAAGCCCCTGCCCAAGGGCCGCGCGCGCGGCATTGCGCTGATGGAGGGTTACGACACCTATATGGCGCAGGTGGCCGAGGTGTCGGTCAAGGACGGCGAGGTCAAGGTGCACCGCGTGACCGTGGTGGCCGATCTGGGCCGCATGGTCAACCCGGACACGGTGGAAGCCCAGATCCAGTCCAGCATCGTGTTCGGCATGTCGGCCGGCCTGATGCAGGAAATCACCCTGGACAAGGGGCGGGTGCAGCAGACCAACTACAACAACTACCCGGTGGTGCGCATGCACGAGTCGCCGAAGATTGATATCGTGCTGGTCCCGAGCAAGGAAAAACCCGGCGGCATCGGCGAGCCGGCCACCGCGCTGGTGGTGCCTGCCATCGCGAATGCCGTGGCGGCGGCCACCGGCAAGCGCGTGCGCAAGCTGCCGCTGACACCGGAGGCGATCCGCGCTGCGTGAAGGCCTTACAGAAGAGGAGCGGGAGAATGGAAAGTCTCGATCTGCGCGTGCTGGCCGACGCGCTGGCCTGGAAACGCGCCGGCCATGCCGTGTCGCTGGTCACGGTGGTGCAGACCTGGGGCAGCGCGCCGCGCCCGCCCGGGGCGCTGCTGGCCGTGCGCGAGGACGGTGTGGTCAGCGGCTCGGTCTCGGGCGGCTGTGTCGAGGACGACCTGATCGCGCGCGCCAAGGCGGCCCTGGCCGAAGGCCGGCAGGACCCGGCCGCGGTCCTGCCCTCGCTCATCGTCTACGGCGTCAACAGGGACGAGGCCGCGCGTTTCGGCCTGCCCTGCGGCGGCACGCTGCGCCTGGTGCAGGAGCCGTTGACGGACGTGAACTGGGTCGAACAGTTGCTGGCGCAGACCGCCGAGCATCGGCTGGTCGCGCGCACGCTGGACCTGGCCACGGGCCGGGTGACGCTGGCCGATGCCGTGCGCGGCCAGTCCATGGTCTTCGACGAGTTGACCCTGAGCACGGTGTTCGGCCCCAAGTGGCGCCTGCTGCTGATCGGTGCCGGCCAGCTTTCGCAGGCCGTGGCCAGCATGGCCAGCCTGCTGGATTTCGAGATGCTGGTCTGCGATCCGCGTGAGGAATACGCGGCCACCTTGGACACGGCCGGCGTGCAGCGCGTGCCGGGCATGCCCGACGACGTGGTGCGCGAGATGCTGCCCGATGCGCACACCGCCATCGTGGCGCTCACGCACGATCCCAAGCTCGACGACATGGCGCTGCTGGAAGCCTTGAAGTCGGCCGCCTTCTACGTCGGCGCGCTCGGCTCGCGCCGCAACCAGGCCACGCGCAAGCAGCGCCTGGCCGAGCACTTCGACCTCAGCGCCGAAGAGCTGGCCCGTCTGCACGGGCCGGTGGGCCTGGACATAGGCGCGCGCACGCCGGCCGAGATCGCGGTGTCCATCCTGGCCGAGATCGTGCAGGTCAAGAACGCCGCCACGCTGCGCATGGCCAATACACCGGGCTGCATCGCGGCATGAAGCCCGTGGTGCTGGTGCTCGCCTCGGGCCGGGGTGAACGCTTTCTTGTCTCCGGCGGCGGCACGCACAAGCTGCAGGCTAGGCTGGGCGACAAGACCGTGCAGCAGCACACGCTGGACGCCGTGCGTGCCAGCGGCCTGCCCTTTCATGTGGAGGAGGCGCCGCACCCCGGCATGGGCGACTCGATCGCCGCGGCCGTGCGGGCCACGGCCGACGCCGAGGGCTGGCTCATCCTGCCGGCCGATCTCCCTCTGGTCCTGCCCGAGACCCTGCGCCGTATTGCCGACGCGCCGGACGAGCAGACCGTGGTGCGGCCGGTCTGCCTGGGCCAGCAGGGGCATCCCGTGCGTTTTTCCCGCGCGTGCGGTGCCGCGTTGCTGGCGCTGCACGGCGATCAGGGCGCGGCCGCGGTGGTGCGCCGGCACCGCCTGTGGACGGTGGAGGTGGATGACCTGGGCTGCATCACCGACATCGACACCCCGGAGGATCTGGAGCAGACACTGCAGCTTCTGCTGGCACGCGGCGTGGCCTGAGTTGCGCCTGCTTCTGTCAGGGAGCGTGTCTCAACAACTGTTCCAGCGCCCGGTCGTGAATGCCGTGGGTCTTGAGGCTCACATAGGTCTGCTGCGCGTAGTCGTGCGTGCTGCCGTAACGGCCACGGGCCTGGGCGAAGATCTGGCGGTATTGCGCCGGGCTCAGCGTGCCGGTGTAGTTGGGGCTGCGGCGTGACAGGGTGAAGGCCAGGGCCGAGACCGGGCCGTGCGGCGTTTCGCAACGCAGCCAGCGCGGGTCGTAGACGCCGGTGGGCATTTCGCGCTCCCAGAGGGTTTCCAGGATGGCGGGTGCGCGCTGGCGCTGCACACGAAAGGCCATGCCGTGGCAGCTGCCGCCCGTGAGCAGGGCGAAGACCAGGCCCGGCACTTCGGGGGTGCCGCGGTTGACGCGGCTCCACATCTTGAGTGCCCGGTGCCAGCCCCGTACGTGGGCCGTGCGGCGTTCCTCGAAGTCGAAGTCCGGTCGCCAGATCAGCGAGGCGTAGCCGAAGATCCACAGGTCGTCATGGCCGCCCCATTCGCGCAGCGTGGTGGCCAGCAGGGGGGCGGGATCGCGCAGGGGACGGGGCAGGACGAGCGGTGGCGGGTGCATGTTTTCAGGTGCGCGCGGCGGACAGCCAGTCCTGCAGCGGCAAGGGACGCGCACAGAGGGAACCCTGCAGCGTATCGCAGCCGTGGGCGGCCAGGAAGCCGGTCTGGGCGCGGGTTTTCACGCCTCCAGGCTCCGCAGACGCGGAGGACAGCAGGCCTCGCAGCTTCGCAAACGCTCTCAAGGCGCAGAACCTCGTGCTCGGGATGGACTTTGGTCGTGCGGACCGGCAGGGCCGCATGACCGCATGACCGCATCCTAACGCGAGCTGCCCGGAAGGGCTCAGTCGTCGCGCTGGATCAGCTCGATCTTGTAGCCGTCGGGGTCGGTGATGAAGGCGATCAGTGTGTTGCCGCCCTTGACCGGGCCCGGTTCACGTGTGATGTTGCCGCCCCTGGCACGGATCTGTACACAGAAGGCGTAGATGTCGTCCACGCCCAGGGCCACGTGGCCGTAGGCCCCGCCCATGTCGTACCGCTCGACGCCGTAGTTGTAGGTCAGTTCGAGTTCGGCCTGCTCGGGGTTGCTGCCATAACCCACGAAGGCCAGGGAGTACTTCTGCTCGGGCCGGTCGGTGGTGCGCAGCAGTTGCATGCCCATGACGCGGGTGTAGAAGTCGACGGAGCGCTGCATGTCGCCGACGCGCAGCATGGTGTGCAGGAATCTCATGTCTCCGATTGTGCCGGAAGTTCGAATACGAGGCAGGTGGTGGTGGCGTGGGCACAGAGCGTGCCTGGGGGCCAAAGAGCCTGGCCTCGGCCGTGGTGCATCCGTGGCCCATCGGCATCATGGTGTGGACGGCACACTCCGGGGCGGAGTCGGAAGTCGAGCAGGGTGGATCGGAGGCTTCGCGCCTGCCCTGTGGCAGAACGTCCGGCGCACCGGCGACACGCCGGTCTGGGGAATAATGGGCGCTCATTTACGGGGCCGTCCATGAGCCAGTTCACCAAAGTCATCCTGTACACCGATACCGACGGCCGCGCGCGTTTTCGCGAGGAAAGCGTGCCGCTGGTCCAGGGCACGCCGCAGTCCATGCTGTCGGAGGTGTTCGCCTCGGGGGGCTACCAGCTGCGTCACAGCCCGGCGGGTTTTCGCAGCAGCTTTCACTGCACCGGGGCGCCCCAGTGGTGTTTCATCCTGCAGGGGCAAATGGAAATTGGCTTGCAGGGCGGGGTGTCGCGTGTCTTCGGCCCGGGCCAGCATTTCCACTCGGCCGATCTGCTGCCCGAGGGGCAGACCTTCGACCCCGCCATCCACGGCCACTGGAGCCGCCAGGTCGGTCCCGACCCGCTGGTCACGCTGTTCGTGCGCGGCTGACCACGGAAAGCAAAACGGCCTGCACAGGGCAGGCCGTTTTCGGGAGCGGGAGGCTCAGGGCGCTTCAGTTGTGGCTGATGCGGCCGTAGCTGGTGCGCAGCGGATCCACGCCGCCACCGCCACCGCTCTTGCCGCTGTCCCTGCTGCGGCCCTGACCGCCGCCCTGGCCACCGCCAGGACGACCGCGGCCGCGGTTGCGCCCGCCGCGCTCGCTCAGGCTGTCGGTGCCCGTGCGCAGGGGATCGGGTTGACGCGGCTCGCCGGCGCGCGCGCCGCTGGTGTTGTTGCTGCGGCGCTGCTCGTTGTTGCGACCCTGGCCCTGGCCTTGCGCGCGCTGACCCTGGGGTTTGGCCTGGCCTCCGCGCGGCTGGCTCTGTCCACCGCCGTTGCGCTGGCCCTGACCCTGGCCGGTTTTGGCGCGTTCGCCCTGGCCAGCCTTGTTGTCACGCATGCGCTGCATCATCTCGCTGCGCGCGTTCTTGGCGGCTGCCGCCATGACTTCGCGGCTCGGCGGCTTGCCGGCGCCACCCCAGATGGTCTGGCGGCCCATGGCGATGGGTTCGGCGCGTTCACCCGGCTCGGGCGCAAAGCCCTCGACCACCTTCACTTCAATCTTCTGCTTGGTGAAGCGCTCGATGTCGGCCATGAAGCCTTCCTCGTCCAGGCAGACCAGGTTGATGGCGGCGCCATCCGAGCCGGCACGGCCGGTGCGGCCGATACGGTGCACATAGTCTTCGCTGACGTTGGGGATCTCGTAGTTCACCACGTGCGGCAGCTCGTCGATGTCGATGCCGCGCGCGGCGATGTCGGTGGCCACCAGGGCGCGGACGTCGCCGCTCTTGAAGCCGGCCAGGGCCTGGGTGCGGGCGCCCTGGCTCTTGTTGCCGTGCAGGGCCATGGCGGTGATGCCGTTCTTCTCCAGGTACTCGGCCACGTTGTTGGCGCCGAACTTGGTGCGCACGAACACCAGCACCTGGCTCCAGTTGTGCTGCTGGATGATGTGGGCCAGCAGGGCCTTCTTCTTGCCGCGGCCCACCGGGTGGATGACCTGGGTGATGCGCTGCACGGTGGTGTTGCGCGGCGTGACCTGCACGCTCTGCGGGTTCTTGAGCAGGCCGTTGGCCAGGTCGCGGATCTCGTCGCTGAAGGTGGCCGAGAACAGCAGGCTCTGCTTGTCCTTGGGCACCAGGGCCAGCACCTTCTTCACGTCGTGGATGAAGCCCATGTCCAGCATGCGATCGGCTTCGTCGAGCACCAGGGTCTGCACGGTGGACAGGTCCAGGAAGCCCTGCTGCTGCAGGTCCAGCAGGCGGCCCGGTGTCGCCACCAGGATGTCCACGCCTTTTTTCAGGCGGCTGATCTGCGGGTTCATGCCGACACCGCCGAAGACGACGGTGGAGCTCAGTTGCAGGTACTTGCCGTAGGTCTGGACCGATTCCTCGACCTGGGCGGCCAGCTCGCGCGTGGGGGTGAGCACCAGGGCGCGGATGCCGGTGCCGCCCCATTTGTTCTGCGCACTGCGGCTCATGGTGAGGCGGTGCAGCAGGGGCAGGGTGAAGGCGGCGGTCTTGCCGGTGCCGGTCTGGGCGCCGCCCAGCAGGTCGTGGCCCTCGAGCACCAGCGGGATGGCCTGGGCCTGGATGGCCGTGGGGGTCTCGTAGCCCTGCTCGCGCACAGCCTTCAGGATGGCCGGAGCCAGTTTCAGTTCTTCAAAGTTCATGGTGATGGCGCCCATCCGGGCGCTGGGATATCGGCCTGTACAGGCGCCTGGGGCGCCCGGCCAGTCAAAGGCAGATAGGGTTCAAGGGTGGGACCGTCGGTCCGCGGGACGCGGTGACAAAGCCCCCAGCAGTGTGCTGATGTTGCGCGCAACTGAACGGCAACGGACACCATTGTCGCACGCTTCGGCTTCTGGTGCCTGTGAAGCGACGCGGATTGACAGAAATTGTCCCTTCTCGCCATTATTGTCATACCCGTAACAAAATGTTGTCAGGGTGCGGCTTCTGTTCCGGACTCGGTGGAGAATGTAACAAGCACCGGGTCCGAGTCCCGGCAATGATCGACTGTTATCCATGAAAAAGTTTCGCATGCGGCGCCTGGGCGTGTCGGATGACCCGACCGCCGAGAAACCGTCCCTGCACGACTGCATCGAGGCGGTGCTGGAACAGTCCGGCTCCTTGATCGACGACGTGATCAAGGGACTGGACATTGCCGTGCAGCAGGTGGGGGGCAAGATTTCCAAGATCAACGAGCGGGCACTGAGCCAGCGCCTCGTCGAGGAATTGCGCCGCCAGGTCGAGGCGGTGCGCGCCACGTTCGGCGTGCAGCTGCGCCTGGCGATCTACCGCAGCGGCAGCCATGCCAGCGACCCGGAAGCTCTGGTGCGTTTCGAGGACATCCAGCTGCTGGACGAGGGCCAGCTCGACGCCAACATCGAGTTCGCCATGGCCCAGCAGGAAATCCAGATGGCGGTGGACGAGGTGATGCCGCCGCTCAACGCGCTGATCAGCAGCCTGATGGGCTGGATGTCGGTGCAGGCCCACCTCAATCCCCTGCGTCCCGAGACCTTCGCCCGGGCCCTGCGCGAGACCCTGTCGCAGCATGTGCCCAGCGAGCAGGCGCGCACGGCCCTGATCACCCCGGCCGCCGGCATCCTGGGCAACAGCCTGCGCACGCTCTACAAGGAACTGGGCGACTGGTTGCGCTCGCAGGGCATCGAGCCGGTGGTGCCGCTGCTGACCTCCGCCGCGCCGGCGCCGGGCGGCACGCCGGTCGAGCATCCGGTCACCCGCACCATGCTGACGCTGGACAAGCTGCGCCGCCTGTTGACTGCAGAGATCGATCTCGGCGGCGGCAACCGGGGCAAGGATTTCCTGCACACGGTGCCGGCATCCATGGTGGCGCTCGAGGACCTCAAGATGGTCGAGCCCATGATCAAGCGCCTGAGTGAACGCGCCCTCAAGGACGCCAAGGACGCCAAGGCCGCGGCCAAGGGCAACGGCAAGAACATGAACCGTGAGCTGGGCCAGCAACTGGGCGAGGAGGTGGTGCGTCTCATGCTGGAGAACCTGGGCAAGGATCAGCGCCTGTTGCCACCGGTGCGGGCCCAGGTCAAGGAGCTGGAGCCGCTGCTGTTGCGCCTGGCCCAGGCCGACCCGCGTTTCTTCAGCGAGCGTAAGCACCCGGCGCGCCAGTTCCTGGACCGCATCACGCACCAGAGCCTGGGTTACAAGACCGAGAACGATGAGCGCTTCCAGCGTTTTATCAAGATGGTGTCTTCGGCCGTGCTTGAGCTTTTGGGCAGCGACGGTGAACCCGAGTCCTTTGCCCGGGCGCTGACCATGCTCGATGCCCAGTGGTCGCGCGTGGACCTGGCGCTGCGGGCCAGGCAGGAAGATGCGGCGCGCGCGCTGATGCACGCCGAGCAGCGCAATATGCTGGCGCAGCGGCTCGCGGCGGATTTCCAGGAGCGCCTGCAGGACAAGGAGATCCCCGACTTTGTCGCAGCTTTCCTCTGCGGCCCCTGGTCCCAGGTGGTGGCCGAGTCGCAGTTGCGCGCCGACGGCACGACCGATGCCGACGGTTACCTGGCCCTGGTCGACGACCTGATCTGGAGCGTGCAGTCCAAGCTGGTGCGCCGCAACCGGACCCGTCTGGTGCAATTGGTGCCGACGCTGCTGGTCAAGCTGCGCCATGGCCTGCAGCTCATCGAATACCCGCCCGAGCGCATCCCGCGTTTTCTGGACCAGCTGATCGCCCTGCACGAGAAGGCTTTCGAGGCCCCCAAGGTCAAGGCGCCGGCGCCGGCGAAAACCGCCAAGCCGAGCCGGGCGCCCGAAGACGAGGGCGACCCGATGGATGGCCTGGAGGTGACCGAGCTCGACGGTTTCCCGGACGAGCTGCCCGAGGATTTCTCGCAGGAATCAGGCGGGGAAAGCACGGGCTATGGCGTGATCGAGGCGGCCGATGCCGACAGCATCTGGATGGCCGGCCACGAAGCCGATGAGGCGGGTTACCTGCCCGAAGGCGATGTCATGCCGGATGCGGCCTCGGCCGGAGCGCCCGTGTCCGGCACCTGGAATGCGGCGGATCTGGCCATCGGATGCTGGGTCGAGTTGCAGCTCAAGGGCGAGTGGGTGCGCGCCCAGCTGACCTGGGCCAGCCCGCACCGCACGCTCTTCATGTTCATCTCGGGCAAGGGCCTGGCGCATTCCATGTCGCGCCGCACCATGGAGCAGTTGCGCACGCGCGGCCTCATGCGCATCGTCTCCGAGCGCCACATGGTGGACAACGCCCTGGACGCCGTGGCCCAGACCGCGCTGCTCAACGCCCGCAACCCGCCCAAATCCTGAGCGGTTCGGCGGGGCCCGGCTGGCGGGGATAATGCGGGTTTTACCCCCGCAGAATTTACCGCCCATGGCCCAATACGTCTTTTCCATGAACCGCCTCGGCAAGATCATTCCGCCGAAGCGTTACATCCTCAAGGACATCTCCCTGTCCTTCTTCCCTGGCGCCAAGATCGGCGTGCTCGGCCTCAACGGCTCGGGCAAATCCACGCTGCTCAAGATCATGGCCGGGGTCGACAAGGAGTTCGAAGGCGAGGCCATCCCCATGGCCGGCCTGAAGATCGGCTATCTGCCGCAGGAGCCGCAGCTCGACCCGAACGAGACCGTGCGCGAGGCCGTCGAGGGCGGCATGGGCGAATCCAAGGCCGCGCAGGCACGCCTGGAAGAGGTGTACGCGGCCTATGCCGACGAAAACGCCGACTTCGACGCCCTGGCCGCCGAGCAGGCCAAGCTCGAGGCCATCATCGCCACCGCCGGTGACGGTGGTGAGCACCAGCTGGAAATCGCCGCCGACGCCCTGCGCCTGCCGCCCTGGGACGCCGTGATCGGCAAGCTCTCCGGCGGCGAGAAGCGCCGCGTGGCCCTGTGCCGCCTGCTGCTGAGCAAGCCCGACATGCTGCTGCTGGACGAGCCGACCAACCACCTGGACGCCGAATCGGTGGACTGGCTGGAGCAGTTCCTGCAGCGTTACTCCGGCACCGTGGTGGCCATCACCCACGACCGCTACTTCCTGGACAACGCCGCCGAGTGGATCCTGGAAATGGACCGCGGCTCCGGCATTCCCTGGAAGGGCAACTACTCCAGCTGGCTGGAGCAGAAGGAAAACCGCCTGGTGCAGGAACAGAAGGGCGAGGAATCCCGCGCCAAGGCGCTGAAGAAGGAGCTGGAGTGGTCGCGCCAGAATCCGAAGGCGCGCCAGGCCAAGAGCAAGGCCCGTCTGGCCCGCTTCGAGGAGCTGTCCGACTTCGAATACCAGAAGCGCAACGAGACACAGGAAATCTTCATTCCTGTGGCCGACCGCCTGGGCAATGAAGTCATCGAGTTCAAGAACGTCAGCAAGTCCTTCGGTGACCGCCTGCTGATCGACGACCTGAGCTTCAAGGTGCCCGCGGGCGCCATTGTCGGCATCATCGGCCCCAACGGCGCCGGTAAATCCACGCTCTTCAAGATGATCGCCGGCAAGGAAAAGCCGGACAGCGGCGAGGTCAAGATCGGCCAGACCGTCAAGATGGCCTTCGTCGACCAGACCCGTGACGACCTGGCCAACGAGAAGACCGTCTGGGAAGACGTCTCCGGCGGACTGGACATCCTGACCGTGGGCAAGTTCCAGATGGCCAGCCGTGCCTACTGCGGCCGCTTCAACTTCAACGGCGGTGACCAGCAGAAGCGCGTGGGCACGCTGTCGGGCGGCGAGCGTGGCCGCCTGCACCTGGCCAAGACCCTGATCGCCGGCGGCAACACCCTGCTGCTGGACGAGCCCTCGAACGACCTGGACGTGGAAACCCTGCGCGCGCTGGAAGACGCGCTGCTGGAGTTCGCCGGCTCGGTCATGGTCATCAGCCACGATCGCTGGTTCCTGGACCGCATCTGCACCCACATCCTGGCCGCCGAAGGCGACAGCCAGTGGACCTTCTTCGACGGCAACTACCAGGAGTACGAGGCCGACAAGAAGAAGCGCCTGGGCGAAGAGGGGGCCAAGCCGCATCGCGTGCGCTTCAAGGCGCTCAAATAAGGTGCAAAGAAGGCTGCAACCTCCATCGTCCATCCAGCAGGAACTGCACATGAGCCCTCGTCCCCAGCCGGTCGTCCGCAGCACCCGATTGGACGGGCTGATCCGCGAGGCCGCGCGTCGTGGGCTGGACATCATGGATGGTGTGCTGCGCCAGACGCGCGAGACCCTGCAACGCCAGATCGACCAGACGCGCGACCTGATCGCGCGCGACGCCCGCGCCCGCGTGGTCTCGGCCCTGGTGCAGTCCGCGCCGGAGATGCGCGCGCGTTTCCCCGAGACCCTGCAACGCATTTTCGAACGCGAACTGGGCGACAGCCCCGCGACGACGACCCTGGACGCCGGGCCTTCCAGCATCAAGTTCGACCAGCTTGAACTCATGGACGAGCAGGAGGTGCAGACGCGCATCAGCGCCGTGAGCGGCCTGCAACAGGCGCTGATGGATGCCGAGAACGAGCTGACCGAACTCAACACCCTGGTCAGCGCCATCCTGGGCTTCGATCAGGTGCGCCCGGAGCGCAATCCCTTCCGCCCCGAGATCTATGTCGAAGCCCTGCAAGGCCTGATCGGCGAGATGCAGGGGGACAGCGCGGCGCAGACACAGTGCCGCCAGATCATGGTGCCCCTGCTGGGCAAGAGCCTGCGCCCGGTCTACCAGGAGCTGCTGGTCTACCTGAAGGCACAGCAGGTGCAGCCGGTGCCTTACGTCATCCAGCGCACGGCGGCGGCGCCCGGCGCCGTGGGTGCGGGATCGGCGCCGGCCCCGGCGGCCTCCGCGCAGGCTGCGCCCCAGGGCTCAGCCCCGCCCTACCATGCGCTGGCGCAGCAGGTCTATGCCGGCCAGCTGACCGTGCAGCAGCTGCATGGCCTGGTTTCCGGGGCGACGCCCGACGCCGACCGGCTGGTGCAGGAGGTTGTCCGGCTCATCATTGCCAGCATCACCGGCGATGAGCGCCTGCTGCCGCCCGTGCGTGAACTCATCGGCGGCCTCAAGCCGGCCCTGCTGCAGCTGGCCCGCAGCGATCTGCATTTTTTCAGCGACAAGCAGCACCCGGCCCGTCTTCTGCTCGAAGAGCTGGCGCAGCACAGCTTTGCCTACGACAGCGTGGCGGCCGAAGGCTTTGCCGATTTCCTGGCGGACATGCGCGATGTGCTGGCCCGCCTGAGCCCGGCGGCCGGTGCGGCCGAGACCTTCGAGCGTGTGCTGGTGCGCCTGCGCCATATCTGGTCCCAGGCCGAGCAACGCCGCCAGGCGCAGCAGCAGGCGGCCGTGCAGGCCCTGCAGCAGGCTGAAAAGCGCAGCCAGCTGGCCGACCAGATTGCGCAACACATCCGCAAGCAGCCCGGCACGGTGCTGGTGCCCGACCTGGTGGTGGACTTCGCCTGTGGCCCCTGGGCCCAGGTCATGGCGCAGGCCCGGATCGAGGGCAGGGTCGACCAGCCCGGTGAACCCGACCACGTGGCCCTGCTCGAAGACCTGTTCTGGAGCGTGCGCCCCGATCAGGCCAAACACCAGCCCGGACAACTCGTCAAACTGATCCCGCAACTGGTGCAGGGCCTGCGCCAGGGCCTGGAGCGCATCCACTACCCACCGGATCAGCTGCAGCAGTTTCTCGACCAGTTGTTTGCCCTGCACCAGGGCGGCATGGACGGTGTGGCGGCAACACGCAGCCAGCGGCCCGCGCCCCAGTCAGCGGCCAGGACCTGGCTGGCGCCCGAGGAGGCCCGCGACTCGGGTTTCATGGACGACCCGGACGGCCCCGCCCCCGCCGAAGCCGCGCCGGCCGACTTCCCCAGCACCGAACCCATGGGCCTGGTGGACCGGGACACCGACACCGGCCACACGCCTCTGGAGAGTGCGGCCCCGATCCCGGGCCTGACACTGGAGCAGCTGCAAGCCGGCAGCTGGATGGAGCTGCAGTTGGACGGGCACTGGCTGCGCCTGCAGCTGGCCTGGGTCAACGAGCCGGCCACCTTGTGCCTGTTCTCGAGCGCCAGTGGTTCCAACCATTCCATGACACGGCGCATGTTCGACCGCCTGGTCGCGCAGGAGCAGTTGCGTCTGGTGTCGCAGGGGCCTGTGGTCGAGCGCGCCTTCGACGCCGTGGCGGAGCTGGCCATGCGCAACAGCGTCTACATGGATATCCAGGCCGACCCGCCGGCCTGATAACCTGCGAATAAATTGACTGCTCGACCGCGATCGCGGCGTTGGGCGGTGTTGGCTTCGGCCGCTGCGCAGATGGACCCGGATGCCGTGTCGGACCAGTTCCTGGGCGTGGTGTTTGCCGAACTCCGTGCAGGCGCTTTGCTCCGGCCGGGTGGCCAGGGGGTGATCTGGCGTGGCGGCGCCGATCAGGAGCGGGTCAGTTCGGACGCGGCCGGCCAGGTCTGGCCGGCCAGGGTCAGGCTGCGGGCCGCATGCACGGCATTGACCACGGCGCGCGCCGTGGCCTCGGCCGCCAGCGTCGCCAGCAACAGCATGTCGACGCTCTTGCCGCTGGCCCCCGTGCCCAGCGCGAACAGCGTGTCGCCGTCGAGCATGGTGTGCACGGGGTTGATGCTGCGGGCCAGCCCGTCGTGGGCCACCTGGGCCAGGCGCTGGGCCTGGGGCTTGGTCAGCACGGCGTCGGTGGCGATCACGCCGATGGTGGTGTTGCTGCCGGCCAGCACATGCCGGGGCAGGTGGCCGGCCAGCAGCGCGTCGCGCGTGTTCTGCAAGGCGCGGCCATCGGCCGTGCGGGCGCCGGCGATGAGCTGCCCGGTGGCCGGGTCCAGCACATCACCCATGGCATTGCAGACCACCAGCGCACCCACGGTGCAACCGCCGGCGCTGACCGAGGCCGTGCCCACGCCGCCCTTCATGGCGCGCGACTGGCCCAGCAGCTTGCCCACCAGCGCACCGCTGCCTGCTCCCACATTGCCTTGGGCAGGCATGTTGCGGCTGGCGGCTGCGCAGGCACGGTAACCGGCGGCGGCATCGGGGCGGATGCGGCCGTCGCCCACGCCCAGATCGAAGACCACGGCGGCCGGCACGATGGGCACCAGGCCGTGGCCGGTGTCTAGGCCGATGCCGTTCTCGTCCAGCCAGCGCATCACGCCGCCGGCCGCATCCAGGCCCCAGGCGCTGCCTCCGGCCAGCAGCACGGCGTGCACATGGGGCACCAGGTTGGCGGGCTGCAGCAGATCGGTCTCGCGCGTGCCGGGTGCGGCGCCGCGCACGTCCACCCCCCCCACGGCACCGCCGCGCGCAATGACCACGCTGCAGCCGGTGGGGCGGCGCGGATCGGAGTCGTGGCCGGCTTCGATGCCGGCCACGTCGGTGATGGCGCCCGGGTAGGGCAGGGTGGGGGTGCTCATGGGCACCGATTATGCGCAGCGCGGTGAAGCCTGCGCCAGTCAGTCGACGACCTGGATGCGTACCGGTGTCACGCCGGCGTTGAGGCTGGCGATGGTCTTGAAGGCCGAGCTGGAGAGATCGATGATGCGGCCTTTCACGAAAGGCCCGCGGTCGTTCACGCGCACCTCCACGCTCCTGCCGTTCTGCGTGTTGGTGACCTTGAGCCGGGTGCCAAAGGGCAGGGTGCGGTGCGCGGCCGTCAGCTTGGCCTGGTCGAAGCGCTCGCCGCTGGCCGTCTTGCGGCCATGGAACTCGTTGCCGTAATAAGACGCCTGGCCCGACTCGCTGTGGCCGCTGGCCACGCCGCCACCGGATTTGGCTGTGCTGCTGCAGGCCGCCAGCATCAGCAGGGCCAGGGTGCACAGCCCAGCGGCCAGCCAGCGGGCCGGATGTTCGTGGTGTTCATGGCGCAGGGCGGCGACGGTCATGCGTTTCACTATAGCGACTGGCCTGCCTTTGACGATCCGCTCAGGATCAGGCTGTTGCCAGCGTGCCGCAGTCTGTCGATGAAAGGTCGTACTCCCCGATGGGTGGTTGCCGGCCGGCAGGTGACAGGCGGGATGGATTTTCACATACTGTACAAATACACAGTTATCGATGCAATGGTGCTGTATCAGAACAGGCGGCTTCCATGAGCGAATTCAAGATACCCCTGCAGACCCTCAAAGGTCGGGGCGCAGCCACACGCAACGCACACCGCTTCGAGAAAGACCTGCGATCGGCCTACGACGATGGCTGGTCGACCTGGGACGAGGCCCTGGCCATGGAGGCGCCACGTCAGCCCACGGAAGTGCGCTGGGAGGATGCGCGCAGCGCCCTGGTGCGCAACGACTCGCCGGACATCGCCTTCGATCTTTCCATCAATCCCTACCGCGGCTGCGAACATGGCTGCAGCTATTGCTATGCGCGCCCCTCGCACAGCTACCTGGGCCTGTCGCCGGGTCTGGACTTCGAGCGCATCATCATCGCCAAGCGCGGGCTGGCGCAACGCTTGCGCGAGGAGATGTCTGCACCGGGCTATCGGCCCAGCCACCTGGCCATCGGCACGGTGACGGACTGCTACCAGCCCGTCGAGCGTGAGCTGAAGATCACGCGCTCGCTGATCGAGGTGCTGCGTGATGCGCGCCATCCCTTTGCGCTGGTCAGCAAGTCCAGCGGCGTGGAGCGTGATCTGGACCTGATCGCACCCATGGCCCGGGACCATCTGGTTGCGGTCTACCTCACCATCACCACGCTGGACGGCGGGCTCGCACGCCAGCTGGAGCCGCGCGCCGCCTCACCGCAGCGCCGCCTGCGCACCCTCCGCACCCTGGCGGAGGCCGGGGTGCCCGTGGGCGTGAGCGTGGCGCCGCAGATCCCCTTCATCAATGAAGACATGGAGCAGGTGCTGGAAGCGGCGGCGCAGGCGGGCGCCAAAAGCGCCTTCTACACCGTGCTGCGCCTGCCCTGGGAGTTGAACGAGGTGTTCCAGCAGTGGCTGGCCTTGCACTACCCGCAGCGCGCCGCGCGCGTGATGGCGCGTATCCAGGAGATGCGCGGCGGCAGGGATTACGACAGCAGCTACGCCACACGCATGACGGGCAGCGGCCTGTGGGCGGATCTCATACGCCAGCGTTTTCACAAGGCCTGCGCCCGCCACGGACTGAACCGCGAGCGCGCGGAACTCGACCTCTCGCAGTTTCGCCCGGGCCTGGCGCGCGGCCAGGGCAGCCTGTTCTAGGGCCGGTTCGCACTTGAGAAATGAGTGTGAACAGGCCCTGGCGCTTTTACTTCTGCATCCGCTCGATCGAGAGCACCACGTAGGTGCCCTTGATCTGGTCGGCGGTGAAGCGCACGCTGTCGCCGGCCTTGACCTTGTCCAGCAAGGCGAGGTCCTGCACCTGGAACACCATGGTCATCGGTCCCATGTCGAGGTTGGGAATCTCGCCGTGCCTGAGGGTGATCTTCTTCGCCGATTTGTCCACTGTGCGCACGACGGCTTCGACCAGGGGTTTGGCAGCCTGGCTGCTGGCAGCGGCTTCATGGCCGTGTGCACTACCGCTTTCATGGGCCAGCGCGGGACCGGCAACAGACAGCAGCAGGGAGAAGGTCAGGGTGGAGAACTTGTTCATGGTGGGTCCCATCATCAGGTGAAGCATTGATCATCGGTAGGACTGGAAAACACGGGCCGCGCCGCCGCGCTGCACCAGCAGCACGTCGTATGGATCCTTCAGGCCGCCGTACTCGGGGCCGTCCATGCCGGGTGAACCCACGGGCATGCCGGGCACGGCCAGGCCCAGGGCGACTGGCTTGTCCTTCAGAAGGCGCTGGATTTCGCGTGCCGGCACATGGCCTTCGAGCACATAACCGTTCACCAGGGCGGTGTGGCAGGAGCCGAACTGCTCGGCCAGGCCCAGGCGCTGGCGGACCGCGTTCTTGCGGTCGTTGCTCACGTCATGCGTCGTGACCTCGAAGCCGCTGGCCTGCAGGTGTTTGATCCAGTCCTTGCAGCAGCCACAGTTAGGGGTCTTCCAGACTTCGACCATGGGGCGCGAGGGCTGTGCGGCCAGGCCCAGGCCGGTTAGCGTTGCGGCCGCCAGGGCGACCGAGGTGTGCAATAGCTTGCGTCGATTCATGACTTGCTCCTTTCAGTGTGTTCGGACGGTGATGCTACCCTTCATCATGGGCAAGGGGTTCTCGGGCAGGGGTATTCCCATCTCGCTCATGACCATGCAGTCGGGCACCAGCTTGTGCATTTTCTGCACCAGGCCACGGTGGCCCACGCCGATCATGGTGTGGTGGCTCTTGTGGCAGTGGAAGGCCCAGTCGCCTTCCTCGTCGGCGACGAACTCCACTTGCGCATCTGGCCCACGGCCACGTCGGTGGTTACACCCGGTGTGCGCGCCGCCAGCGGCCAGGTCCCGCCGTCGCTGTCCGTGACCACGAACTCGTGGCCGTGCAGGTGCATGGGGTGGTTGGTCATGGTCAGGTTGCCCGCGCGGATGCGCACACGGTCGCCTTCCACCACCTCGATGGTCGGGCCCGGGCTGGCCGTCTGGTTGAGGAGTGCAGCTGCGAGTGGCGCCGTTTGCACCCCGGGCCCAAAAGGCCATGGAGGGTGTTGCGCGGACTGTGGCCGGGGAGGGCCGGCGGCGTCCACGCGCCTACCGCATGGTCTTTTTGATCCGTAACGCATCTTGAAGAATCAGTGTGGACAGGCCCTGGCCTGCCTGAGCAGGCGCTCGATGTCCTGGGCAGGAACAGGCCGTGAGTACAGATAACCCTGGGCTGCATCGCAGCCAAAGGAGCGGAGCAGGTCGCGCATCTCCTCGGTCTCCACGCCTTCGGCGATGGTCTGCAGATTCAGGTTGCGCGCCATCTGGATGATGGCGCGCACGATGGTCGCGTCGTCCGGGTCGATCGCCAGGTCACGCACGAAACTCTGGTCGATCTTGAGCTTGTCGATGTCCAGGCGCTTCAGATAGGACAGGCTGGAGTAACCGGTGCCGAAGTCATCAATGGACAGCTTCACGCCCAGCTGCTTGAGCCGGCGCACGCTGGCCAGCACGTTTTCGACGTTCTGGATCAGGATGGATTCGGTCAGCTCCAGCTCCAGCAGCGCCGGCGCCAGGCCGGATTCGGCCAGCGCGCGTTCCACCGACAGCTCCACATTGCTGCGCTTGAACTGGATGGCCGAGAGGTTGACCGCCATGGTCAAGGCCGGCAGGCCGGCCTGCTGCCACAGGACAGCCTGCCGACAGGCCTGACGCAGCACCCAGTCGCCCATGGGCACGATCAGACCGCTTTCCTCGGCCACGCCGATGAAACGCCCGGGCGCCACCAGGCCCAGTTCCGGGTGCGACCAACGGATCAGCGCTTCCACGCCGATGATGCGGCCGCTGATCAACTCGTACTGGGGCTGGTAGTGCAGCAGGAATTCGCCGCGTTCCAGCGCACGCCGCAGGCCGTTGCGCATCAGCAGCTGCTCGCCAGCTTCCGCGTCCATGGTCGGGTCGAAGAAGTGCGAGGCATTGCGCCCCGACTCCTTGGAGCGGTACATGGCCAGGTCGGCTTTCTTGCACAGGGTCTCGAAATCGCGGCCGTCGTCCGGTGCGATGGCCGCACCGATCGAGGCCGATGCGGAGACTTCGCGGCCTCCCAGCGGCATCGGCATCTGCAGCCGTTCCATGATCTTGATGACGATGGTCGCGACGACATCGGTGTCGGGCAGCTCGCCCAGCACCAGCAGGAACTCGTCGCCACCCTGGCGGCTGATGGTGTCGCTGTCACGCACACAGCCACGCAGGCGCCGCGCCACCTCCTTGAGGAACTCGTCGCCGGCCGCATGGCCCAGGGTGTCGTTGATGTTCTTGAAATTGTCCAGGTCCAGATAGATCAGCCCTACCTTGTGGTGAGCGCGTTCGGCCTGCGCCAGAGCCTGGTTGAAGCGGTCCTGGACCAGCAGCCGGTTGGGCAGACCGGTCAGAGCATCGTGGTAGGCCAGGTACTCGATGCGTTGTTCGGCTTCCCTGCGGTCGCTGATGTCGGAGCCCACACCCCGGTAGCCGCGGAACACACTCTGTGCATCGAAGATGGGGGTGCCACTGATGCTGATGGTGCGCACCAGGCCATGGCGGTCGCGCATCTGGTAGACGAAGTCGCTGTAGGACTCGTGGCGTTCGAGCAGTTGCCGGTGCCGTTCCCATTCCTGCGGGCCCGGTGCAACGATGTCCTGCTCCCAGCGGGTCTTACCCAGGTTGGGCGCCATGTCCGCGCTCTTGAAACCCTGCGAGACCTGGGTGAAACGGAACTGCTCGTCCTGTTCCCAGAACCAGTCGGTCGACATCTCGGCCAGGCTGCGAAAGCGTATCTCGCTTTCCTGCAGCGTCTGGCGTTGCTGGTCCAGGTCCTTGACCATGTTGTTGAAGGCCCGGACCAGGGTGCCGATCTCGTCATCGCTGGGCAGGTCCAGTCGCCGCGCCGCGCCCTGCTTGTGCGGCAGGTCGCGCACGTGCTGGGTCAGCGTGCCCAGGGGCTGCAGCGCCCGGCGCATCACCAGCCAGATCAGCCCAACCGCCACCAGCGTGCCGCCCGCGTTGCCTAGCAGCAGGTAGCGGCGAGCCTCTGCAAGGGGTTTCTCGGCTACAGACAGGGGCAGGTTGATCCTCAGTACCCAGGGCGCCATGCGCAGTTGCTTCAGGCTGCTGACCACTTCGGCCCCATACGACGTAGTGGTCGTACCGCTGCCCTCGAAACCCTCGATGGCACGGTCCACCAGGGTGTTGGACCCTGGCGGGGCGATGGGCTTGAGGATGCGCTCCGGATGACGGTGCGAGATGAAGAGCCGGTCTTTGGTGAAGAGCGAGACATAAGCACCCTGGCCGAGCGTGAGTTCATTGAGGTCGGACAAGAGGTTGTGACCCACCAGCTCGATGCTGCCGTGCAGGCGGCCCACCATTCGGTCTTGCGCGTCGAACAGCGGGATGCTGATGGTGATCGCCGGCCCTCCCAGTGCCCGTACCGAGCTGAAGGGCTTGGAGATGTAGGGCTCGCGTGTTTCGCTGACGGTCTTGAAAACTTCGAGCCCGGTCACATCGCGTCCGCGTCCTCCGGGCAGATAGGGGGATTCGGCAACAACCCGCCCCTGCTCGGAGATCAGGAGAAGGCCATTGGAGAAGATCGTCTGCAAGGGGGACTGCCTGTCCAGGAATTCCTGCGCCTGCTGTGCATTCGCCAGGGTTTGGAGCGGCAACTGCAGGGCTGTCGCGCTCAGCAATTGCACGCTTGAAGCCAGCTTGTCGTCAATGGATTTGGCCAGAGTGCTGGCCAGGACGAACTGCTGCTGGTAGAGGCTCTCGCGGAAATTCTGGTCGAAATGACGCAGGGTGACCCAGGTCAGCAGGCTGGCAAAACCGACGAAGAGCAGGGCGACGGCAAGCACCACCCTGGTTGTGAGACTGGACAGGCGGAGTGGGTGCAAACGCATGGCCTGTATATATACCCCGATTCTGGGCCGAAACCCTCAGGGTCTGACACCGGGGGCTTCCAGGGGCAGGCCGCGGGCGCGGGCACTCAGAAAAAGTTCCAGTTCCACCAGCTCAACCGCGCCCAGCGGCCAGGGCTGGGCTCGCACGCCTGCCAGGCAGCTGCGCAGGCGTCGCTGCAAAGAACCCACGCCCTGCCATTCGAGCCGGTACTGCGGGTAGCTGGTGGCCTGGCCCTGCGGTATGGTGCCGCCGCCCAGGCGCTGGCCCCAGCGCTGGTCATGGCATTGTGCGCAGGAGAGGTCCAGCTGCCCCATGCGCTGCGCATAAAGCTGGCGGCCACGTTCGAGGTGAGCTTGCAAGCGCGGGTCCGAAGGCGGCGTGATGGGCAGGCCGCGTGACTGCAGCGCCACCAGGCTTTCCAGGGCCAGCAGCTCCTCGCTCTCCAGCTTCCAGGGGGTGGCCAGTTGCTGCGACTGCCGGCAGCGGTTGAGGCGCTGGGCCAGGTTGATGGGGCCCTGCGTCTGCGTGTCGAAGGCCGGGTAGCGTGCTGCCACGCCGCGCAGGCTGGTGACGCTGCCATGACAACTGGCGCAGGACTTGTTGCCCGGGCCGGCAGCCTGTTGCCACAGGGCTGCCCCCTGCTGGACCCAGAGCATGGCCGGGTTGCGCGTGTCGTCGCGCTGCATGGCCTGCACGTCCGCCCCCATGAACTCGAAGTCGGAGCGGCGTTGTGCCTCCGGAATCTGCGCGTGCAAGGTCGGCGCCAGCAGCAGGGCCAGCAGGAATCTGCCGTACCGCCTTCCTGGAGCGCCTTCGCCCTGGCGGGCTGCGGTGCGAGCGCCTGCTGGCGGACGGGCGACGCTCATGCGACGCTGATTGTCATGCTCTCGCCGTGACGGAAACCCTGTTCGCCTTCCCAGTTGAAACGCAGCGTGCCGCTGGCCGTGGCCACCGTGTGGAAGGCGATCAGCGGGTTGGCCGCGATGGCGGCGGACAGCTCGGCGCTGAACACCAGTTCCTCGTTGTAGTGGCAGCTGAAGCGCTCGATGATGTTGCGCGGCAGGCGCTGGCCGCCGGCGCCGGGCCGAAAGCCGCTCTCCATCGGGTGGCCGATGATGGTGCTGATCTCGATGACCTCGCCGCGGCGAGCCGTGCGAGGGACTTTGATCAGTGTGCGCACGGTCATTCGATGTCCTCCAGGCAGGCCGCCAGCGTGACGATCACCTCGATCGTGTGCTGCCAGTAGCTGCCATCGCTCAAACGCGCCACGGCACTCAGTTTTTGCGTGGTGGCCAGGCGGATGCGCGTGGCGACGCTGGCGCGGCCGGCGCGCGGGCCCAGCGTGAAACGCACCACATCGGGTTGCGGGTTGCGCTGGTTGAAGACGGCGATGGCCAGCACATGGTCGCCCGCCGTCATGGGGCTGTCCACGTTCACGCTGAGGGGCACGGTGTTGCCGTTGTCCACCAGCGGCGCGATGTCCAGTTTCACGCGCCCGCCTTGCACCGTCGCACCGCCGGTCCAGGCACGGATGGCATCGTCCAGCTGGTCACCGGCGTGGGCCGGGCGCAGCAGCAGCCAGCCGCCCAGGCCTGCGCCAGTGTGCAGCAGCTGACGCCGGGAGCAAATGCTACCGTTCGCCCTGAGCTTGTCGAAGGTAGGGTTCATGTTTCAGTCACGCAGGGTTTGCAGGTAGGCCACCACGTCCTCGATCTGCTGGGCATTCAGGATGGACCTGCCTTTCCACGCGCGGCCCACGCGCGTGAGTCCTTCGCTGCGGTAGTAGGCCGGCATGATGCTCTCGGGGTTGAGTTGACGCGGATCCACCAGGCGCAGGCGCAGCTGGGCCGCGCTCCAGCGCCGGCCGGCGCCGGCCAGATCGGGCGCCAGATTGCCCTGAAAACGTTCTTCGGGGATGGGGCCGCTGTGGCAGAGCAGGCACAGGCCGTTCTGCCGGCTGGCCACGATGGCGCGCCCGCGTGTTGCATCGCCCGCGGCGCCTTCCAGCGCTGCGGGCACGCCGTCGCCCGCCACGTTCACGGCGCCGGCCCCCAGGGGCAGGGCCAGGGCCGTGGCAGCCGCGAGCCGGCGCAGCATCATGCCCGCCGCAGGTCCTGGTCCTTGATCGGCAGCGCACGGATGCGCTTGCCGGTGGCCGCGAAGATGGCGTTGAGCACCGCCGGCGCGGCCACGGCGATGGTGGGTTCGCCCACACCGCCCCAGAAACCGCCCGAGGGCATGACGATGGTTTCCACCGGCGGCATGTCGGCCAGGCGCATCACGGGGTAGCTGTCGAAGTTCTTCTGCTCCACCGCGCCATCCTTGACGGTGATCTCGCCGTAGAGCGCGGCCGACAGGCCGTAGACGAAGGAGCCCTCCACCTGGGCCTCGATCTGCTGCGGGTTGACGGCATGGCCCGGGTCGGTGCCCGCCACAATGCGGTGGATCTTGAGCTTGCCCTCTGCGTCGACCGAGACCTCGGCGCAGGCCGCCACATAGCTGCCGAAGCCCATGGTCTGGGCCAGGCCGCGGAACACGCCGGCCGGTGCGGGTTTGTCCCAGCCCACGCGCTCGGCCACGGCATTGAGCACGGCCAGATGCTTGGGGTGCTGGGCCATGAGCTTGCGGCGCAGGGCCAGCGGGTCCTGGCCGGTGGCATGCGCGATCTCGTCGATGAAGGACTCGAGGTAGATCGTGTTCTGGTTCAGGTTCACGCCGCGCCAGAAACCGGCCGGCACGTGCGGGTTGCGCATGGCGTGGTCGATCAGCAGGTTGGGGAAGCTGTAGCCGATCGAGGCCTCGGGGCCGGAGGGCGCCAGCCCCTGGTAGACCACCATGTCCTTGCCGTCGCGCATGGACTGCGGTGCCACCGTGGCCAGGATGGACTGGCCCGAGATGCGCATGTGCAAGCCCGTGACATTGCCCTGAGCGTCCAGGCCGGCGGTCAGCTTGGCGCTTGTGATCGGGTGGTAGGAGCCGTGCTGCATGTCCTCTTCACGCGTCCAGATCAGCTTGATGGGCGTGCCCGGCATGCTCCTGGCGAGCAGCACGGCCTGCGTCACGAAGTCGCTGCGTCCGCGCCGGCCGAAACCGCCGCCCAGGTAGAGCTTGTAGACCTCGCACTGGCTTTGCGGCAGGCCGGCGGCTTCGGAGGCGGCGGCCAGCGCGGCTTCGCCGTTCTGCGTGGGCACCCAGACATCGCAGCGCTCGGGTGTCCAGCGCGCCGTCGCGTTCATGGGCTCCATGGTGGCGTGGTTCTGGTGGGGGTAGCTGTAGATGGCCTCGATCCGGCGCGGTGCGCCGCTGATGGCGGCCGCCGCGTCCCCGTTGCTGTTGCCCACCGAGGTGGCCGGTACCGACAGATCCAGGCCGCCCTTGAGCAGCTCGGCGATGTCGGCCTGCGAGACGGCGGCGTTGGGGCCGTAGTCCCACTCGATGGTCAGCGCGTCCAGCGCGGTCTTGGCGGCCCACCAGGTGGTGGCCACCACGGCCACCGCGCTGTCACCGACCTTCACCACCTTCTTCACGCCTGCGCGCCGCAGAACAGGCGCGGCATTGAAGCTCTTGACCTTGCCGCCGAAGACCGGACAGTCCTTGATGGCGGCGTTGAGCATGCCGGGCAGGGTCAGGTCGATGCCGTAGTCCTGCGCGCCCGTGGTCTTCTTGAAGGTATCGAGCCGCGCCATGCGCTGGCCGGCGATCTTCCAGGTCGAGGGGTCCTTGAGCACGATGCCGGCCGGATCGGGCGGCGTGAGATGCCCGGCGGCGGCGGCCACGCGGCCGTAGACAGTCTTGCGGCCCGTGGGCGTGTGCGTGATCACGCCCGCGGACACACTGCATTCGGCCGCCGGCACGCCCCAGGCGTCGGCAGCGGCCTGCAGCAGCATGAGGCGCGCGGTGGCGCCGCCCTTGCGCACGTAGTCGTGCGATTCGCGGATGCCGCGGCTGCCGCCGGTGGCGAAGTTGCCCCAGACGCGTTTGCGCGCCAGGTTCTGGCCCGGCGTGGGGTACTCGGTGGTCACGCGCGCCCAGTTGCATTCCAGTTCCTCGGCCACCAGCTGGGCCAGGCCGGTCAGCGTGCCCTGGCCCATCTCGGAGCGGGCGATGCGGATGACCACCGTGTCATCGGGCTTGATCACCACCCAGGCGTTGATCTCGGGCGGGGCGTTGGCGGCCAGCGCCAGCGGCACGTGGAAGCTCACCATCAGGCCGCCGGCGGCGGCGCCCGCGCTGGCCAGGAAGCCGCGGCGCGAGAGTTCGGGGTTCAGCAGGGGCGATGTATTCATGTCGCGCTCCTGTCAGCGTGCTGGATGGACAGCTCGGCCTTGCGGGCGCCGCCCCCACGCGCCGCGGTGTGGATGGCGGCGCGCACGCGGTTGTAGGTGCCGCAGCGGCAGATGTTGGTGACGGCCGCGTCGATGTCGGCGTCCGTCGGTTTGGGCTTGGTCTTGAGCAGGGCCGAGACCGCCATGATCATGCCGCTCTGGCAGAAGCCGCACTGCGGCACGTCCAGGGCCTGCCAGGCGCGCTGCACCGGGTGCGTGCCGTTGCGCGACAGGCCCTCGATGGTCACGATCTTCTGGCTGTCCTTGAGCGCGCGTGCCGGCATCGTGCAGCTGCGCACCGCGGCGCCGTCGATGTGAACGGTGCAGGCGCCGCACTGGGCGATGCCGCAGCCGTACTTGGTGCCCGTCAGGTCCAGCTGCTCGCGCAGCACCCACAGCAGGGGCGTGTCGGCTGCGGCCTCGAATTCGCGGTCCTTGCCGTTGACGTTGAGTTTCGCCATCGTGTGTCTCCTCAAAGGTGTGGCGTGCTGGGCCGGGTGATGCCGGTCCATGGGCTTTTATACGGGATTTCCGGGGCGAGCGCACGCGGCGCCCGTGTGCCGCGCTGCTCGCAAGGTTGAGGGTTTACCCGGGTGATCCCGGGGTTTCAGGCCGGCAATTGCTGCGCGGCCTTGTCCAGCCAGAGCTGCAGGCTGTCCAGCAAGTCCTGTTGGCTAAAGGAGCAGCTTTCCTCGGCGAACAAAGCGCTGGACTCCAGCCGGTCCAGCAGGCCCAGCAGCACCTCGGTGTAACGCGGCGGCAGGGCGGCCAGCAACGCCGTGTGGGCGCGTGCCTGCCGGCTGAATTCTGTCGCCCGGCGGCGGCCCGCTCGCAGCGCGTCGAACTCGGCTTGCAGCGGGGCCAGAAGAACGTGGGGCATGGGTTGGTCTGCGCGTGACGGCTGGTCAAGGCTCAGCGCGGAAGCGCAAACACCGCCGGATCGATGGCCGCGGTGGACCGGAACGCCGGCTTGGCGAAGAGATAGCCCTGCATCAGGTGGATGCCCGCGTCGTAGAGAAACGCCCGTTCTGCCGTGGTTTCGATGCCCTCGGCAATCACCTGGATGTCCAGCTCTTCGCACAGGCGCACCAGGCTGTGCACGATGGCCTGACGCGCACGGTTGGTGTCCACATTCCGGATCAGGTCCATGTCGATCTTGATGATGTCGGGCTGGAAGTCAGAAAGCAGCTTCATGCCGGCATAACCGGCGCCAAAGTCATCGATGGCGGTCTTGAAGCCGCAACGCTTGTACTCCCGCAGGATCTCGGCAAACCAGGGACCGTCCTCGATCCGCTCCCCTTCGGTCACCTCGAAAATGATGCGGTCCAGGGGGAAATCATGGGTCCGGGCCGCCTCCAGTGTGGTGCGTATGCACACCTCGGGCTTGTAGATGGCGTTGGGCAGGAAATTGATGGAGACGTGCTCCTGGATATGCAACTCGCTGGCGCCTTTGATGGCCTTGACGCGGCAGGCCTGATCAAAACGGTAGCGGTTCTGTTCGTTGACTTGCGCCAGAACCGTCACGGCGTCTTCGCCGTTCGGCCCGCGCACCAGGGCTTCATGCGCAAATACCTGCCGGCGATCCACATCCACGATGGGTTGGTAGGCATAGTCGAACTGGAATCCCACGCGCTCGGCTTTGCCGCAGTCTTCGCAGTCACGTGGCGTGCCTTCCAGTGGCATGAAGTCAGAGGAGAACGAACGATGGGTTCTGGAGGTGGGGATCTGCATGTCGGGTAGTCTGGCTGCTTGAAAAGAACACTGTGCTTATCAGGGGAACCTGGTCTGAAACCCAGTGGCTGAGTTGTGGATTTTCAGGCGCGGCTGTGGGTGATCGATGACCGTCTGTCAAGGCCGTGCGCCAACATGACCGGTGACAACTGCGCCGATCATGTTAATCCACCTTGGCGCCGGACTTCTGCACCGCTGTGGCCCGGTGCGGCAACTGGTGGCCAGGAAATTCGCGAAATCGTCGGCGCCCGGGAAGGCCGGATCGGCCCCCTGGCTGATCATGCGGTTGCGGATCTCGGGCTGGCCCAGCGGGCCGCCAGCCGCAAAGCCGATGACGGTGCGGATGGGCCTGGCGGAGAAGGGGTCTGGGCGGCGGCGCCGAAAGAACACAGCAGGGCGGAGAGCAGGAGGGTGAGGGCCTTGCGCATGATGGCTTGGTTCCGGGGCAGGCCGGCCGGCCGGTGCTGTTTCACGGGCCGGGCGGCGTTGCCTCGCGGCCACGGGCGCCGGTGGTTTGGGTGCAGCCCGGTGTTAAGTAAATCACGCCGGGCCGGGCTTTTTTGCTATCAAATTTGCACTTATCCGCCGGGCTGGGGCACAATCCGGCCATCCTCTACAGAAACACGGAGCCCCCATGAAAAAGCTCAACCAAGGTTTCACGCTGATCGAACTGGTCATCGTCATCACCATCATCGCCATCCTGGCGGCGATTGCGCTGCCGCGTTACATTGCTCTGCAGCGTGATGCGCGGGTGGCCAAGATGCAGGGCCTGTTTGGTTCCATCCGCTCTGCCTCCGCCTTGGCCAAGGCCCGTTGCGAACTTGATCTGGCCGCCATTCCGGTGGGTACCTGTACTGCCACAGCTGGAACGGCCAATATGGATGGTGTTGCGATCGACATGGTGAACCGCTACCCGGCGGCCACCGCTACCGGGATTCAGGCTGCGGCTGGCATCATCGCGACCAGCGATGGTGTCACCGTCGCCGGTGCTGGCCCGATCACGTTCACCGCCACAGGCGCAACGACTCCCGGCACCTGCGTGATCAGCTACACCGCAGCGGCCGCTGGCGCGGCCCCCACCATCACCGTCGATACCACCGGCTGCTGATCCCGAGCCCCCGGCTCCCCCAAGGGGCTGCTCACGGCAGGCACAATGCCTGCCATGAGCAGCCCCTTGTTTTTGCCCCCCGTCATCCCCCCCGGCGCACTGGACGCCACCCTGCAGCGCCAGGGCCATGCCGTGCTCGACGCCGCGGCGGTCTGCGCCCTGAGCGGCTGCCGGATCAATGATCTGCTGGCCCTGCGTTCCCACTGGAACGATCTGCCGCCAGACGCCCATCTGAAAGACGGTGGCCACTACCGTCACCGTCGTCATTCCTGTTTTGTGCTCGAGGGCGATCAACTCACTCAGGCGCCGCACCGCGCCCACTGGCAGCCGCTGGAATACAACGCCCTGCACGGCGGCATGCAGCGCCTGTTCGAGCCCATGGCGCCGGCCATGGTGGCGAACCCCGCCTGGGCCCAGCTGCTGCGCTGGCTGGGGCGCGTGGCCTCGGCGCTCAAGGGGCCGCAGCCCTGGTCCATCGAGGCCCATCCCTTCCGCATCGACACCACCGACGGCATCGGCCGGCCCACGCCCGAGGGCGCGCACCGCGACGGCGTGGACCTGGTGGCCGTGTTCCTGGTGGAGCGGCGTGGTGTCAAGGGCGGGGAGACCCGCGTGTTCGAGGCCGCAGGTCCCAACGGCCAGCGTTTCACGCTCGCCGAACCCTGGTCCCTGCTGCTGCTGGACGATGCGCGTGTGGTCCACGAGACCACGCCCATCCAGCCGCTGGCGCAGCCGGCCTACCGTGATACGCTGGTCGTCACGCTGCGCGCCGGCGCCTTCCAGGGCGAAGACACCGTCAGCTGATACAGCAAGGAGTCGCCATGTTCAAGCACATCCTGGTTCCCGTGGACAGTTCAGAGACCGCGCAGAAAGCGGTGGAGACGGCGGCCGGCCTGGCCCGGGCTTTCGGCAGCGCGGTCAGCGTCATCTACGTGATCGACCCCTATCCCTTCACCGGCCTGGGCAGTGACTTCGCCTACGGCCAGGCCGAGTACCTGAGCGCGGCCAGCGCCGAAGCCAAAGAGGCCACCGAGGCCGCGCGCGCTGTGTTGTCGAAGGCGGGGGTGACGGTCAGCACGCAGGTGGTGGAGGCGCACACCATCTGGCGCGGCATCCTGGAGACGGCCAAGACACTGGGCGCCGACCTCATCGTCATGGGCTCGCACGGCCGGCGCGGGGTGGAGAAGGTGGTGCTGGGCAGCGTGGCCCAGCGTGTGCTCTCGCACGCGCAACTCCCGGTGTTTGTCGTGCGCGACTGATACGACTTCGCGTTCAAGGGCACACGCCGTTCGCCCTGAGCCTGCCGGAGGCTGCAGGGGCTTCGACAGCCCGAGCGGTTCTTGTTGAATGAACGGAATCGCTATGCGTCGCGGGTTCAGGCCTGGCGCCGGGCCTGCATCTCGCACCCCATGCTTTCCTGCGTGGCCGCACCCATGGCCGCGCGCGCCGCCGGGAACACCAGGCCTTCCTCGGCTTCGATGTGACCCTGATAGATCCCGCGAAAGCGTTCGATCGTGGCGCGCAGATCTGCGTTCATGCTGTCCTTGCAGTCAGGTTCCTGCCAGCGCAGCATGGCCACACGCACCAATGCCCACAGCACCTCCATCTCCCGGTGCTCGGCCTGCAGGCGCGACACGACGGTGTGCAGCGGGGCATCCTCCCGCCTGAGCAGCAGGGGAAAGACGTGCAGTTCCTCGTCCTGGTGGTGCAGGGGCGCGGCGATATCGAAGTAGCGCAGCACGTCGGCCGCAGCCGAGCGCGTCTGCGCGTCGTGGCCCTTGTCGTCGAGGTGATCCACCAGACGGCCCAGCAGGGCCAGGCTGCGCTGCACACGCTCGTGGCAGGCGGCCAGCATCTCGTAAGGCTGCTCGAAGCCCACGGCCGGGGCATCGAAGCCGGGCAGAGCCGTGCCCATGGCTTCAGCCCGCCGGCTTGGCCGTCAGGTCGGCCAGCTGCTTGCGCAGTGCCTTCTCGTCGTTGAAGCGCTTGGTGGCGTCACGCGCCACGGCCATCGAGCCCAGCATCTTGCCGGCCTCGTCGCGCACCATCTCGAAACTCATGTCCACGTAGATGAACTCGACGCTCTTGTGCAGCGAGCGCGTGATCATGGAAGTGCGGCCGGGCTTGACGCCGCCGCGCTCGAGCGCCTGGTTGAAACCGTCCCAGTGCGCCTTGCGCATGCGCTCGGGGATGATGAGGTCCAGGCTCTGGCCCACGGCCTCGGCCGCGGTCCAACCGAAGACCTTCTCGGCACCGCCGTTCCAGAGGCGGATGATGCCTTCGAGGTCGCAGAAGATCATGGCCTCCGGCATATGGCGCAGGATGTGGGCGGCCGTGGATTCAAGGGTGTGGGGTCCCGACATGAAAAGCTTTCGATCAGTTGCTCGGACCGGGCTAGCGTAGCCGAAAGCCGTGCGCTATCCAATAGTTCGACAGAACTAGGGTCGGCGTCAAGGCTATTGCAGCGGGCGCGCCAGTCCGGTGCGTTGGCGATCCTGATGCTTTCCTGATGCCCCGGGTGTTACGCTGGTGGCTCATGAAAACGCTGACAGCCTCCGCAACGCTGCGACGCTGGGCCACGGTGACCGGCCT
The DNA here is from genome assembly GCF_054780335.1 of Curvibacter fontanus. Taxonomy (NCBI): domain Bacteria; kingdom Pseudomonadati; phylum Pseudomonadota; class Betaproteobacteria; order Burkholderiales; family Comamonadaceae; genus Curvibacter; species Curvibacter fontanus. The sequence goes on from NZ_BAAGWN010000041.1 coordinate 33,765, forward strand.
GCTGGCCCTGGCCACGGGCTTGTGCTGGGTATGGGAGCCCCATGTGTCTCTGACCAGCCAGGCCATGCTCTACGTACTGGCCGTGGTGATCGCGGCCTACTGGCTGCCCTGGCTGGAGTCGGTGAGCTGTGCCGTGGGGGCCGTCATCGCGCTGAATTTCTTTTTCGTGCCCCCGCGCTGGACTTTCGAGGTCGAGAGCCAGGAGCACCTGATTGCGCTGGCGGTCATGCTGGTGGTCGCCCTGGTCATCAGCCGGCTGGCCAGCGGCTTGCGGCGCGAAACTGAAATTGCACGACGCAACGAGCAGCGGGCGCGCCAGCTGCAGGCCCTGGCCAGCGGCTTGGCGTCTGCCACGCAGACGCAGGACGTGCTGGGCCTGGGACAGGCGGCCCTGGCCGAGGCTTTTGCCGGCCCCAACCAGCTGGTGCTGGCGCACGCGCATGGTGAGCCCGAACCGGGCGAGGGTCTGGAGTCGCAGGTGCGCGACGGCCTGCGCAGCTGCATGAAGGAGGGGGCCGTGCTGGGCCCGGGCACCGGACGCTGGCCGGGCTTGCTGGCCTGGTACCTGCCGCTGGGCGAGCAGGGTCAGGTGTCCGGGGCGGCCTGCGTGCGCCCTGCACAGGCCAGCGACGAAAGCGGGCGGGAGCATGCCCAGGCCCTTTGTGCGCTGCTGGCCCAGGCCCTGGGACGCCTGCGCCTGGGGCAGGCCATGCAGGCGGCGCAGACCGAGGCGCAACGCCAGCAGTTGCAAAGTACCTTCCTCGCCGCCATCTCGCACGACCTGCGTACACCGCTGGCGGCCATCGTGGCGGCGGCCTCCTCCCTGCAGACGCAGCGCGAGAGGCTCGATGCACCCACCCAGGCCCACCTGCTGCAGGGCATCGTCAACGAGGCCAATTACCTGAGCAGCATGAGCGACAACACCCTGCAGCTGCTGCGCCTGGCCCAGCCCGGGCAGGCCTTGCAGTTCGGCTGGGAATCGCTGGAAGAGATTGTCGGCGCCGTGCTGGGCCGCGTGCGCAAGCATGATCCGGCGCGCCGCATCCGCTCGCGTGTGCCCGAAGGGCTGCCTCTGGTGCGGGCCGATGCGGTGCTGCTCTCGCAGCTGCTGGCCAATCTGCTGGACAACGCGCTGAAGTACAGCGAGGGTGAGGTCGAGCTGAGCGTGGAGCCCCATGAGGCCAGGCTGGAGGTCTGCGTCAGGGACCGGGGCCCGGGCATCCCCGAGGCCGAACGCGAAACCATCTTTCAGCCCTATGTGCGGGGCGACCGTTCCGGCCGGCGCGGCACCGGCCTGGGGCTGGCGGTGTGCCGCGCCATCGCCCAGGCGCACGGCGCGCCGCTGATCCTGCGGCCGCGTGCAGGTGGCGGCAGCGACTTCTGCCTGCAACTGCCTGTCGAGGCCCAACCCGCGACGCCGGAGCCTGCACCATGACCCTGCGTGTGCTGGTGGTCGAGGACGACCGCGAAATCCGCGCGCTGGTGCAGTCCGCACTCGCGCTGGAGGGCTTCGAGGTGCAGACGGCCGTGACGCTGGGCGAGGCCGGCGCCTTGCTGCAGCACAGCCCGCCCGAGCTCATCGTGCTGGACCTGGGCCTGCCCGACGGCGAAGGTCTGCAGCTGGTGCAGCAGGTGCGCCGCCAGTCCAGCCTGCCCATCGTCGTGATTTCGGCGCGTCACCAGGAAGCGCAGAAGATCGCGCTGCTGGACGCCGGGGCCGACGACTACCTGAGCAAGCCCTTCAGCGTGGCCGAGCTGCTGGCGCGCATGCGTGTGGCCCTGCGCCACCGCGGCACGGCGCTGGCCGCCGCCGTGACCACGCATACCCTGGACGATCTGCAGGTGGACCTGGCCACGCGCACGGTGACACGCGAGGGCCAGGCCGTGCACCTCACGCCCACCGAGTACGAACTGCTGGCGCGCCTGGTGCGCAGCGCCGGCCGCGTGGTGACGCACCGCCAGCTGCTGGCCGAGGTCTGGGGCCCCGAATACACAGCGCACACGCACTACCTGCGCCTGTACATGGGCCAGCTGCGCGCCAAGATCGAGCGCGATCCGGCCGAGCCGCGCCATCTGCTGACCGAAACCGGCGTGGGCTACCGCCTGGCCGACGAGTGAGCGTCCTTATGCGTTCCTGATGCGCGCCGCGCGACAGTGGAGACCTCTACACTGACGACAGGCACCCATGAATTCGAATACCGGACGCGAAAGCCTGGCCGCCCTGACCCTGGGCGCGCTGGGCGTGGTCTATGGCGACATCGGCACCAGCCCGCTCTACACCATGAAGGAGGTTTTTGGCCCCGCCACCGGCATCCCGCTCGATGCGGCCCATCTCGTCGGGGCCGTGTCGACCATCTTCTGGGGCCTGATGCTGGTGGTCACGCTCAAATACGTGCTGCTGATCCTGCGCGCCGACAACCGCGGCGAGGGCGGCATCATGGCGCTCACGGCCCTGGCCGCCCAGGCGGCGGGCAAGACCGCGCGGCGGCGTGTGGCCCTGTTGCTCACCGGTGTCATGGGCGCCGCCCTGTTCTATGGTGACAGCGTGATCACTCCCGCCATCTCGGTGCTCAGCGCGGTCGAGGGGCTGGAAGTGGCCACGCCCCTGCTCAAGCCCTATGTGCTGCCGATCTCGGTGGCCGTGCTGGTGGCCCTGTTTGCTGTCCAGCGTTTCGGCACCGGCCTGGTCGGCAAGCTCTTCGGCCCCGTCATCCTGCTGTGGTTCGGCGTGCTGGCCCTGACCGGTGTGCTGGAGATCCTGCGCGAGCCCGCCATCCTGGCCGCACTCAACCCGCTGGAGGCGCTGGCCTTCCTGCGCGCGCAGGGTTGGCATATGTTTGTGGCGCTGGGCGCCATCGTGCTGGCCTTCACCGGCGCCGAGGCCCTGTATGCCGACATGGGGCATTTCGGCAAGCGGCCCATCCAGCTGGCCTGGACCGGTCTGGTGCTGCCCGCGCTGGCCCTGAACTACATGGGGCAGGGCGCGCTGCTCATGCGCGATCCCACGGCACTGGACAACCCCTTCTACCGCCTGTTTCCCGCCGCCTGGCTGATCCCGGCCGTGCTGCTGGCGACCTTGGCCACGGTGATTGCCTCGCAGGCCGTGATCTCGGGCGCCTATTCCATGACCAAGCAGGCCGTGCAGCTGGGCCTGCTGCCGCGCCTGCAGGTGCACTACACCTCGGCGCGCGAGGCTGGCCAGATCTACATGCCCCAGGTCAACTGGCTGCTGCTGGCGGCGGTGCTGCTGGCGGTGGTGGGTTTCGGCAGCTCTTCCGCCTTGGCTTCCGCCTACGGTATCGCGGTGACGGTCACCATGCTCATCACCACGGCACTCACTTTCTTTGTCATCCGCCACGCCTGGAACTACCCCCTGCCCCTGGCGCTGGCCGCCACGGGCGCCTTCCTGCTGTTCGACGCCATGCTGGTGGCCTCCTGCATGCTGAAGTTCGTGGACGGTGGCTGGTTCCCCCTGGTCGCGGGCGGTCTCATCTTCATCGTCATGGCCACCTGGCGGCGCGGGCGCGAGCTGCTGCTGGACAACATCCGCCAGGGCGATCCCGAGCTGTTGCCCTTCATCGGCGCCCTCTCGGCCGACCGCATGCACCGAGTCTCGCGCACGGCCGTGTATGCCGTGGCCAATCCGGACACCGTGCCCCAGGCGCTGATGCACAACCTCAAGCACAACCAGGTGCTGCACGAGCGCAATGTGATCCTCACCGTGGTCTTCCACGATGTGCCCTGGATTCCCTTTGGCGAGCGCGTGCAGGTGAGCCCGCTGGCGCCCGGTTTCTGGCGGGTGCAGATCAACTACGGTTTCCAGAACCAGCCTGATATTCCGAAGGCGCTGGAGCTGTGCCAGGCCCAGGGCCTGCCCATCAACCTGTTCGAGACGTCCTACTTCCTGAGCCGCGAGATCGTGGTGCCCACACGCGGTACCGGTATGGCGCGCTGGCGCGAGGCGCTGTTTGCCCTGATGTCGCGCAACGCCGGCAATGTGGCGGACTTCTTCCGCCTGCCCAACAACTGCGTGATCGAGCTGGGCACGCGCGTGCAGATCTGAAGCGGGCCGGGCCGCTCCCGCTCAGCGGGCGCGCAGCCTGAGCTGGTTGGGCAGGGGCAGGGAGCGGCGCAGGATATCGTCGGCCAGCCAGAGCGCCGATTTGCGCGCGCGTTCGGCCACCATGGGCAGGGGCATCTGCACGAAGTCGTCGTTGAAGACCTCGAAGCTGTAGTCGCCGGCATAACCGAGCCGGTCGAGCTTCTGCACGAGGGCTATGAGTTCTTCGGTGTGCACGCCTTCGCGGGGGAAAACGCGGTAGGTGCGGGCCGTGGCCATGCGCTCCTCGAAGGTGGGCGTTTCGCGCCACATGAAGTCGGACAGCTGGACCAGGAAGATCCTGGCCGGGTCCAGATCCAGGATGGCGTCCAGCGGGGTCTTGGCGGCCAGGATGTGGTACGAGTCGATGCAGACGCCCAGGTTGGGCGCGTCGGCGCGGCAGACCACGTCCCAGGCCGTGGTGTATTCGTTGACCGTGCGGCCCCAGGACAGGCCCTCGTAGGCGATGCGGATGCCGTGGGGAATCGCCAGCATGGCCAGCTTGCGCAGGTCGCGCGCGATGTGGTCCAGGTCCTGCGAGGCGTGGGCCGAGGTGGAGGAGCAGGCCAGCAGCACGTCGCAGCCGAGTTCGGCGCACATCTCCAGCATGGTCTTGGCGATGTCGACCTTGTAGTCGTGCAGGTGGCCGCTCAGGCCCTCGAAGTCGCGCAGCACCTGGAAGCCTGTGCCGCGCAGCCCGCTCTCACGCACCTCGCGCGCTGCGGCCTTCCAGCCGCCGGGGTGGCCCACCAGGTCGTTGGCCTTGAGCATGACCTGGCTGAAACCGGCGTCCTTCATGGCCTGCAGCTTGGCCTGCAGCGGACCGGCCAGGGTGATGGTGTCCATGCCGAAGCCACGGATGGCTTCTTCCACGCTGCGGCGGTCGTTCATGCCGGCTCCGCTGCGGAATGCACCAGCTCGAACACCACGCTGCCCAGGTAGGTTTTGCTGATCGCGCCGCGCTGCCCGCTGTGGGTGGCGGGGCTTTCGATGAACTCGACGCCCTGGGCGCGCAGGGCCTGCACCGCGGCCAGCACGTCCGGCACACCCAGGCCGATGCGCTGCAGCTGCTCGCGCGGATCGGGGGCGTCCACCGCCGGTTCGACCAGCTGGATCATGAAGGACTGGCCGGCGTGCAGCGCGGGCGTGCGCATGAGCTTGCCCGAGGGCATGATGCCGAAGCGCTGCTCGTCGGGGATCAGGGTCGCGCCCAGCAAGGCCTGGTAGAACTCGATCCAGTCATAACTGCGACCGATGCCGATGTACTGGACGATGCCGAAGAAGTTCAGTCCGGCCAGCACGGGCGGCTGCACCGCTGCGCCGGGGATAGTGATGAAGTCGACGTCGTAGATCGAGAAGTCCTGGTAACGGTCGATCAGGTAGATGCGGCTGCCGCCCACGCCGTGGATGGCGGGGATGTTGAGTTCCATCGCATCGGGGTGACCGGGCACTTCCCAGCCGCCGCGCTCCAGCACGTACTCGCGCGCGGCGCGCGCACTGCGCACCCGCAGCGCGATGGCGCTGATGCTGGGGTGGTCGGCGCCGTGGCTCGCGCCCAGCGCGTCCGGCGGGTGGGCGTTGACCACGATGTTCAGCGCGCCCTGGCGGTAGAGCGTGACTTCGCGCGAGCGGTGACGCGCCACCGGGCGAAAGCCCATCATCTCCAGCACCTGGCCCAGGGCCTGGGGTTTGAGCGTGGCGTACTCGATGAATTCGATGCCGTCCAGCCCGATCGGGTTGGACGTATCGCTGAGGGAATCCTGCAGCGGTTCGCGCGCATGTTCGGGGTGCAGCAACAGGTCGCTCATGGGCTTCTCCGGCAGGGGGTGTATCGGCTGATGTCAGTTGTGCAAGCGGGCCACGGCGCGCAGCTGGTCGGCCGTCGCGGTCGGGTAGCCGAAAAACTCCAGATAGGCCGGGATCATCTCGAACAGCATGTCCGAACCCACCTGGATGCGGCAGCCGCGCGCCTGCGCGGCGGCCAGAAAGGCGGTCATCTCGGTGCGCATGACGACTTCGCCGACAAAGGTCTGGGGCGACAGGCGCTCGACATCGACCGGCAGCGGATCGCCGGGGTTCATGCCCAGCGGCGTGCCGTTGACGACCAGGTCGAAGCCGGCGGGATCCCTGCTGCCGGTCGTGACCTTGAGTTGCGGGTATTCGGTGCGCAGGCGCTGGGCCAGGGCCTGCGCGGAAGCATCCTGCACATCGAAGAGCGCGAGTTCGGCCAGGTCGGCAGCGGCCAGCGAGGCCGCAATGGCCGAGCCCACGCCGCCGCAACCCACCACCAGGGCCCGCGCGCCGGTCAGCACCATGCCCTTGCGGCGCACCCCGCGCACAAAACCTTCGCCGTCGAACATGTCACCGACCAGGCGGTCGTCGGCCGTGCGCTTGACGGCATTGCAGGCGCCGGCCACGCGCGCGGTGCGCGTGACTTCGTCGAGCAGGCCCACGGTGCTCACCTTGTGCGGCATCGTGATCAGCGCGCCCCGGATGTTCTCCAGGCGGAACAGGCTGCGCAACACCTCGGCGAACGCATCGGGCCTGCAGCCCATGGGCACCACCACCGCATTGACCCCGACCGACTCGAAGTAGGGGTTGTAGATCAGGGGGGCCTTGAAGCTGTGCGTGGGAAAACCCAGATGGGCGATCATCTCCGTATCGCCGTTGATCAGGGCTCCCTGGAAAGCTCGTGCGTTCATCGAGGTGCTGCGCTCTCTTTACTTGCGGATGCGGGCGAGCTCGGCCATCATCGCGCTGACCGTGGCGTCACCCACGCTGGCGGAATGCTTGGCGATCACGGGTTTCATCTTCTCGCGCAGCTTGGCCACTTCGGCCGCCGGCAGTTCGGTGACCTGCATGCCGTTCTTCTTGAGGGTCTCCAGCAGGCTGCTGGCCAGGGCGCGCGACTGCTCGCGCTGGTACTTGATGGACTCGTTGACGGCGTCCTGAACGATCTTCTTCTCGTCGGCCGGCAGACCGTCCCAGAACTTCTTGCTGACCACGATGGACTGCGGGTTGTACTGGTGGCTGGTCAGGGCCAGGTGCTTCTGCACTTCATAGAGCTTGGCGCCATTGATCGTGGCCACCGGGTTTTCCTGGCCGTCCACGGCCTTCTGCTCCAGCGCTGCATAGAGCTCGGGGAAGGGCAGGGGCGTGGGGTTGGCGCCCAGGGCGGAGACCCAGTCGATGTTGATCGGGTTGGGGATCACGCGCAGCTTGAGGCCGGCGATGTCTTCCACCTTGGTGATGGGGCGCTTGCTGTTGGTGATGTGGCGAAAGCCCAGCTCGTAGTAACCCAGGCCCACGAGGCCTTTCTCTTCCAGCTTGGCGTGCAGGCTCTTGCCGAAGGGGCCGTCGACCACGGCGTCGGCCTCGGCCGGGTTGGCAAAGAGGAAGGGGAAGTCGTAGATGGCGAAGTCCTTCACCAGGCTGGCGAAGATGCCGGAGTTCATCGAGGCCATCTCTAGCGTGCCGCCCTGCAGGGCCGACACATTGGCCTGGTCGCTGCCCAGGGCGCCGCCGGGATAGACGGTGACCTTGAGCTTGCCGCCGGACCTGGCTTCGACGATCTCGGCGAACCTGTCCATGCCCAGCACGATGGGGTGGCCCTTGGCGTTCTGGTTGACGAACTTGATGGTCTTGGTCTGGGCCTGGGCCAGGCCGAAGGCCGCGACGGCCAGTGCGGCCACCAGGGTTTTGAGTACGAGTCGCTTCATGGTTTGTCTCCGTGGATATTTTCGGGACGCCCTTGTAAAGAACGACTGCGGTGGCGTGCCCTGAGGCCGCAGTCGTAGAGAAACATCAGTAGAACCAGCGCGCCGGCACCATCACCAGCGCGGGGAAGAAGACCAGCAGGAACATCAGGATGAACTGGGCGATCATGAAGGGCCAGACGCCCTTGGTCACCTCGTCCATGCTCATCTTGCCCACGCCGGCCACGGTGCTGAGGATGGTGCCCACCGGCGGGGTGATCAGGCCGATCGAGTTGTTGATGATGAAGAGCACGCCGAAGTACACCGGGTCGATGCCGGCGGCCTTGACCAGGGGCATGAAGACCGGCGTGAGGATCAGGATGGTCGGGGTCATGTCCATGGCCGTGCCCACGAGCATGGTGATCAGCATCATCACGAACATCAGCAGGATGGGGCGGTCCAGCAGGGGCTGGAGCAAGGCGACCAGTTCGGCCGGCAGGTTGGCCACGGTGATCATCCAGGCGGACACCATGGCGGCGGCCACCAGGAACATGACCACGGCCGTGGTCTGCGCGGCAGAGGCGAACAGCTCGTAGAGCTGCGAGAACTTCAGCTCGCGGTAGATCACCATGGACACGAACAGGGCGTACACCGCGGCCACCACGGCGGCTTCGGTGGGCGTGAAGACGCCGAATTTCAGGCCCACGAGCACGATCAGGGGCAGGCCGATGGCAAAGGTCGCGTCCTTCAGCGCGACCAGCACCTGCTGGCGCGTGGCGCGCGGCGGCGGCTCGACCTGCTCCCTGCGCACCAGCCACCACCAGGTGACCCACAGGGCCGCGCCCAGCATGATGCCGGGCACGATGCCCGCGATGAAGAGCTTGGAGATGGACACGTTGGCGGCCACCCCGAAGACCACGAAGCCGATCGAGGGCGGGATGATGGGGCCCATCACGGCGGAGGCCGACAGCAGGCCCGCGGAGCGGGACTTGTCGTGACCGGCCTTGATCATCATGGGCAGCAGCAGCGCGGCCAGCGCGGCCGCATCGGCCACGGCCGAGCCCGACAGGGCCGACATCAGCGCGGCGGCCAGGATGGCCACATAGCCCAGCCCGCCCCGTACATGCCCGACCAGGGTCATGGCCAGGTTCACGATGCGGCGCGAGAGGCCGCCGGTGTTCATGACCTCGCCGGCCAGCATGAAGAAGGGCACGGCCAGCAGGGGGAAGCTGTTGGCGCCCTCGATGACGTTCTGGGCCAGGATCTGGGCGTCGAACATGCCCAGGTGCCACATCAGGGCGGTGCCGGTGAAGAGCAGCGAAAAGGCGATGGGCACCCCCAGCGCCATGGCGCCCAGCAGGGCGGCGAGGAAAACGGCGATGGTCATGGACGGGACTCCTGCTGTGTGTTCTTGTCGGCCGGCATTTCTTCGGATTCGGAGAAACCGATCAGTTCGGAGGCCGGCAGATCCCCGCGGAAGAATTTCAGGAGGGTGTTGAAGATGATCAGGCCTGCGAGGGCTGCGAACACCATGCCGCTGGCGTAGAGCCAGGCCATAGAGGCTTCCATGACGGCGCTGGTGGTCTGCAGGTTGATCACGGTCTGCTGCCAGGTGCCCCTGAACATCAGCCAGCACATGGCCAGCATGAGCAGCTGGGCCAGCACGAAGCAGACCTTGCGGCCCAGCAGCGGCAGCCGCCCAATCAGGGCATCGGTGCCCAGGTGGGCGCGGCGGTTGAGCGCCACCACCGCGCCGAGGAAGGTCATCCAGACGAACAGCCAGCGTGACAGCTCTTCGGACACCGTGATGCCGGAGTTGAAACCGTAGCGCAGCACCACGTTGCCGAACACCATGAACACCATGAGGGCCATGAAAAGAACCATCAGGAGGTTAAAGGCCTGACAGATCCGGTCGATCAGTTTTTGAATCACAGCAAGGTCTCCATGCGTTTATTTTGTACGAACTGGTTAGTTTTTAATTAAGGGAAAACCCTGAGATTGCTGGCCGCAAAGCGTGCCGCGCTCAGGTCTTGCGCACGAAACGCGCGATCATTTCCACCACGTTCTCGCGCCGCTGGGCGATGTAGGCGCGGGAGGTCATGTCGAGCTTGAAGATGATGCCGAAGGTGTGCCGGTTGGACACATTGAAGAAGCTCAGGGCCGAGATCGAGGCATGGATATCGACCGGGTCCAGGCCCTTGCGGAACAGGCCGGCCTTGAGACCGCGTTCGTAGAGCTTGCGGATCGCGGCAATCGCCGGCACGTTGAGTTCCTGGATGCGCTGGCTCTGCGCCAGGTACTGCCCGCGGTGGATGTTTTCGGACATCACCAGGCGGATATAGCTCTCGTGGTGCAGGTGGTGGTCGAAGGTGAAGGCCACCAGGCGGCGCAAGCCTTCCTCGGGCTCCAGGTCCTGCAGCTTGAGTTCGGATTCGATGTCGCGCACACGCCGGTAGGCTTCTTCGAGCACGGCCAGGTACAGGCCTTCCTTGCTGCCGAAGTAGTAATAGATCATGCGCTTGCTGGTCCGTGTGGCCTCGGCGATCTCGTCGATGCGCGCGCCCGCCAGGCCCTTCTCGCCGAACTCGACCTCGGCGACCTGCAGGATGTTGGCCTTGGTGCGGTCCGGGTCGTTGGTGCGGCTGGGCGCCTTGCGGGCGGGGGCCGCAGATTTGGCCACACGTGCACGGCGCAGATGTACTGGTTCGTTCATTTGTGAAGTATAGGGCGGTCAAGCGCGCCGCTGCAACACTGCCGCCTGCCGGCCCGGGTTCCGGTGGCGCCTCAGCCGCACTGCCCCACGTAACCGCAGGCGGTGCAGAAGTCGCAGCCGTCTTTCTTGATGACCGTGGGGTTGCCGCACTCGGGGCAGGGGCGCCCGGCCATGGCGGCGGGTTCCTCGCTCTCGGCCTGTGCATCCGGCGTTTCGAGCACACCCATCTCGCGCAGCGGGTAACCCTGCGCGTCCAGCACACCCAGCATGGCGTAGCGGTGGATGATGAGGCGCGCCATGTAGGCCACGGTGGAGGGCCAGGTCTGCTGGCGGCGTTCGCCGTGCGGCAGGCCGGGCACAAAGGCCATGAAGTGGCCCAGGGGTTCGGCGTAGTTGAGCAGCTTGCGCAGCTTCATGCCGATCCAGGCCGGGTCCACCACACGCATGTCCAGCGAGAGCAGGCGCGCCAGGCCGTCGAGCGCGCGCGGGTAGTTGCCCGACAGGCCCATGGCGCAGGGCCGGTTCACCGGCGTGCCGTCGGGGCCGGGCAGGCTGATCTCCTTGAGTGTGAGCGTGAAGGCCTCGCCCGTGCCCGGGTTGTCGATGTCCACCGCCCAGGCCAGGGTGCCCGAGGGGCCGGTCAGCGGCTCCTCGCGGGCGAACATGGCGTCGAGCACCGGGGTGGCGGCAGCTTGCGCGCGCTCACGCCACACACCGAGCTGCTCGCAGCGCCAGCGGATCACCGCCGCCGTGGCCGCCACCACGCCGGGGAAGAGGCGGCGTTCGCCGTGCGGGGGGAAGGGCATCTCGAAAGCGCGTTCTTCCGCCACGGTGGCCAGCGCGTCGAGCTTGAGCTTGAGCCAGGCCGGGTCCTTGGAGCGCAAATCCATGGACAGGGTCTTGGCCAGCGCGCCCAGGCCGCGCGGTTGTTCTGCGCCGTTGACCCAGACCTCGAAGGGCTGGGCCGGCCCGCCTTCCTCGCCCGGCAGTTCACCCACGAAGAGCGCGAACTCGCCGTAGGGATGGTGCACCATGAAGCTCCAGGCCAGGTTGCCGCCGGGCAGCTCGGGGCGGCCCGGCCAACGCAGTGAGGCTAGCACGGGCGCGGGCAGGCGCTCCAGAGCGAGGCGACGGTTGGCGTCGTCGAGCTGCAGCGGCGCGGCCGGCGTGGGCGCCACGCCTGTGCTCAGCACGCTCCCCAGGATCGAATTCGGCCGGTAGGTGGCCAGGCCCTTGAGGCCGGCTTGCCAGGCCTGCAGGTAGAGGTCCTGGAAATCGGCGTAGGGGTAGTCGGCCGGCACGTTGACGGTCTTGGAAATCGCCGTGTCGATATAGGGTGCCACCGCCGCCACCATGGCCGCATGGGCCTGCGCGCTCATCTCCAGCGCGGTCACGAAGGCCGGTGGCAGCGGCGCGGCCTCGCCCTTGAGGTGGCGGTACAGGCGCCAGGCGTGGTCTTCCACCGCGTATTCCTTGAAGCTGCCGTCGGGCATGCGCTTCTTGCGGGTGTAGTGCCAGCTGAAGGCCGGCTCGATGCCGTTGCTCGCGTTGTCGGCAAAGGCCAGGCTGATGGTGCCCGTGGGCGCGATCGCCAGCAGGTGCGAGTTGCGCACGCCATGCTGGCGTATCCTGTCCTTCAGCGCCGCCGGCAGGCGCGAGGCGAAACGCGGGCTGCTCAGGTACATGTCGGCGTTGAAGAGTGGGAAAGGGCCGCGCTCGCGCGCCAGTTCGCAAGAGGCCTCGTAGGCCGCGTCGCGCAGCGCTTCGCTGATACGCCGCGCCATCTCGCGTGCTTCGGCCGTGTCGTAGCGCAGGCCCAGCATCACCAGCGCATCACCCAGGCCCGTGTAGCCCAGGCCCACGCGGCGCTTGCTGCGCATCTCCTGCGCCTGCTGCGGCAACGGCCAGACGGTCACGTCCAGCACGTTGTCGAGCATGCGCACGGCAGTGCGGGCTAGTTCGGCGAAGCTGGTGAAGTCGAAACGGGCGCTTTCCTCGAAGGGGTCGCGCACCAGGCGCGTCAAGTCGATGGAGCCCAGGCAGCAGCAGCCATAGGGAGGCAGCGCTTCCTCGGCGCAAGGATTGGTCGCAGCGATGGTCTCGCAATACGAGAGGTTGTTGTCGCGGTTGATGGTGTCGATGAAAAGCACGCCCGGCTCGGCGTGGTCGTAGGTGGAGCGCATGATCTGCTCCCACAGATCGCGCGCGCGCAGCTTGCGGTAGACCCACAGCCCTGTGTCCTTGCTGCGGTAGGCGCCCTCGGTCTTCTGCGCGGCGCCGGCCTCGGCGTGGTGCACCAGCTCCACTTCGCCATCGGTCACCACGGCCTGCATGAAGGCATCGGTCACGCCCACCGAGATGTTGAAGTTGCGCAGGTCGCCGCTATCCTTGGCGTGGATGAACTCCTCGATGTCCGGGTGGTCGCAGCGCAGCACGCCCATCTGCGCGCCGCGCCGGCTGCCGGCGGACTCCACCGTCTCGCAGGAACGGTCGAACACGCGCATGTAACTCACCGGGCCCGAGGCGCTGCTCTGCGTGCTGCCCACCCAGGCGCCGCGCGGGCGGATGCGCGAGAAGTCGTAACCCACGCCGCCGCCGCGGCGCATGGTCTCGGCCGCTTCCTTGAGCGCCACGTAGATGCCGGGGTGGCCCTCATCGTCGTGCGCGATGGAGTCGCCCACGGGCTGCACAAAGCAGTTGATCAGCGTGGCCGTGAGTTCGGTGCCTGCCGCGGACTGGATGCGCCCGGCCGGCAGGAAACCCTGCTGCAGCGCCTGCAGGAAACGGCCCTCCCAGTGCGCGCGCTGCCCGGCGTCCTCCGCCTGTGCCAGCGCGCGCGCCACGCGCTGGTTCACCTGCAGGATGCTCTGCTCATCGCCCTTGGCGTATTTCTCCAGCAGCACCTCGGTGCTGATCTCCTGGGCGGCCAGGGCGCTTGTGGCGGGGCGGGTTTCGGTGACGTTGCTCATGCAGGGCTCCTGTGATCTGGGGGGATGCTAGGCACCCGGCGTCAGCGTGGGCTTGATCTTCCGCAACACCTGCGCGTGGAGCGGGTCGGCGGATTGCAGTTTGGCATCCGTGTGGGGAAATGCAAGCCCGCTTTCGTGACGCGGATCAAGCCCGCGGGCCAGCGCGCCCAGCGGGCTGAGCACCGACGGAATACGGCGTTGGCTGATGGGGCGGCCGATGTCGTCCAGCCAGGGCAGGTGCTGCCCCGGCACCTCCTTGTAGAGAAACAGCAGGGCGCTGAGGGCCTGGCGGTGGGTGGACGCCGACACCTTGCGCTCGTGCGCCAGCATGGTCAGAAAGGCCTCGACCTCGGGCTTGCCCAGCTCGCGCGGATGCCGCAGCCCGTGAAAGCGGATGAACCAGCGCGTCCAGTACAGATAGGTCTGTTCCGTGCTCAGGCTGTAGTGCAGATAGCGGATGCGCTCTCGCACCTGGTCCAGCAGGCGCCCGGACTGCAGGGGCGGGCGGCCGAGCGAAGTGCGGGGTTTGGCGGCTGTGTTAATACTGTTCATAAAAACAGTATCATGATTATTGCCAATAAAATCAAGGCTTCCGGGGCATCAACCACGCCTTGTTAGTCTGCAGTCGACCCTGTTCATACGACAGGTTTGCCGGGTTTCGTGGTTTTGTTGATGGTTTTTCCGGCCGGGCAAAAAGCTGAGAACCCGATATATTTCAAGTACTTAAATCAAAAACGGGAGGTGCCATGAACTTTGTTATGCCGACAGATTTGCGGCCTATATCAAGTTGGGCCTCTTTAGCTCCACGGCATCGCCTCAAATGTGATGCACATCGACTCACACTGGAAAGGAGTATCAGCATGGCTGGTGAATTAGGGAAGGTCTGAACAAGTCCACCGAACGGCCCCTTGAATCGTTGATCGTGGCAAAGGAGTTGTGCCGATGGACCAGATCAGTTTCGCCGATGCCGAATACGCAGGCAAGAGGAAGAAGACCCGGC
>NZ_BAAGWN010000042.1:0-60938 GCF_054780335.1 Curvibacter fontanus
CCGAGGCCGAAGATCTGAAGCAGGGCGCCTGGACCGACCTCTACTCCCTGGCGGCCGTGGTCTACAGCTGCCTGCGCAACGACCCGCCGCTGCCGGCCACGACACGCGTGGTGCGCGACAGCATGCCTTCCATGCAAAGCGTGGCCAAGACGGTGAGTGAGCACTTCGGCCAGACATACTCGGACGCCTTTGTGCAGGCCGTCAGCCATGCGCTGGTGGTGCAACCGACCGAGCGGCCGCAGAGCGTGCATGAATTCCTGCAGGAAATGGGCCTGCAGGCCCCGGCGGGGCTGGGCAGGTTCGATTGGCGCTCCGCGCTCGGCGCCGATCTGCTGCCTGTCCGTGAGGCGCCCTCGGGTTCACACGATCCGACCCTGGCCCGGACCGAGGCCCAAGCCCGGGTCCAGCCCGCCGTTGTGGCGCCCCATCCTCCTGTCCCGCGTCGGCGTGGCTGGGTCTGGCGTCTGGCGGGGGCGGTCGTCCTGCTGACTGGCCTGGGGCTGGCTTGGGGGCCGTTTTTCGACGACGCGCCGCTGGTCGCAGCGCCAGAGCCCGCGCCGATCGTGGCCACGCCAGCGCCAGCCCCTGCGCAGGCGGTCGAGCCTTCCCAGGAGGCAACCCGGCCGGCGGCCCAGGCCGCCAGTCCCGCTTCGGCTCCCCGGGCCGCTGCGCGTCCGGCCAGGCCGGCACTCAAGCCCCTGTGCGCGGATTCCGGCGTTTTTGGCCGGCCCATCTGCCTGTTCCGGGAATGCCTGAAGGCCGAGAACTACAACCGCCCGGTCTGCGTCGAGAGCCGCAACCCTGCCAATCAGCCCGCAGCGACGCCCTGAGTCAGCCCGGACCACACGACGGGCCAAAACTCGTATAATGGCAGGCTTCGCAGCGCTTTCGTGGCCCCGCGGCGAAGGTTTCCTGCCCACCTAAGAGATTCCCGACAGAGGAAAACCGACCGTGGAAAAGGGCTGCCCAAACCCTCTTTTCAGAGAAAACTCATGACCAAAACGATCAGCGCCAAACCCGCTGACGTGAAGCACGAGTGGTTTGTGATTGACGCGACCGACAAGGTCCTCGGACGAGTAGCCAGCGAAGTTGCTCTCCGTTTGCGCGGCAAACACAAGGCCATTTACACGCCTCACGTCGACACCGGTGACTTCATTGTCATCATCAACGCAGCCAAGCTGCGCGTGACCGGCACCAAGGAACTCGACAAGGTTTATTACCGCCATTCCGGTTTCCCCGGCGGTATCTACGCCACCAACTTCCGCGACATGCAGGCCAAGCACCCCGGCCGCGCACTCGAGAAGGCCGTCAAGGGCATGCTGCCCAAGGGCCCGCTCGGCTACGCCATGATCAAGAAGCTCAAGGTGTACGGTGGTGCTGAGCACCCGCACACCGCCCAGCAACCCCAAGTGTTGGCAATCTAAGGAGCCTTGAGATGATTGGTGAATGGAACAATGGCACCGGCCGTCGCAAGTCCAGCGTCGCCCGCGTGTTTCTGAAAAAAGGCACCGGCAAGATCACGGTCAACGGCAAGGATATCCAGGAATATTTCGGCCGCGAAACCTCGATCATGATCGCCAAGCAGCCGCTCTTGCTGACCAACCACGCCGAAACCTTCGACGTGCAGGTCAATGTGCACGGCGGCGGTGAGTCCGGCCAGGCCGGCGCGACCCGCCATGGCATCACGCGTGCCCTGATCGACTACGACGCATCGCTCAAGCCCGCCCTGTCGCAGGCCGGCTTCGTGACCCGTGATGCCCGCGAGGTCGAGCGCAAGAAGGTCGGTCTGCACTCTGCACGCCGTCGCAAGCAGTTCAGCAAGCGTTAAGCCTGTCTGTTGCCCGCAGGGGCAAACAATCTGTTGCAAAACCGAGGCCGCCAGAATGGAAATTCTGGCGGCCTCGGTCTTTGTGGCTGCTAGACTCGTCTGCTTATGCGATTGCGACTGTTCCTACGCCGCCTGACGGTCAGCGCCCCGCGCATGTCGGTGCGCAGCGCCTTGCCCTGGCCTTTCCGCTGGATCGTCGCAGCCGTGGTGCTGGGGTTTTGCGCGGCCGTCGGCCTGTGGGCTTTCGAGTTCGGCAAGGAGATCGCCGGCATCGACGATGGGCGTGTCGAGTACCTGGCGCGGCTGGAGCGCGACGTGGCCGACCTGCAGCGCGAGCTGGCGGCCATGAAGGAGGAGCGTGACAAGGCCCTGGCCCTGGCCAATACCTCGACCACCATGATGACGGCTGAAAAAGCGGCCCAGGAGCGGCTCAGCACGCTCAACAAACAGCTGGAAGTCGACAACCAGCGCCTGCGTGACGACCTGGGCTTTTTCGAGAAGCTCATTCCCACCGTGGGCACCGAGGCCCTGGCCATCCGCGGCCTGCAGGCCGAGGTGCAGGACGGTCGCCAGGTCAAGTGGCAGGTGCTGGTGATCCAGCCCTTGAAGAATGCGCCGGAGTTCTCGGGCCGGCTGGAGATCAGCTTCTCCGGCCTGCAGGCCGGCCGGCCCTGGGCGGCGACCTTGCCCGGTGGGCCGCAAGCGATTAAGCTGCGACAGTACGCTCGCGCCGAAGGCGTGTTCGATCTGCCGCCCCAGACCCTGCTCAAGGGAGTCAGTGTCAAAGTCATGGACGGCGCCATGGTCAAGGCCGTGCAGTCGATCAAGTTGTAATTCAAGCCTGATGGGGAAATCCAGATGTTCAGCCAGAAAAAGCAGCCCGCCATACGCAGCCTGATCGCCGATGGCAACCGCATCGAGGGTCATGTCCACTTCACCGACGGCCTGCGCGTCGACGGCGCGGTGGTGGGTGATGTGCGATCCAACGAAGACAAGAACAGCATCCTCGTGATTTCCGAGACCGCCTCGGTCACGGGCGAGGTGCACGCCGACCACGTCATCGTCAACGGCACGGTCAAGGGCCCGGTTTATGCCCGCCGCATGCTGGAGCTGCAGCCCAAGGCCCGCATCGAGGGTGATGTCTACTACACCGCCCTGGAAATGCACCAGGGGGCCATCATCGCCGGCCTGCTGCGTCCCACGCCGGCCATGATGGAGGAAAAGCCCACACTGAAGTTGGCGGCAAACAACTGAGCCGGGAATTCCCGAGCGGTCTGGTGTACTATTACCTCAGCTTATTTTCCCCTGGAGTCTTCCATGAGCGCCGTTGCCGAATCCATCCAGACCGAGATGCCTGCCCCCATTCTTTTCACCGACAGCGCGGCGGCCAAGGTGGCCGACCTGATCGCCGAAGAGGGCAATCCTGACCTCAAGCTGCGCGTTTTCGTCCAGGGTGGCGGCTGCTCGGGTTTCCAGTACGGCTTCACCTTCGACGAGGTGGCCAACGAGGACGACACCACCATGACCAAGAACGGCGTGTCCCTGCTGATCGACGCCATGAGCTACCAGTACCTGGTGGGCGCCGAGATCGACTACAAGGAAGACCTGCAGGGCGCCCAGTTCGTGATCAAGAACCCGAACGCCAGCACCACCTGCGGCTGCGGTTCGTCTTTCTCCGTCTAAGCGGACTTCCCGGCTCAGGCCGGGTAGATCGCACCCAGCACACGGGCGCCTCGGGCGCCCGTGACGCTTTGCAGGCTGCCGGTTTCACGCTGCAGGGTCTTGCGTGCCAGCCAGGCAAAGGCGGCCGCCTCCACCTGCAGCGGCGGCAGGCCCTGCTGTTCCGAGGACATGACCTCCAGCGCAGACAGATGCGCCTGCAGGCGCAGCATCAGATGGGTGTTGAGGGCGCCGCCGCCGCAGACGATCAGGCGGCGAGTGCCCGCAGCATGGCGCAGCACATCGGCGGCGCAGACACGGGCGGTCAGCTCGGTCAGTGTGGCCTGCACATCCACGGCGGGCAAGGTTTCGAAACCGGCCCGTTGGCTGAGCAGCCAGGCCGGGTTGAACAGATCGCGCCCGCTGCTCTTGGGGGCGGGCAGGGCGAAATAGGGTTCCTGCAGCAGCACTCGCAGCAGCTCGGCGTGCACACGCCCGCTGGCCGCCCAGCGGCCCTGCTCGTCAAAAGGCCGGCCGGTATGCTGCCGGCACCAGGCGTCCAGCAGGGCGTTGCCGGGCCCGCAGTCCCAGCCCAGCACCGCGTCGTCGCGCAGTACCGAGAGGTTGGCGATGCCGCCGATATTGAGCACGGCCACGGTCTGACCCGAGCGGCCGAACAGGGCTTGATGGAAAGCCGGCACCAGGGGGGCGCCCTGGCCCCCGGCAGCGACATCGCGGCTGCGGAAGTCGGCCACCACCGTGATGCCGCTCAACTCGGCCAACAGGGCCGGGTTGTTGAGCTGCAAGGTGTAGCCGGTGCCGTCATAGGCCCCGGGGCGGTGTCGCACCGTCTGGCCGTGGGCGCCGATGGCCGAGATGGCGGTGGCGGGCAGGTTCGCGGCCTTGAGCAGCGCCTCGACCACCTGCGCGTAGACGTGGTTCAGGGCGTTGGCCGC
The DNA here is from genome assembly GCF_054780335.1 of Curvibacter fontanus. Classification (NCBI taxonomy): domain Bacteria; kingdom Pseudomonadati; phylum Pseudomonadota; class Betaproteobacteria; order Burkholderiales; family Comamonadaceae; genus Curvibacter; species Curvibacter fontanus. The sequence continues at coordinate 4,444 of NZ_BAAGWN010000042.1, forward strand.
CAGGGCGGCACGGTGCAGTTCATTGTCGCCCGGGCTGTTGAGCACCAGCAGTTCGGCGGCCAGCTCGGCGGGAAAGGGGCGATGGACATGCTGCAGGACGCGGGCGCCGCTGGCACTGCAGTCGGCCAGCACGCCGTCCACACCGTCCAGCGAGGTGCCGGACATGAGGCCGATGTAAAACTCGGGCATGCCGGGCTCAGCGCACGGCCAGCAGCTGGGCGGCGGCCAACTGCTGGCGCGCCGCGGCGGCCAGGCGGTTGAAGGCCGAGCGGGCGGCCTGGGAGACCGGGACGGACTCGCTGGTGCGCGCGATGGCCAGCGGGTTCTGGTGGTGGCCGTTGATGCGGAACTCGTAGTGCAGGTGCGGGCCGGTGGCCCAGCCGGAGGCGCCGGTGGCGGCGATGTTCTGACCCTGCTCGACGCGTTGACCACGCTTGACGAAGATGCGGCTCAGGTGGGCGTAGACCGTGACGTGGCTGTTGCGGTGACGGATGAAGACCACGTTGCCGAAGCCGCCCTGTACCCCCGCGAACTCGACCACGCCGTCGCCGACGCTGCGCACGGGCGTGCCGATCGGCGCGGCGTAGTCCACCCCCAGGTGGGCTGCCCATTTCTTCAGGATGGGGTGGAAACGCATCTTGAAGCCGCTGGTCACGCGCGAGAAGGCCAGCGGCGAGGCCAGATAGGCGCGTTTCAGGCTCTGGCCTTCGAGGGTGTAGTAACCGCTGCGGCCCTGGGTGCGCGTGGGACGCCCTTCTTCTACCGGGTTGGGGTGAGCAGCGGTCGGTTCCTGGAACCACATGGCCTGGTAGGCCTTGCCGTCGTTGACGAACTCGGCGTTGAGCACGCGCCCGGCGCGCAGGGGTTCGCCGTCACCTTCCAGCACCTCATAGACCACCGAATAACGATCGCCCTTGCGCAGTTCGCGGTGAAAGTCGATGTCTCCCGAGAAGATCTCGGCGATCTGGATGGCCACGGCGTCAGGGATATTGGCCTCGTCCGCCGAAGCGAACAGGGAGCTGTCGATGGTGGCGCTGGCGATCCGGATGGAGGCGGTCAGCGAGGCCGTCTCGAGCCGGGACTGGAAGGTGCTGCCGGACCTTTCGATCACGAGGCGCTTGAAACTGCCGTCGTCATCGGGGCTCCAGCGTGCGGTGAGCTGGAGCAGGGTGTTGCGCTCGCTGGCCTCGGCGCTCAGCTGGCGGCCGGTGCGCCCGAGCAGGTGGCGGTGGACCAGGGTGTCGCGGCGCAGAAATTCGGCGGCCTGCGGATCGTCCAGCCCCAGTCGGCGCAGCAGGGTGTCGGCGGTGTCGTTGGCGCGGGAGGCATCGGAACGGTAAAGGCGGTAGTGGTGCAGTTCGATCGTCGCAAGCTGCTCCTGCAGGGGCAGGGGCGTGACGGCCTCGCTGACTTCATGCACGGGCAGTTGCGCCACATCGGGCGCCAGTGTGACCACGGCGGCCGCCAGTGCATAGGCGCCGCCGCCAAACAGGGCCAGGCAGAGCAGTGCCGTCGTGAACCCGCGCGGGTGACGGTGGATCACCTGGCGCAAGGCTGCCAGGGTGGCGGGGAGGATGGTGGGCAGCGTGGTCTTCAAGGATGTGGGCCGAAGGTTCGGAAGCCGGGCCGGCCGGGCTTGCGGCGCCACTTAAAATCGTGGCCTCAGGGCAAGTCCCAAGTATATCGGCCCGGCTCCGGGCGAGAGCGAAAAATCTTTATGAATCAAGCGTCTGTGTCGACTTTCCCCCTCACCGATCGGGTCCGCGAGGCGCTCGCCGTGACCCGACGCGGCTGCGAGGAACTGATCCCCGAGGCCGACTGGGTGCAGAAGCTGGCCCGTTCCGAGGCCACGGGCACGCCGCTGCGCATCAAGCTGGGACTGGATCCGACCGCGCCCGACATCCACATCGGCCACACCGTGGTGCTCAACAAGATGCGTCAGTTGCAGGACCTGGGGCACCAGGTCATCTTCCTGATCGGCGACTTCACCAGCCTGATCGGCGATCCTTCGGGACGCAACAGCACGCGCCCGCCGCTCACGCCCGAGCAGATCAAGGCCAATGCCGAGACCTACTACCGGCAGGCCAGCCTGGTGCTGGACCCGGCGAAAACCGAGATCCGCTACAACAGCGAGTGGAGCCTGCCCCTGGGCTCCATGGGCATGATCCAGCTGGCCGCCAGGTACACCGTGGCGCGCATGATGGAGCGCAACGATTTCCATGACCGCTTCAAGGCCGGCACGCCGATCTCGGTGCACGAGTTCCTCTACCCGCTGATGCAGGGTTATGACTCGGTGGCGCTCAAGAGCGACCTGGAGCTCGGCGGCACCGACCAGAAGTTCAACCTGCTCATGGGCCGCCACCTGCAGGCCGAGTACGGTCAGGAGCCGCAGTGCATCCTGACCATGCCGCTGCTCGAAGGGCTGGACGGCGTGGACAAGATGTCCAAGTCCAAGAACAACTACATCGGCATCACCGAGGAGGCCAACACCATGTTCGCCAAGGCGCTCTCGATCAGCGATGAACTGATGTGGCGCTGGTACACGCTGCTGAGCTTCCGTTCCATGGCCGAGATCGAGAAGCTGAAGCAGGAAGTTGCCGGGGGGCGCAATCCCAAGGACGCCAAGGTGCAACTGGCCAAGGAGATCACGGCGCGCTTTCACTCAGATGCCGCCGCCGAGGCGGCCGAGCAGGACTTCATCAACCGCAGCAAGGGCGGCATTCCGGACGAGGTCGAGGCGCAGACCGTTACGCTCGACGGCGGCCCGATGGGCATTGCGGCACTGCTCAAGCAGACCGGCCTGGCGGCTTCCAGCGGCGAGGGCAACCGTCTGATCGATGGCGGCGGTGTGCGCGTGGACTCGGCCGTGGTCAGTGACAAGGGCCTCAAGCTTGGTGCCGGCACTTATGTGCTGCAGGTCGGCAAGCGCAAGTTCAAGAAGGTCACGCTTCAGGCCTGACCTGGGGCCGGGTTCAGGCGTTCAGCCAGGCGCCGATCTTCTGTTTGTCCGCCGCCGCCAGGCGCCAGGTCCGCACGCCGCGTGGCAGGGCCAGGCTCAGCGTGAGCAGGCGCCGATCGCGCGACACGAGGGCCTGGACGCGTGGCTGTCCACCCGCGTAGAGCAGCAGATCGTCGAGCTTGTGCAGGCGCCAGCTGCTGCGCGCGCTGCCCTTGCCGACTTCTACCGCCAGCCATTCGTCGCCCGCGGCAAAACCCGCCAGTTCGGCCGCGCCGCCGCGCAGCACGGTCTTGATCTGGATCGAGCCGCCGGATTCACTCACGCGCAAGCCCAGACCTTGCGCCAGCTGGGCGGGTTCTTCGTGGATGGCCACGCCATGGCGCTCCAGCAGTTCGCGCAAGGGCAGTTCGGCGGTGCCGTGCACCCAGCGTTTGAACTCGCGTGCCCAGGAGCGGCCGCTCAGTTCCTGTAGCACGGCCAGCAGATCGCTCTCGGCCATGGGGCCGGCCTGGCAGCGCAACCAGAGCGCGCGCATGACCTCGTCCAGTGTGTGCTGCCCTTCGGAGCGCAGCGTCAGGTCCAGGCACAGGGCGACCAGCGCCCCCTTGCCGTAATAGCTGACCGTGGCGTTGGGCGTGTTCTCGTCGACCCGGTAGTACTTGACCCAGGCATCGAAGCTGGCCTGGGCCACCGATTGCACGAGGCGGCCCGGTGTCTGCTGCAGCTGGTTGACGGTCTTGTTGAGCAGGCGCAGGTAGGCGGTGTCGTCGATCAGGCCGGCGCGGCGCAGCAGCAGATCGTCGTAGTAGCTGGTGAAACCTTCGAAGAACCAGAGCAGTTCGGTGTAGTTCTCCTGCGTGTAGTCATAGCGCGTGAACTCGGTCGGGCGCAGGCGCTTGACGTTCCAGCTGTGGAAGTACTCGTGGCTGATCAGGCCCAGCAAGGTGGTGTAACCCTCACCCGGTTTGGTCTCGGTGCGCGGCAGGTCCCGGCGAGCGCAGATGAGGGCGGTGGAATTGCGATGCTCCAGACCGCCGTAGCCGTCGTCGGTGGCATTGAGCATGAACACATAGCTGGCGAAGGGGGGCCTGCCGCTGCGGCCGGTGGCCCGCCCGCCTGCGTGCCAGAAGCGGATGGCGGTGTCGCAGATGCGCTGGGCATCGGCCAGCAGGCGCGTGCCGTCGAAACTGGGCGGGGCGCCGGTCACGACGAAGCGGTGCGTCACGCCGCCCGCCCTGAAGCCGCTGCTCCAGAAAGTGCCGAGTTCGAAAGGGCAGTCGGCCAGTTCGTCGTAATTCGTTGCACGGTAGCGACCGAAACCGCGGCGATCGGTCTTGAGGGGCGTCAGTCCGCTGGCGATCGACCAGTTGGCGGGCGCGGCGCCCGCCAGCAGCGTCAGTTCGTGGGGGGCGTCTTCCTGGCCCTCGACGCGCAGGCACAGGCTGGTGCTGTTGAAGAAACCGCGCGTGGCATCAAGCCAGGCGGTGCGCACCGAGTTATCGAAGGCGTAGACCTCGTAGCTCAGTTCGAGCGCTTGCTGGGGGTCGCAGTCGATCTGCCAGCGGCATTTGTCGAGCTGTTGCGGCGTGAGCCGCCGTCGGCCTTGTCGGGCCTGGAACTTCTGCAGGTTTTTCGAGAATTCACGTAGCAGGTAGCTGCCGGGGATCCAGACCGGCAGGGTCACGCATTGCCCGGGCTGCGGTTGCGTGACAGTGAGCGTGACGTGATAGAGGTGGGCGTGCAGGTCGGCAGGCCGGATTTGATAGCGCAGGGGAGCCGGTGAACTGAAGGTGCGTGGCATGGGGTCGTTGGATGGGTGCTCAGCGTGTCGCGCTACTCAGTTGTTTTTCGAACTGCTGCATAGGCAGGGCGCCTGACACCCGCTTGCCGTCGGCAAAAATCAAGGTCGGTGTACCCGTGACGTTGTGCTTGCGTCCCAGAGTCAGGTTGCGGGCAATGGCCCCGGCATCACAATTGAGGGGGGGCGGGACCTGGTCATTCAACATCCAGTCTTGCCAGCTCTTGTTGCGATCCTTGGCGCACCAGATGTTTCTGGACTTCTCGGCCGAGTCCCTGCTGAGGATGGGGTAGAGGAAAGTGTGGATGGTGATGTTGTCGACATTGGCGAGCTCGCGCTCGAAATGCTTGCAGTAGCCGCAATTCGGATCGGCAAAGATGGCCACCTTGCGTGTGCCATTGCCGCGCACGACCGTAAAGGCGTCTTTCACCGGCAGGTCATCGAAGCTGATGGCGGTCAGCTTGTCCATGCGTTCCTCGGTCAGGTTGCGGCGCTGGCGCAGATCGACCAGGCTGCCGCCCTCGATCAGATAGTTCCCTGCCGCGTCTGTGTAGAAGATCTGGACGCCATTGATGCGGATTTCGTACAGGCCGGGCATCGGGGTCTTGTTGACTTCGTCGATCCTGGGCCAATCAGGCAGGCGCTCCTGGATGCTTTTGCGGATGGCAGCTTCCTGCGCCATGGAAGACAGGGTCAGCAGGGCCAGCAGGCCCGCCAGCAGGGGTTTGGACAGGTTCTTCATCGCATCAGCTTTCAAAAATTCATGGCGCGTCGCGCCAGCCAGTTCTTCAACATCCCGCTGCGTTCCACACCCTGCAGGCCCCAGTTGCGCAGCGCGCTCCAGACCTCACCTTCGCGGGCAAACAGCAACTGCAGCCCATCCATGCCGACGTCCAGGGCCAGCATGCCGGCCTTGCGGGTCCGTTCATAACGACGCAGCAGCCTGCTGTCGTCCACGCCGCGCCAGTACTCGCGACCGTGCAGCACGCGCGTGAGTTCCGCCGCATCGGCCAGGCCCAGATTGAGCCCCTGGCCGGCCAGCGGATGCACGTTGTGCGCCGCGTCACCGGCCAGCACCCAGGCGCCGTCTGCGCTGCGGCCCGACCACTGCCGGGCCTGCGCCTTCTGCAGCGACCAAGTCTTGCGTTCGCTGCTCAGGCTCAGCGTGCCCAGGGCCTGCTTGCTGGCCCGGGTCAGTTCCGTGCAGAAAGCGGCTGGCTCCAGCTGCTGCAGTTGCGCGGCCCGCTCTGTAGAGACAGACCAGACCACGGCTACGGAGTTCCCTTGCGGGCCGCCCAAAGGTAGAAAAGCAAGGATTTCGCCCTCAGCAAACCACTGGCGAGCGATCTGGCCGTGCGGTTTTTCACAGTGCAGGCGGGTGGCCAGGGCGTGCTGTGGATAGGGAGTGACGTCGAAATCGACGCCGAATTCGACCCGGGTGCTGCTGACGCGGCCTTCGCAGACCACGGTGAGCCTGGCCGGGGCGGGGGCCGTGAGCACCGCGATCTGGGGCTGGTAGCGCACGGCCTCGGCCAGCCGAGCCTCAAGCACGGGCACGTCGACGATCCAGGTCAGGGCGGGTGAACCCAGCGGGGCGGCGTCGAAGTTCAGCTCGCTGCCGCGGTCGCCCCAGACCTGCATGTGTTGTACGGGGGTGGCGGCGGTTTCGTCCTCGGGCCAGGCGCGCACGCTCTCCAGCAGTTCACGCGAAGTGCGGTTCAGGGCGTAGGCGCGCACGTCGGCGCTCGGGGTGGGCGCGGCGGGTGCTTCGACCAGGCCGACGCGCAGGCGTTCGCGCGCCAGCAGCAGGGCCAGGGTGCGGCCGACGATGCCGCTGCCGCGTATGCAGATGTCCAGGGCTTGGGGCATGCCGGCATTGTAAGAGCCTGATCGCGGTCTCGCAGGGGGCGCGTTGGGGCGCAATCGGGATGAGTTGGCCGCCAAGATCACGACACCCCAACCCGAAGGGCAAACCTTTTGCCGGGCGGTCTGCGGCGTTGCAAAGCCTCGCCGGACATGAAGCCCGACTTCGTTTTGCGCCTTGCATCCCATCCCGGCAAGGCGCTTGCGCGGCCCCTGCGAGGCCGTGATCAGGCTCTAAAGGCAGGGCAGAATCGGTCCTGTTGTCCGTCTTTCAGGAAATCGAACCGTGAGTGCTTCCTCCACAATCCCTGCCGACGTGCAGGCCCGCATCGCCCGCCTTTTTGTCTACCCGATCAAGTCCTGCGCGGGCATCGAGATGCCCGAGGTCCTGCTCACCGAGACCGGCCTGGACCTGGACCGTGCCTGGATGGTGGTGGACAGCGAGGGCGAGTTCGTGACCCAGCGCGAGGAACCGCGTTTGGCCCTGATCCAGCCGGCCTTCAAGCGCGGCGGCACCGAGCTGCAGCTGCGCGCGCCCGGCATGCTGGCCCTGCACCTGCTGGTGGACGCCGTCGAGGCGTCGACCCGTGTGCGCGTCTGGAACGACGTGGTGCCGGCCTACGACATGGGCGACATCGCGGCCCAGTGGTTCACCGATTTCCTGGGGCTCAACGCGCAGGGCCTGCCGCGTGCCGATGCGCCCAAATACCGCCTGGTGCGTTTCGACCCGGAGCACCGGCGCCTGTCCAGCCTGCAGTGGACCGGCGGCGTGGAGGCGCCCAACCAGTTCAGCGACGGCTACCCCGTGCTCGTGCTGGGCCAGTCCGCACTCGCGGGGCTCAATGAGCGGCTGCAGGCGCAGGGCCATGCGCCCGTGGACATCCGGCGCTTCCGGCCCAATATCGTGCTCGAAGGGCTGGAGGCCCATGACGAGGACCGTGTGGGCCCCTTGCAGTTCGCCACCGCCGGGGGGCCGGCCGTGCTGACGCCGGTCAAGCCCTGCCCGCGCTGCCCGATTCCCAATATCGACCCCGACACGGCGCGCAGCAGCCCCGAGGTGAGCGACACCCTGCAGGGCTACCGGCAGGATGCGCGCGTGAACGGCGCGGTCACCTTCGGCATGAACACCATCGTCAGCGCTGGTGTGGATACCGTGCTGCGTGTCGGCCAGACCGTCAGCGCGAACTACCGCTTCGACTGAGGCGATCCCGGCGGTTAACCGGGCTCATTGCCAGCCTATGACTTCGAGGCCGCTTTCGGCCGCACAGCGCTGCACGAAGTGGCGGTAGGTCATGTTTGGTTTTTCGCTCATGGCACCCGCCACCGCGCCGACCGAGCCGCCCACCACGGCCCCCCGGGCGCCGGCGGTGGCCACACCGTCGATGCCGCGGCCGCGGATCAGCGAGCCCACGGCGGCTGCCGTGCCAACCACGGCGGCGCCCTTGGCCGCACCGCGCCCGGCGGCATTGTCCTTTTCATCGGGGGTCAGGCCGGCGCGGCTGGCCGAGCCCATGCAGACGTCGAGCTCTTCCAGGGCCCGGGTCTCCCCCATCTGCTTGAAGGCGGCGTTGGGGTACAGCACGGGGCGGGCATCCGGGCTGCGCGAGCCGCGGCTGGCGCAACCGGTGAGCAGAGCAAGGGCCGGGCTGAGGACCAAGACCAGGAAGGCGGTGTGTCGATGGTTCATGGGTGGTTCGGGTTGGCATTTTCGGGCGGGGCAGTAGCTGCCGGCAAGCAGTTCTTTAACGCCCGGACCGACGGGTTGGCTGACGCTGATCGATCGCAGGCGGAGTTTTCGGGTGGTGCTTGCAGCCGGCTAGCGGGGTAGCGGTTCGAGTTGAGGCCGACGTCTTCTGAGGGCCACGGAAAGATGCTCGTGAAACATGGCAGCGGCGGGCCGCAGTGAAAGGCCCTGCCGCGTGAGCAGGCCCAGGCTGCGCGAGATCGTGGGGTTTTTCAGCGGCAATCCGATGACGACACTGTGGTTTGCGGGCAAGGCCATGCGTGGAACCGCAGCCAGCCCCAGGCCGGCTTCAACCATGCCGAGCAGGGTGCCGATATGGCTGACCTCGAAGGCGAAATTGGGTTGGATCCCCGCCTTGGCCAGCACATCGTCCAGCAGTTGCCGGTTGCCGCTGCTGCGCGCCACGGAGATGAGCCGCTCCGCTGCGATGGCGGACCAGCTGACGGACTTGCGCGTGGCCAGCGGGTGCTCGCGTCGCATCGCGATGACGAAGGGGTCGTTGTGGATGCCTTCAAAGTGGATCTCGGGCATCAAGGTGCTCATGAAACCGATGCCGAAGTCGGATTCTCCGGACAACACGCTTTGCAGCGTCTGGTTCATGGATTCATCGATGACCCGGATGCGCAGGGCCGGGTATTTGAGTGAGAAGCTGCTGATGACCTGCGGCAGAAAGTAAAGGGCGGCCGAGGGAACGCAGGCCACCGTGACGCGGCCGCTGCGGGTGGCGGCGATGTCGGATATCCCCAGCATCGCCGACTCCAGGTCGTCGACGGCAGATCTGGCCCGGTCCAGAAAGATGCGTCCCAGGCTGGTAAGTTCGACCTCCCGTGTGGTCCGGTTGAACAACTTCGTTCCGATGATGGACTCGAGCTTTTCTATGCGCCGGCTCAGGGCGGGCGGTGACAGGTGGATCTGTTCGGCGGCCGCCCGGAAACTCCCCCGCTCGGCTACGGCAATGAAGGCCTGCAGCTGATGCAGATCGAAATTGATGTATTTCATGCATCAATGATAGTAAAAGTTGCACTTCAATAAAGTCCGGATTTCTTGCACCATTCGCCCCATCCGTTTTCAAGCCCTCTTTCCGGTGAAAGAGGCGACACGAAGGAAGGTGAAAGATGAGATCCCAATTCCAGTTGCTGCTGGCCTGCGTGATGGCCTGGGCTGCAGTTTCCAGTCATGCACAAGGCGAGCGTCCGATCACGATCGTCGTTCCAACCGCCGCCGGCGGGGGCAATGACGCCATGGCCCGAACGATCGGTCAAAAAATGAGTGTGCTGCTCCAGCGGCCGGTCATCGTCGACAACAAGGCGGGTGCGAATGGCGCTCTGGCGGCGGAATACGTGGCCCGGGCGGCGCCGGACGGCCACACGCTGATGTTTGGCTACATCGCCACCCATGCGATGAACCCCGCACTGCAGAAGCTGCGCTACGACCCCGTCAAGGACTTCGAGCCGGTCGGCCGCGTGGGGTATTCGCCCACCCTCATGGTGCTCAACCCCGCCGTGAAAGCCAGGGATGTGAAGGACCTGGTCCGGATGGTCAAGGACCAACCGGATGCCTACAGCTTTGCTTCGGCGGGCAATGGCACCGCTCCCCACTTCACGGCGGAACTGTTCAAGCTCTCGACCCGGACCCGCCTGCTGCACGTGCCCTACAAAGGCTCTGCGCCGGCCGTCATGGACACCATCAGCGGGCAGACCCAGCTGATGTTTCCCAGCCTGTTCACCGCGCTGCCCTACGTCAAGGCGGGCAAGCTCAAGGCGCTGGCCATCGCCGGATCGCGTCGCTCGCAGGTGCTGCCGGACGTGCCCACGCTGAAGGAACTGGGCGTGGAGGGTGTCGAGGTCGACCAATGGTACGGGCTCTTTGCCCCGGCCGGGACCCCCAGGGAGATCATCGTCAGGCTGAACCAGGCCTTGAACAAGGCGCTGGTGGACCCGGAGATCGTCAAGCGCATCGAAGGCCATGGGGCGGATGTGGAGGCCAGCACGCCCGAGCAGTTGGCCGAGCTGGTGAAAACCGATCTCGCGAAATGGCGGGGCGTGGTGCAGCGTGCCGGGCTGGCAGCGGATTGAGCCGCATGTCCGGCAGAAAGATCCCTTGTGTGCTGATGCGCGCGGGCACCTCCCGCGGTCCGTTTTTCCTGCGCGAATGGCTGCCCGAGAACGAGCAGGAGCGTGACCAGGTCCTGATTGGCGCCATCGGTGCGTCCGATCCCTTGCAACTGGACGGGGTGGGTGGCGGCAGCACGCTCAACAGCAAGGTGGCGATCGTGTCGCGGTCCTCGCGGCCCGGTTGCGATCTGGACTACCTGTTTGCGCAGGTGGGGGTGGGCCACCAGTCGGTGGACACCCGTCCGAATTGCGGCAACATGCTGGCCGGCGTGGCGCCCTTCGCGATCGAGCAGGGCCTGGTGCCGGCCGAAGAAGGCCGCACCACCGTGCGCATCCACAACGTCAACACCGGCGCGACCATCGAGTCCACCGTATGCACCCCTGGCCGTCAGGTCACCTACGAAGGCGACGCCCGGATCGATGGCGTGGCGGGAACGGCCGCGCCCATCCTGCTGAACTTCCTGGACGCCTGGGGCGCCGTCACGGGCAAGGTGTTTCCCACGGGCCAGCGTATCGATGTGGTGGACGGCCTGGAGGTGACCTGCATCGATGCGGCCATGCCCCTGATGATCCTGCGTGCCAGTGATCTGGGCGTCACCGGCCGCGAGCGCCCCGCGGAACTGGACGCTCATGCGACCCTGCTCGGGCGCATCGAAAAACTGCGCATCCTGATGGGCGCGCGCATGGGGCTCGGCGACGTCACCCACAGTGTGATCCCCAAACCCGTGCTGGTCAGCCCCGGGGACCATCCCGACAGCATCGTCTCGCGCTATTTCACCCCCCACCAATGCCACGCCTCGCATGCGGTGACCGGGGCCATCGGGGTCAGCACGGCTTTTGCACTGCCCGGCACGGTGGCCAGCGGCGTGGCCAGGGCCCCCGGGCGCCATCCGCTGGCGGTCGTCCATCCGCAAGGCCAGATCGACCTGGATGTCGAGATCGCGGCGCAGGGCGACGACGTGGCCGTCGTGCGCGCCGCCCTGGTGCGCACGGCCCGCAAGATCATGCAGGGGGAGATGCACCTGCCGGCGTATGTCTTCCCGGCCAGGACGGCCGAGGCAGGCGCAGACCCGGCCGCGGAACCGGAACCTTTCCCGCAGGAGGAGGTCAGGATCATTGTTCCCACCAGCGCCGGCGGCGGCAACGACACCATGGCCCGCATCCTGACGCGCAAACTCGGGCCCGCACTGGGGCACGTCGTGAGTGTGGAGAACCGCACGGGCGCCAACGGCAGTGTGGCGGCCGAGTACGTGGCGGCCTCCCGGCGCGACGGCCACACCCTGATGTTCGGCTACATCGCCACCCATGGCATCAACCCGGTACTGCAAACCTTGCGTTATGACCCCCTCAAGGATTTTGCGCCGGTGGGCCTGGTGGGGTATTCCCCCACGGTGCTGGTCGTCAACACGGCGCTGCCGGTGCAGGATGTGCCCGCGCTGATCAAACTGCTGCAGTCCTCCGCGGCGGGGCGTCAGCACTATGCCTCGGCGGGCGAGGGGACCCTCCCCCACCTGGCCGCCGAGATGTTCCTGCGAACCCTGGGGGTGGCGGGGCAGGAAGGCCTGCACCATGCAGGCGCCGCGCCCGCCATCGGCGCGATGGTGCGGGGCCAGTCGCAATGGATGTTCCCCAGCCTGTTCAGTGCCCTGCCTTACCTGAAGAGCGGCAAGCTCAGGCCCTTGGCCGTGGCCTCGGCCGCCCGCCTGAGCGCCTGGCCTGGCGTGCCCACCCTGTCGGAGCTGGGCATCCAGGGGCTTGAATTGACACAGTGGTATGCCTTGTTTGCGCCCGCCGGGACGCCCGCACCCGTCATCATGAAATTGAACCAGGCCTTGAACCAGGTGCTGGAAGACCCGGAGGTGCGCTCGCGCATGGAGCAGGATGGCGCGCAGGTCAAGACCAGCACGCCGGAGCAACTGCTGCGGCATGTGAAAACGGAGCTTGAGCGCTGGCAGGTGCTGGTCCGTGCCACCGGCCTGCTGCAAACGCGGGCCATGCAGGAGGCGCAGGAGCTTTGATGCCGGTGCCCTCGCGTCCTGGCGCGACGGCGCCGTGATTCGCCGATCAGTACAATTGGCGCCAGTTTCCCCTGGGCAAAACGAGGACAACTTCCTCGACAATGGCATCCTCCACTTGGTTTGATGCGTTTGCCGCCCGTTCGCGCCAGGCGCGGTCGGGTGTGCCCACCCTGTCCGTATGGGGCAGATGGTGCGGAGGGGGTTGATTTCAAAGGAATTCCATGTCTCTCAAGTGCGGCATCGTCGGCCTGCCCAATGTCGGTAAATCCACCCTGTTCAATGCCCTGACCAAGGCGGGCATCGCGGCGGAGAACTACCCCTTCTGCACCATCGAGCCCAATGTGGGTGTGGTCGAGGTGCCGGACCCGCGCCTGCAGCAGCTGTCGGACATCGTGAAGCCCGAACGCATCGTGCCGGCCATCGTCGAGTTCGTCGACATCGCCGGCCTGGTGGCCGGCGCCAGCACCGGTGAGGGCCTGGGCAACAAGTTCCTGGCCCATATCCGCGAGACCGATGCCATCGTCAACGTGGTGCGCTGTTTTGCCGACGACAACGTGATCCACGTGGCAGGCAAGGTGGACCCGGTCTCGGACATCGAGGTGATCCAGACCGAGCTGTGCCTGGCCGACCTGGGCGCGGCCGAGAAGGCCCTGCACCGCGTGACCAAGACGGCGCGCTCGGGCGACAAGGAATCGATCAAGCTGGTGGCCATCCTGGAGAAATGTCAGGCCGCGCTCAACGAAGGCAAGCCGGTGCGCACGGTCGAGTTCAGCAAGGAAGAACAGCCCCTGCTCAAGCAGTTCTTCTTCATCACGGCCAAGCCCGCCATGTTCGTCGGCAACGTGAGCGAAGACGGCTTCGAGAACAACCCCTACCTGGACCGCCTGAAGGCATATGCCGCCACGCAGAACGCGCCGGTGGTGGCGATCTGCGCCAAGCTCGAGGCCGAGATGGCCGAGATGAGCGACGAGGACCGCCAGATGTTCCTGGAGGAACTCGGGCAGAGCGAGCCCGGCCTGAACCGCCTGATCCGCGCGGCCTACACGCTGCTGGGCCTGCAGACCTACTTCACCGCCGGCGTCAAGGAAGTGCGGGCCTGGACCATCCATGTGGGCGACACCGGGCCGCAGGCCGCCGGCGTGATCCACACCGATTTCGAGAAGGGCTACATCCGCGCCCAGACCATCGGCTTCGAGGACTTCATCGCCTGCAAGGGCGAGCAGGGCGCCAAGGACGCCGGCAAGATGCGCGCCGAAGGCAAGGAGTACGTCGTCAAGGACGGCGACGTGATGAACTTCCTGTTCAGCGCCTGAGCAGCACGGCATGGCGCAAGATCTCGATCCCTACCTGCAGGCGGGTCAGGTCACCCGGCTGGCCGACTGGATCCGCGGTGCGTCCTATACGCCGCTGCCGGACGACTGGGTCGTCTTCGTGGCCGACGTGGCGCAGTCGACCCCGGCCATTGCCGCCGGCCGCTACAAGACGGTCAATGCCCTGGGCGTGGCCTGTATCGTGGCGGTCACCAACGCCTGCCGCGACGACCGCATTCCTTACAGCTTCGGGGGCGATGGTGCCGCCTTCGTCGTGCCACCGTCCCTGCAGGCCGCGGTGGGCGCTGTCCTGCTGGGCTTGAGCGAACAGACCGCGCCGGCCCTGGGCCTGCAATTGCGCGTTGGTCGCGTGCCCGTCAAGACGATCCGGGCCCTGGGCAGCGATCTGCTGGTGGCCCGGCGACATTTGTCCGCGGGTTTTGACATGGCGCTCTTTTCGGGGGGTGGCTTGTCCCTGGCCGATGCGCTGGTGAAAGACCATCCGCAGCTGTATGCCGTCTCATCGAAGCGCCGACGCAATCCCTCGGTCCAGGGCCTGGAGTGTCGCTGGAACGATGTGCCGTCGCGCAACGGCCGCATCCTCACACTGATCGTGCGAGCGAAGCACGACGATCTCAGCCAGTTGCGGGGCTTGCTGGCGCAGATCGAGGCCCTGATCCCCCAGGCGAACCCGGTGCGTCGCGACAACCTGCCCCTGAGCTGGCCGCCGAGCCATCTGGGCACCGAACTCCGGCTCAAACACCAACGGTCCTGGCTGCGTGCCCTGTGCCATGCGGGCCTGTGGGCGCTGACTGGCCTGTTCTCGCGGCTGCTGCGCCGGCAGGCGGCGGATGAGCGGACCGCTGCAGGCCGGTACGTGACCGGCCTGCTGGACAACACGGACCATCTGAAGTTCGATGATGTGTTTCGTGCCGTGCTGGACGTCACCGAGTCACAAGCCCAGGCGCTGGAAGCGTCCCTGCAGGCGCTGCAGGACGCCGGGCAGGTGGATTACGGCCTGCATTCCAGTGACCATGCCCTGATGACCTGCTTTGTGCGCTCCATGACGCAACACGTCCATTTCGTCGATGGCGGTGACGGTGGTTACGCCATGGCCGCGCGCCAGCTCAAGGCCAGGCAGGCTTCGTCTGCCTGAGGCCCGTCAAATGGCCGGGTCCTTGCCCCAGGTCAGCCGCACGGCCGTACCCTGATCCGGTGCCTGGGCACTGCGCAGTGTGACCTGCGCGCCATACTGCTGCGCGATTTCCCGCACGATGGCCAGGCCCAGGCCGCTGCCGCGCACCGACGGGGATGCGGCCCGGTAGAAACGTTCGAACACATGGGCTTGATGCTCGGGGGCGATGCCCGGGCCCGTGTCTTCCACCTCCACCCAGGAGGGCCCCACGCGCACGGTGACACGCGTGCCTGCGGGAGTGTGGTGCAAGGCATTGTCGATCAGGTTGCCGAGAGCTTCGTGCAGCAGGGCTTCGGTGCCGGGCGCCTCGCAGCGGTCCACGCTGGTTTCGAAGCCCAGGTCGTCGCCACGCTGCAGTGCGCGCGGCAGGTATTCCTGGATCACCTGCCGTGCCAGGGGCACCAGGTCCACGGACGTTCCGGCGGCGGAGGCATGCATTTCGCCAGCATGTTCGGCGCGGGTCATGGCCAGCAGCTGCTCGGTCAGTCGCACGGCCTCATCGGTCGTTTTGCGCGCCGCAGCCAGTGCCGAACTCTCGCGGTCGGCCAGAGCCAGCTGTGTCTTGAGCACCGTCAGCGGCGTGCGCAGCTGGTGCGCGGCATTGTCCAGAAAGCGTTTGCGGATGTCGATCAGCCGGCCCAGGCGCGCCAGATAGCTGTTGAGCGTTCCCACCAGCGGGCGCAGCTCGCGCGGCAGGTCCGGGGGGTGGATGGGGGAGAGATCGTCGTCACCCCGCTCGGCCAGGCGCTGGCGGAAGTTTTCCAGGGGCCGGATGCCGTGCTGCACACCGGCAATCACGAGCAGTCCCGCCGCCAGCAGCAGCAGGGTCTGGCTGACCAGGGTCTCGCGCAATTGCAACTGCACCATCTGCTGGCGCGTTTCCAGGGTTTCCGCGACGCTGATCTTCAGGATGTGCGGCCGGTCCTGCTCGTCCTCCAGCACATGGGTGAGATGGGCCAGGCGCACGGGGCGGCCCCGGAACTGTCCATCCTCGAACTGCACCAGGGCGTAGTATTTGACGCTGGCCGCCGGTTCGGGGCCGGCAGCTGGCAGGGTGGCTTCCCCTGCCAGCTGCCGGCCGCTGGCGTCGCTGATGCGGTAGTAGAGGCGTGCGCCGGTGTGGTTCTCCAGCAGGTAACCGGCGGCGCGCAGCACGTTGACCTGCAGTGCGCCCTCGCGCCACACCAGCTCCTCGGCCAGGGCCCGGCTGGCCAGGTAGAGGGCCCGGTCGTAGGCCTCATTGCTGGCTTCGATGGCATTGCCGTAGGCCACCCAGGCATTGATGGCGATCAGCCCCGCCAGCGGCGGCAGGATCCAGCTCAGCAGACGGGCGCGCAGTGAGGCGGCGGTGCGCGCCATCTCAGCGGTCCTGGCCGGCCGCCGGCATCAGCATATAGCCCAGGCCGCGGATGGTGTGGATGACCGGCGCCCCGGCCAGACCTGGCGGCACAGGGGCGGACTCCAGCTTTTTGCGCAGGCGGTGGATCAGCACCTCCACGGCCTCCAGTTCCGCGGTTTCGTCGGGAAAAACGGCGCGGTGCAGATCCTCCTTGCTCACGGTCCGCTGCGGGGCTTCCAGCAGTACCCGCAGGGCGGCCGATTCCCGGGGCGTCAGCGCCAGGGTCTGCTCAAACAGGCTGATCTGGCCCGATTGACGGTCCATCTCCAGGGGCCCCAGGCGCAGGTGGGCGTTTTTCGTGCGACCGGGCCGGCGCAGCAGGGCCTGCAGCCGGGCTTCCAGCTCACTCAGGTCAAAGGGCTTGGGCAGGTAGTCGTCCGCGCCCAGGTTCAGGCCCAGCACGCGGTCGGGTACGCTGGCGCGGGCCGTGAGCACCAGCACCGGCACGGGGTCGCCGCGCTCGCGCAGCTTTTGCAGCACGGACAGGCCGTCGAGGCCGGGGAGTTGCAGGTCCAGCAGCACGGCGTCAAAGCCATGCCCGGTCGGCAGTTGCGCCAGGGCCTCGTGCCCATCGCGTGCAAAGCTCACGTTCATACCCGCCTGGCGCAGGGCGGCGCCCAGCCAGAGCGCAAGGTCGGGGGTGTCCTCGACCAGCAGGATGTGGGCGGTGGGCGTGTTCACGGGGGTATCAGGGTATTCACTGAGCCGGATTGACAGCTGTTTGAAAGCCGCGCGCCGGGGCGGGGGCCAGAATTCCTCGGGTCAGGCTTGGGCCTGCGATTTCATTCTTACACAGGAGATGGCGATGCAGATGAACAAACGTGAGTTTCTGGGTCTGGGTGCTGCTGCAGGTGCGGCTCTGGCCTTACCGGTCTGGGCCCAGGGCAAGCCCCTGTTCGATACCCTCAACATGTTCGTGCCGGCTGCGCCCGGCGGTGGCTGGGACGGCACGGCCCGCGCTATTGAACGCGCGGCCAAGGCGGCCGGTCTGGTGGGCAATATGGCCTTCGAGAACGTGGCCGGCGCTGGCGGCATGGTGGGCTTGCCCCGTTACGTGAACCAGCGCAAGGGCCAGGGCAACAGCCTGATGGTCGGTGGTTCGGTGATGGTGGGCGCGGCCATCGCGAACAAGAGCCCGGTCACCATGCGCAACGTGACACCGATCGCGCGCCTGACCGAAGAGGCGGGTGTGGTGGCCGTACCGGCCGGCGGCAAGATCAAGACCTGGAAGGACCTGGAAGCCGCGATCAAGGCCGGCCCCAAGGCTGTTTCGGTGGCTGGCGGCAGCGCCGGCGGCACCGACCATGTGCTGCTGGGCCTCATCATCAAGGCCCTGGGCCGCAACCCCCGCGACGCGGCCTATGTGGCCTTCTCCGGTGGCGGTCCTGCCAATGCGGCCCTGCTGGGCGGGCAGGTGGTGGCGGGAATTTCGGGCTACTCCGAGTTCGAGGAGCAGATCAAGGCCGGTCGACTCGTACCCCTGGCCGTTTCGGGCAACCGCCGCATCCCGGGCGTGGACGTGCCCACCCTGAGCGAGCTGGGCGTGCGGGTCACCGCGGCCAACTGGCGCGGGGTGTTCGCGCCCCCGGGCATCAATGCGGCGCAGCGTGATCTGCTGGTGGACTTCATGAGCAAGGTGCATGCCTCCGAGCCCTGGCGCAAGGAACTGGAGACGCGCAAGTGGACCGATGTGTTCCTGGTCGCCCAGTCTTTCGAGCGCGAGATCGAAGCCAATATCCGTGACACCGAGGAGGTCATGAAGGACCTGGGGCTGGCATGAGCGCCGCCCGGCCGTCCGAAGGCGCTCGCACCGCAATGCGCAGCATGGAGGTTACCCAGTGAGCCCCCGCACGGCCGCTCCGAAGGGGACTCGCGCCGCAGTGCGAAGCACGGGGGCTTCTCTATGACACCGCTGCGCCTGGCTGTCCTGCTGCTCGCCATCGCTGCTGCGGCCGTCTGGCAGGTGACGGTCATTCCCGAGTCCCTGATGCAGATGACGGTCGGGCCGGTGCTGGCCCCGGCCGTGGTGGTGGGGGGGCTGGCTGTGCTGGCCCTGCTCTACGGCGTGAGCGCCTGGCGGGGCCGGCAGGTCGACGTGAGCCACGCGCCCGACCAGGATCCCCTGCCCGGCAGCGGCCGGCGGCTGGCCAGCCTGCTGGGCGGTGGCGTCGTCTTCATGGCCCTGGTGGGGCCCCTGGGTTTTGTGCTGCCGGCCGCGCTCTGCGGCATGGGCGTGGCGCGGGCCTTCGACGCACCGCTGGGCTGGCGTTCTGCGCTGGTCTGCGGTGCCATCGCGACCATTTTCTGGCTGGTGTTTGCCCAGTTGCTGGGCATCGGCCTGGGGCCGGCGCTGCAATGGCCTTTCTGATTTCCTGACCTTGCGAGTGGAGCGAGCATGCAAGCCTTTGACGCCCTGCTGACCGGTTTCGGCAGCGCCCTGCAACCCCTGACCCTGATGTGGGGCTTTGCGGGCTGCCTGATCGGCACCCTGGTGGGGGTCTTGCCGGGCATCAGCCCCGCGCTGACCATCGCCCTGCTGCTGCCCCTGACCTACCAGGTGCCGGCCACCAGCATGTTCGTGATGTTCGCGGGCATCTATTACGGCGCGGCCTATGGAGGCTCGACCACCTCCATCCTGCTCAACACCCCGGGCGAATCGGCCTCGGTGGTGACGGCGCTGGAGGGCAACAAGATGGCGCGGCGCGGGCGCGCGGGCCAGGCCCTGGCCACAGCGGCCATCGGCAGTTTCGTGGCGGGCACCATCGGCACGCTGGCGCTGACCTTCTTCGCCCCCTGGGTGGTGGAGGCGGCCCTGGCCTTCGGCCCGGCGGAATACTTCAGCCTCATGGTGCTGTCGCTGGTGGCCGTGTCTGCGGTGCTGGGCAGCTCCGTGCTGCGCGGCCTGCTGAGCCTGTGCGCCGGCCTGCTCTGCGGCCTGGTGGGCATAGACCTGCAGACCGGTCAGCCGCGCTTCACCTTCGGGCGCGCCGAATTGCTCGACGGGCTGGAGGTGACCGTGGTGGCGGTGGGCCTGTTCGCGGTGGGCGAGGCCCTGTACCTGGCCTGGCAGGGGCGTGAGTCGCGCAGCGGCGAGGTGATGAAGCTCACGGGCAGCCTGCGCCTGAGCCGCGAGGACTGGGCGCGCTCCTGGAAGGCCTGGATCCGCGGCGCGCTCTTCGGTTTCCCCATCGGGGCCATGCCTGCGGGCGGCGCGGAACTGCCCACCATGCTGTCCTACTACACCGAGAAAAAGCTTTCCAAGCACCCCGAGGAGTTTGGCCACGGCGCGATCGAGGGCGTGGCCGGCCCCGAGGCGGCCAACAATGCCGCCGCCGCCGGCGTGCTCATGCCCCTGCTCACGCTGGGCATCCCTACCTCGGCCACGGCGGCCATCATGCTCTCGGCCTTCGAGGGTTATGGCATCCAGACCGGCCCGCAACTCTTCAGCCAGCAGGGCGCCCTGGTGTGGACGCTGATCGCCAGCCTCTACATCGGCAACGTCATCCTGCTGGTGCTCAACCTGCCCCTGGTGCATCTGTGGGTGCGGCTGCTGAAAATCCCGCCGCCCTGGCTGTATGCCGGCATCATCGTGATCTCCACCGCCGGTGTTTACGGTGCGGGCAACTCGGTGTTCAACGTGGGCTTGCTGTTCTTCTTCGGCCTGATCGGTTTTGTCATGCGGCGCTTCGACTTTCCTGCGGCGCCGCTGATCGTCGGCATGATCCTGTCGCCCATGGCCGAGCAGTCCATGCGGCAGGCCCTCACGATCAGCCAGGGCGACTGGTTCACCTTCTTCACGCGGCCGCTGTCGGGCTCGCTGATGGCCGTGGCCATGCTGCTGCTGGTGCTGCCGCCGCTGGTCCGGCGTTACCGGCGCACTAGAAGCTGAAACCGCCCGGAAACAGCCAGAGCAGCGCCGCCGTCAGCGTGAGGTAACGCGCGAACTTGCCGAGGGCCATGTAAAGCAGGCAGGGCCAGAAAGGCAGGCGCAGCCAGCCGGCTACCGCGCACAGCGGATCGCCGATCACCGGCAGCCAGCTCAGCAGACAAGCCCGGGGGCCGATGCGCTCCAGCCAGTCCAGCGCGCGCAGGTGTGTGTCGGAATGACGGTAGGTGTCCACCAGCCGGTGCGAGCCCCAGCCCATGGCCCAGCTGACGGCGCCGCCCAGGGTGTTGCCGGCCGTGGCGACCAGGATGGCGGGCCAGAACAGATCCGGGTTGAGCTTGAGCAGACCGAAGAGGGCCGGCTCCGAGCCCAGGGGCAGCAGGGTGGCCGAAACGAAGGCGATCAGGAACAGCGTGACCAGGCCGTATTGGGGCAGGGCCAATAGCTCCAGCAGATGGCTAAACCAGGCTTCCATAGCTAGGGCCTGTTCACACTCATTTCGCAAGTGCGAACGTGATTAAAACCGCGCCAATCTAGGCGTGCGACGACGCCCAGGCAGGTGGCCTGGGCTAGGAGTGCAACAACGAGTGGCGCGGTTTTAATCACGTTCCCTCCGGGTTACGGCCAAAAGGGCCATGCGGGGTGTTGCGCGGACTTGCCGGGGCCCAAGCCCGGCGGCGTCCACACGCCTACCGCATACCCCTTTTGATCCGCAACGCATCTTGCGAAATGAGTGTGAGCAGGCCCTGGCAGTATAGGCAGGCTCCGGCACACGATGCAGTCTGATTTCAATTGCTGAAATTTTGTGCAGCTAAAATACGCGGCCCGGCTGCTGCCAGTTCTGACGGCGGCATTTTTCATTGGTCTATCTTTCCTCCACAACCGCATGCACATCGGCTCCTTCGAACTGCCGAACACCCTGTTCGTGGCCCCGATGGCGGGCGTGACGGACCGGCCCTTCCGCAGCCTGTGCAAGGCGCTGGGGGCGGGGTACGCGGTCAGCGAGATGGTGACTTCGCGCAAGGACCTCTGGAACACCCTCAAGACCTCGCGCCGCGCCAACCACGAGGGCGAGGCCGGGCCCATCGCGGTGCAGATCGCGGGCACCGACGCGGCCATGATGGCCGGGGCCGCCGCCTACAACATCGAACGCGGTGCCCAGATCATCGACATCAATATGGGCTGCCCGGCCAAGAAGGTCTGCAACAAATGGGCCGGTTCGGCCCTGATGCAGGACGAGACGCTGGCGCTGAAGATCGTCGAGGCGGTGGTGGCCGCCTGCGCGCCCCGCAACGTGCCCGTGACGCTGAAGATGCGCACGGGCTGGTGCCAGACCGAAAAGAATGCGTTGACCATCGCGCGTGCCGCCGAAAGCGCCGGCGTGCAGATGGTCACGGTGCACGGCCGCACGCGCGAGCAGGGCTACAAGGGCGTGGCCGAATACGACACCATCGCCGCCGTCAAGGCCGCGCTGCGCATTCCCGTGGTGGCCAACGGCGACATCACCTCGCCCGAGAAGGCGCAGGCCGTGCTTCGCGCGACCGGCGCCGACGCGTTGATGATCGGCCGCGCCGCCCAGGGGCGACCCTGGATCTTTCGCGAGATCGGCCACTACCTGGCCACGGGCGAATACCTGGCGCCGCCGCTGGTGGTCGAAGTCCGGCGCCTGCTGCTGGAGCACCTGGCAGAGCACTACGCGCTCTACGGCGAATACACCGGCGTGCGCAGCGCGCGCAAGCATATCGGCTGGTATGTCAAGGCCTTGCCGGGCGGTGAGGCTTTCCGCGCCCGCATGAACACGCTGGAAGACAGCCAGGCCCAGGTGCTGGCCGTGGCGGAATTTTTTGATGGACTGGGCGCCCACATGGACCGCATGCCCGTGGCCGTGGCGGACGCCTCTGAAGACAGGGACGAAGCGCAGATGGAGCTGGCCGCATGAGCAAAAAACAGATCGAAGAATGCGTGCGTACGAGCCTGGAAGCTTATTTCAAGGATTTGCGCGGCACCGAACCCGACGGCATGTACGACATGCTGGTACGCATCGTCGAGAAGCCCTTGCTGGAAGTGGTGATGCAGCAGGCCGAGCACAACCAGTCGCGCGCCGCGCTCTGGCTGGGCCTGAACCGCAACACCCTGCGCAAGAAGCTGGTCGAACACAAGCTCCTGAAATGAGGTTCGGCGTCGGGCGTT
Organism: Curvibacter fontanus; assembly: GCF_054780335.1. NCBI lineage: Bacteria > Pseudomonadati > Pseudomonadota > Betaproteobacteria > Burkholderiales > Comamonadaceae > Curvibacter > Curvibacter fontanus. Next base: position 26,920 of record NZ_BAAGWN010000042.1, read on the forward strand.
CAGTGTCGAGCGTGAACACCCTCCCCGCCCCGTCCCTCGCTCAACCCTCAACGCCAAACGCTCAACCTCCCCTCCCATGAACGCACTCCTTTCCGTCTCCGACAAGACCGGCATCGTCGAATTCGCCCAGGCCCTGCACGCTCTGGGCATCAAGCTCATTTCCACCGGCGGCACCGCCAGGCTGCTCGCCGACAAGGGACTGCCCGTGACCGAGGTGGCCGAAGTCACGGCCTTCCCCGAGATGCTGGACGGCCGCGTCAAGACCCTGCACCCCAAGGTGCATGGCGGCTTGCTGGCGCGGCGCGACGTGCCCGAGCACATGGCCGCGCTCAAGGCGCACAACATCGACACCATCGACCTGCTCGTGGTCAATCTCTACCCCTTCGAGGCCGCCGTGGCCCAACCCGGCTGCACGCTGGAAGACGCCATCGAGAACATCGACATCGGCGGCCCGGCCATGGTGCGCAGCGCGGCCAAGAACTGGAAGGACGTGGGCGTGCTGACCGACGCCTCGCAGTACCCGACCGTGCTCGACGAGCTGAAGAAAAACGGCGAGCTCTCGGACAAGCTGCGCTTCGCGCTGTCCGTGGCGGCCTTCAACCGCATCGCCAACTACGACGCGGCCATCAGCAACTACCTGTCGGCCATCAACGAGGACGGCACACACGCTGCCTTCTCGGGCCAGTCCAACAGCAACTTCATCAAGCTGCAGGACCTGCGTTACGGCGAGAACCCGCACCAGTCCGCGGCCTTCTATCGTGATCTCTACCCGGCCCCCGGTTCCCTGGTCTCGGCCCAACAGCTGCAGGGCAAGGAGCTGAGCTACAACAACATCGCCGACGCCGACGCAGCCTGGGAATGCGTGAAGACCTTCGAGACGCCGGCCTGCGTGATCGTCAAGCACGCCAACCCCTGCGGCGTGGCCTTGGGGCTTGGACCGCTCGAGGCCTACAGCAAGGCCTTCCAGACCGACCCGACGTCGGCCTTCGGCGGCATCATCGCCTTCAACCGCCCGGTGGACCTGGCGGCCGCGCAGGCCGTGAGCAAGCAGTTTGTCGAGGTGCTGATGGCGCCGGCCTACACACCCGAGGCACTGGCGCTGTTCAAGGCCAAGGCCAATGTGCGCGTGTTGCAGATCTCGCTCGAGGGTGTGAAGCGCGACGGCAAGACAGCCTGGGAGCGCGGCCTGAACTCGCACGACGTGAAGCGCGTGGGCTCGGGCCTGCTGATCCAGACCGCTGACACCCATGAGCTGCAGCGCGGCGACCTCCAGGTGGTGACGAAAAAGGCGCCGACCGAGCAAGAGCTCGAAGACCTGCTCTTCGCCTGGAAGGTGGCCAAGTTCGTCAAGAGCAATGCCATCGTTTTCTGCAAGGACGGCATGACCATGGGCGTGGGCGCGGGCCAGATGAGCCGCCTGGACTCGGCGCGCATCGCCAGCATCAAGGCCCAGCACGCCCAGCTCTCGCTGCAGGGCACGGTGGTGGCCAGCGACGCCTTCTTCCCCTTCCGCGATGGCCTGGATGTGGTGGTGGACGCTGGCGCGAGCTGCGTGATCCAGCCCGGCGGCTCCATGCGCGACCAGGAAGTCATAGCCGCAGCGGACGAGCGCGGTGTCGCGATGGTCTTTAGCGGCGTGCGCCACTTCCGCCACTGATCTGCGCCTTCACCCTCACCCCTCTGGGGAGAGGGCTGGGGTGAGGGGCAAGCGCAAGCGCAAGCGGCTCTGACGCTCTTCCATTGCCGAACTCGCTGCCTCGCCTTGTGCCCCCTGTTTCACGCCGCCCGCCTTGGGCGAGGTGGTGGCGTGAAATTTCAAAGATCAGGCAAGGTGCTGGCGGAATACAGTCACTTGATTGGTGCGCGCCTTTATGCAAAAATGCATTTATGCGTACCTCGCTCGACCTGCCCGACTCCCTGTTTCGCCACCTCAAGGCCCGCGCGGCCCTGGAAGGGCGGACGCTGCGTGAGCTGGTGATTTCGTTGGTCGAGCGCGGATTGGCCGCGCCACCGCTGGACAAACGCAGTAGCGCGAAGAATGACTTGCCCAGCATCTCGCTGGGCGCGCCCATGGCGCTGAGCGCCAGGCAACTGAGCAACGCGGCTTTGGCCGAGCGGCTGGATGACTGAGGCGGGCCGCCCCGGCGCGAGCTGGCGCGTCAGCGAGCCGCCGGCGCCCGGCTGGATACTCGCCTCGGGCGATCTGCCCGACATCAATGTTTGGTTGGCGCTGGCCGTGCGCGAACACCCGTTTCACGCGGCCGCGCGCGCCTACTGGCAGGAGGCGCGGGCGCAGGACACGCGCCTGTGGTTCTGCCGTACCACCATGCTGGGGCTGGTGCGCTTGCTGTGTCAACCCAAGGTGGTGGGCAAGGGGGCGCTGGCCTTACCCCAGGCTTTGCGGTTGTACCGCCAGTGGAGCGAGGTGCCCGACATCGGTCTGCTGCCCGAGCCGCCCGATGCCGACAAGCTGCTGGATCGCTTTGCCGCCACCACCAAGCCGCCGCTGCCGGCCCGGCTGTGGACCGACGCCTGGCTGGCCGCCACGGCCGAGGCGGCCGGTCTGCGGTTGGTGACGTTCGACGCCGACTTTGCCCGCTTCGGTCTGACGCGCCACCTGCTGCTGAAAAAACGCTGACGACTCAGCCGCGCAGTGCCTTGAACACGTGCTGCGCCGCCGCGATGGTGACTTCGAGGTCTTCCGCGCTGTGCGCGGCGCTCACGAAGCCGGCTTCGTACAAGGCCGGCGCGATATAGATGCCACGGTCCAGCAGGCCGTGGAACAACTGGTTGAACCTGGCGCCCTCGGTTTTCATGACCGTGGCGTAGTTCTGCGGCAGTTGCGGCAGCAGGAAGAAGCCGAACATGCCGCCTTCGCAGTCGGCACTGAAAGCCACGCCTTCGGTGGCGGAGGCTTTCTTCAAGCCGTCCATCAGCGTGCGCGTCTTGGCCGACAGCGCGTCGAAGAAACCGGGCTTGGCGATCTCGCGCAGCGTGGCCAGGCCGCAGGCCGTGGCGACCGGGTTGCCCGAGAGCGTGCCGGCCTGGTAGACCGGGCCCAGCGGGGCCATCTGTTCCATGAGCGCGCGCGGCCCGCCGAAGGCCGCCAGCGGCATGCCGCCGCCGATGACCTTGCCCAGTACGGTGATGTCGGGCTGGAAGCCCGGGATGGCCTGGGCATAGACACTCTGCGCGCTGCCCAGGGCCACGCGAAAACCCGTCATGACCTCGTCGAACACCAGCAGGGCGCCGTACTGTGTGCAGAGTTCACGGCAGCGCTGCATGAAGGGCGCCGAGGCGCGCACGAAGTTCATGTTGCCGGCGATCGGTTCGATCATCAGGCAGGCGAGTTCCTTGCCGTGCAGGGCGAAGGCTTCTTCCAGCTGCTGCACATTGTTGTACTCGAGCACCAGGGTGTGCTGCACCACCTCGGCCGGCACGCCGGCGCTGGTGGGGTTGCCGAAAGTGGCCAGGCCCGAGCCGGCCTTGACCAGCAGGGCGTCGGCGTGGCCGTGGTAGCAGCCCTCGAACTTGATGATCTTGCTGCGCCCGGTGGCGCCGCGCGCCAGGCGGATGGCGCTCATGCCGGCCTCGGTGCCCGAGCTGACCAGACGCACCATCTCCATGGAGGGCACGTGCTTCAGGATTTCCTCGGCGAGTTCGATCTCGCGCTCGGTCGGGGCGCCGAAGGAGAAGCCCTCGGTCACGGCCTGCTGCACGGCCTCGACCACGGCAGGGTGGCCGTGGCCCAGGATCATGGGGCCCCAGGAACCGATGTAGTCGATGTAGCGCTTGCCGTTGGCGTCCCAGAAATAAGCGCCCTGGGCGCGCTGCACGAAGCGCGGCGTGCCGCCGACGGCGCGAAAGGCGCGCACGGGCGAGTTCACGCCACCGGGGATGACGCGCCTGGCGCGCTCGAACAGGGTTTCGTTGCGGTCAGTGCTGGGTGTCATGGGGGGGTAGATCCAATGGGGAGGCCGGGCCCGGCAGCCCGTCGTCGGCATCATCGCTGTCGTCGAGGTCGGCCTGGGCCCAGAACAGGCGGTCGGGGATCACGTTGCCCATGCCGGGGCGAAAGCCGCCGTCCAGGCAGTGGTCCAGGTAAGCCAGAGCCTCAGCGAAGGCTTCGGTCAGGTCGCAGCCGCTGGCAATCAGTGCGCTCAGCGTGGCCGTCAGGGTGTCGCCGGCGCCTGAGAAAACGGCTTCAAAGCGCTCGAACTTCTCGCTGGCCAGCACGGTTTGCGGTGAGGCCAGCACATTGTCGATGTGCTGTTCGGGGGCGGGAATGCCGGTAACCAGGGTGTAGGGCACGCCGTATTCGCCGGCGGCACGGGCGATGTCGCGCGCCGTCGGGCTGCGCTCGCCGTCCCAGTCGGGCAGCAGCCAGCGCCACAGGGTGCTGTGGTTTCCGACCAACACTGTCGTCTGGGGTAAAACCAGCTCCTGGAAGGCGTCCAGGTAGAGGTCGATCTGCACCTCGTTCCACCAGGACAGGTCGGGCATGTAGGCGATCAGCGGGATGTCCGGGTAGTCGGTGGCGATCTCGGCGATGGCGCTGAGGTTCTCGGGCGTGCCGGCGAAACCGACCTTGATGGCCTGCACGGTCACGTCCTCGAGCAGGCCGCGCGCCTGCTCGGTCACCACCTCCTCGTCGAAGGGGAAATGGTCGAAGGTCTCCGCCGTGTCGCGGGCGTAGGCACCGGTGATCACGGGCAGCGCATGGGCGCCGGCCGAGGCGATCGCGGATACGTCGCCGGAGAGGCCGCCCGCACCGCTGGGGTCGTTGGCATTGAACACCAGCACACACGGCGGCAGGCTCGGGTCGTGCTCGTTTTCCTCGGGGACTGGGGTTTGCATGGGCTGGCCTGTGATGGGCATCAGGCAGAATACGGCAAGTCGTTGCGCGAAAGCCGTTCGAGAGTGGTTTTCACTTTGTACAATATTGCATTCTATTCGAAGGTCCCGTAAGCTGTGAGTGATAAGAAAACCTGGATGTGTCTGATTTGTGGCTGGATCTATGACGAGGCGGCCGGCGATCCGGAGCATGGCATAGCGCCGGGTACCGTCTGGGCCGATGTGCCCATGAACTGGACCTGTCCTGAGTGCGGTGCGCGCAAGGAGGATTTCGAAATGGTTCAGATCTGAGGCTGTGTCTGGAAGAGGGTGACCGTCATCGCTTCAGTCAGCCGTAATCAGGAGTAGCGCTCAGTGAGCACGCAAGAATCGCCCCTCAAGGTCCTCGTGATCGATGACAGCAACACGATCCGCCGCAGCGCCGAGATCTTTCTCAAGCAGGGTGGCCACGAAGTGATGCTGGCCGAAGATGGCTTCGATGCCCTGGCCAAGGTCAACGATTACCAGCCCAACCTGATTTTTTGCGACATCCTGATGCCTCGCCTCGATGGTTACCAGACCTGCGCCATCATCAAGCGCAACGCCAAGTTCACCTCGGTGCCGGTGGTCATGCTCTCGTCCAAGGACGGTGTGTTTGACAAGGCGCGTGGCCGCATGGTCGGGGCGCAGGACTACCTGACCAAGCCGTTTACCAAAGACCAACTGTTGCAGGCCGTACAGCAGTTTGGCATAGTCTCGCAAGGAGTGAATTGATGCCGATACGCAAAGTTTTGATCGTGGACGATTCCAAGACGGAATTGATGTTTCTGACGGATTTGCTCCAGAAAAACGGCATGGCCGTGAAGACGGCCGAGGATGCCGACGACGCGTTCCGCCGCCTGGCCGAAGACAAGCCCGACCTGATCCTCATGGACGTGGTCATGCCGGGGCAGAACGGCTTCCAGCTCACGCGCGCCATCAACCGCACGCCCGAATACGCCGAGATTCCGATCATCATCTGCACCAGCAAGAACCTGGAGACCGACCGCGTCTGGGGCATGCGCCAGGGCGCGCGGGATTATGTGACCAAGCCGGTGGACGAGGCCGAATTGCTGGGCAAGATCAAGGCACTGGGCTGATTCACGACCCATGGCCAATCGCGAAGCTCTCAGAGACCTGCAGTCACGACTTGCTAGCCGATTGCAAGCGGCCAAGGCCGAGGGTCTCTCCATTTCGTGGCTGGCGGTGCGCGCGGGGGGGCAGGACTACCTGCTGCCTCTGGCCCAGTCGGGCGAGATTTTTCCGCTGCCGACGGTGCAGGCGGTGCCCTATTCGCAGTCCTGGTTTCTGGGGGTCGTCAATCTGCGGGGCGGCCTGTACGGGGTGGTGGACCTGGCAGCTTTCATCGCCGGCCAGGCGCCGGCGCGGTCCGAGCAGTACTGGACCGAGGCCAGTGTCGTCACCCTCAATGCCGCCCTGGAGATCAACTGCTCCCTGCTGATCGATTCTCTGGCGGGTTTGCGCCATGTCGGGGCGTTCTCGGGCTCCGAGCCGCCGCCGGAAGACGCACCCCCCTATTTCGGCAATCGTTATGTCGATGTCGACGGCAGCCGCTGGCAGGAAATCAATCTGCAGCAGCTCTCGCAAATGGCCGAGTTTCTGAGCATCAGTGCCTAAGTCAATTTCTAAGGTTGCACCATGTCCGTCCTCAACAAACTGACCCATCTCTTTGCCAAGAAGACACCTGACTCGGAGCAGAGTGTCGGCCTGAGTCTGGCCATGCCTGACGACCTGTCCGGTCTGCAGCCGCAACGTGGGGCAGATCCCGGGAAGGTAAACGACACCCGGTTGCAGGACCTGCCCGCGCCGGCCCCGCTGGACCAGGACGACCTGGTCAGCGTGCCGCTGCTGGGGAAGCGTCCGATTGCCGAGCAGCAGCGTCTGCTGTGGTGGTTGCTGGGTCTGGCGCTGGTGATCCTGGGGGCCATCGCCTTCGTCGCGCTGACGGCCGCCGACCGGGTGGCGCAGCAGCTGAACGCCACGGGCCAGTCCCTCATGCAGTCGCAGCGTCTGGCCAAATCGGTGTCGCAGGCGCTGGTGGGTGTGCCCCAGGCCTTCGCCGAGGTGAAGGAAAGCTCGGGTTATCTGGTGCGTTCCGTCAAGGGCCTGCGCGACAGCGACTTCGCTATGCGCCTGGAGCCCATCGACGCCGATCTGCTGCCCCAGCTCGAGAAGATCTTCCCCTTGATGGAGCGCGCCGAAAAGAGCGCGGCGGCCATCGTGGCGCAGGAGAAGATCCTGACCCAGGTCGGCGCCGCCCTGCGCACGATCAACCGCCAGTCCTCCGACCTGCTGGAAATCGCCGAGACCGTGTCCTCGCTCAAGCTGCAGCAGAACGCCAGCGCCGCGGAGATTTCCGCGGCCGGCCAGCTGGTGATGCTGACCCAGCGTATCGGCAAGTCCTCCAACGAATTCCTGACGGCCGAAGGCGTGAGCCCGGAGGCCGTGTTCCTGCTGGGCAAGGACCTGAACTCCTTCAAGGAAATCGCGCAGGGCCTGCTCGACGGCAGCCCCGAGCTGCGTCTCAATGCCTCCAAGGACGCGCAGACGCGTGAGCAGATCGAAGCCCTGATCAAGCTCTACGAGCAGACCCGCACGCAGGCCGGCGCCATTCTGGGCAATCTGCAGGGCCTGGTTTCGGCGCGCAGCGCGCAGATCACCGTGATCAACGACAGCGAGCCCCTGCGCCGCGACCTGGAGACTCTGCAGGCCGATCTGGCCGCACGCACCGGTCTGGGGACCACCTCGCTGCTGTCCCTGATCGCCGCTGCCGTCTTCGCGCTGATCTGCGCGGCCGGTCTGGCCCGCGTGCAGCTGATGGACAGCCGTCGCCGCCAGGTGATGGCCGAAGCGCAGCGACTCGAAGCCGAACGCCAGGAGCAGGAAGCCAAGCGCGTCAACGACGCCAACCAGGCGGCCATTCTGCGACTGATGAACGAACTGCAGACGGTGGCCGAAGGCGACCTGACGCAGGAGGCCACGGTGACCGAGGACATCACGGGCGCCATCGCCGACTCGGTGAACTACACGGTGGAAGAGTTGCGACTGCTGGTGGGCAACGTGCAGAACACGGCGGCCCAGGTGGCGCAGACGACGGCCGAGGTGGACCAGACGTCCACCGAGCTGCTGGCCGCCTCCAACGAACAACTGCACGAGATCCGTGAAACCGGCCGCTCCGTCGTGGACATGTCGACCCGCATCAACCAGGTGTCGCATCAGGCGCAGGAATCGGCCGCGGTGGCGCGTCAGTCGCTGCAGGCTGCCGAGTCCGGCCTCAAGGCCGTGCAGGATGCCATCGGTGGTATGAACTCCATCCGTGACCAGATCCAGGACACCTCCAAGCGGATCAAGCGCCTGGGCGAATCCTCGCAGGAGATCGGTGAAATCACCGAGCTGATCTCGGACATTACCGAACAGACCAACGTGCTGGCCCTGAACGCCGCCATCCAGGCCGCGTCCGCCGGTGAAGCCGGCCGCGGCTTCTCGGTGGTGGCGGAAGAAGTGCAGCGACTGGCCGAACGCTCCGCGGACGCCACGCGCCAGATCTCGGCGCTGGTGAAGGCGATTCAGACCGACACCCAGGACGCCGTGGCCGCCATGGAGCGTTCCACGCAGGGTGTGGTCGAAGGGGCCCGACTCTCCGACAACGCCGGTACCGCGCTGACCGAGATCGACCGCGTGTCGCGCCGGCTGGCCGAGCTGATCGAGCAGATTTCCGATTCGACCTCCAAGGAAGCCGCGATGGCCAGCGTGGTGGCCGACAACATCCAGCACATCTTTGCCGTGACGGAGCAGACCGGTGAAGGTACCCGCGCCACGGCGGCCCAGGTGCGCGAACTCTCGCGCATGGCCGAAGAGCTGCGCCAGTCGGTGGCGCGATTCAAGATTTCCTGATCCCCTCAGGCGCCGGTCACCCGCAGGAGCGACGTATCCATGCAAGCCCTCGCAGCCGCTAGCGGCGACAACGATCAGCCGGTCAACGACCTGGGGCCCCTGGCCTGGGTGCTGGACGAGCTGCGCAAATCGCTCGATGGCGCCAGCAAGGCCATCCGTCGTTTCGTGCGCGACGCCGAACTGGCCCGCGGCTCCGATCTGGAGTCGCTGGACGCCAGCCAGCTGCGCATCGCGCGCCAGCAACTGCACCAGGCCGTGGGTGCCCTGGAAATGGTGGGCCTGCCCGAGCCGGCCAAGGTGCTGCGGTCCATGGAGGCGCTGGCGCAGAAATTCGTCGAGCGCCCCGAGTCCTGCAGCGAGGACGCTGCGACCAAGGTCGAGCGCGCCAGTTTTGCCCTGATCGAATACCTGGAAAGCGTGCTGCGCGGCAAGGCGGCTTCGGCCGTGGCCCTGTTCCCGCAATACCGTGACATCCTGGAGCTGGTTGGCGAGGAGCGCGTCCACCCGGCCGAACTCTGGGCCCATGCCTGGCGCTGGATCGACGCCGATACGCCAGCCGCAGCCCAGCCCCTGGGCTACGACGCGGGGTTGCGCTCCCAGCTGGACTCGGCCGTGCTCAAGGTGGTCAAGACCGGCAGCGTGTCCTCGTCCCAGGCCCTGCGCGACATCTGCCTGGGGCTGGCCGCAGGCCAGCAGGCGTTGGAGGTGCGTTCTTTCTGGAAGATCTGCGCCGCCTACTTCGAGTCCATGGCGCTCAAGCTGTGCCCCTCCGACGTCTACGTCAAGCGCGCCGCCTCGCGTGTACTCATGCAGTACACCAGCTTGGCCAAGGGTTCGGCCGGAGTCTCGGACCGGCTGGCCCAGGACCTGCTGTTCTTCTGCGCCCAGGCCGTCCCCGCCGATGCGCAGGCCGCACCGGTGTTGAACGCTGTCAGGCTGGCCTATGGCCTGACCCAGACCAAGCCCGTCAACTACGATACGCCGCAGTACGGCCGTTTCGATCCGGCCGTGCTGGTGCAGGCGCGCAAGCGCATCGCCACCGCCACCGAAACCTGGTCGGCCCTCTCCGGCGGTGACACCAACCGCCTTAAGGTGGTGTCCGAACAGTTCACCCTGGTGGGCGAGTCGCTGCTCAAGCTGCACCCCGAGAACAAGGAACTGGCGCGCGCCCTGCTCAAGGCCGTGGATGGCACGGTGCGCTCAGGTGAACCCCCGAGCACGCCGGTGGCCATGGAAGTGGCGACCTCCATCCTGTACCTTGATGCCGCGTACGAGGACATGGATCCGACCGATGCCAGCATGAAGGAGCGCAGCGACCGGCTGGCGCGTCGCCTGGACCATGTGGTCGCAGGCGGACAGCCCGAGGCGCTCGAACCCTGGATGGAGGAGTTGTACCGCCGCGTCAGCGACCGCCAGACCATGGGCAGCGTGGTCGAGGAACTGCGCAGCAGCCTGACCGAGATCGAGAAGTCGCTCGATACCTTCTTCCGAAGCCCCAAGGACAAGGCGCCGCTCAACGACGTTCCCAACCAGCTGGCGCAGATGCGCGGCGTGTTCTCGGTGCTGGGGCTGGACCAGGCCTCTCTGGCCACCGTGCGCATGCGCGATACCGTCGAGAAGTTCCTGGTCGACAACATCGACGAGGACTCGGCGCGAACCGGTGTGTTCGAGAAATTCGGCAACAGCCTGGGCGCCCTGGGTTTCCTGATCGACATGCTGAGCTACCAGCGTGCCCTGGCCAAGAAGCTTTTCGTCTACGACGAGGACCTCGGTGAATTCAAGCCCCTCATGGGCCGCGAGCGCGAAGTGGCGGCCGTGGCTCCCGAGGCCCCGACCGCGCCTGTACCCGCCGCCGCCCCCGTGCCGCTTGCCCGCCCCGCAGCGCCGGCTGCGCCGGCGCCCTCAGCCGCCCCGGTTGCTGTCGATGCCGCCGACGATGATGGCGCCGAATTGCGCGACATTTTCCTGGACGAGGCCCGCGAAGTGGTGCACAACGGACAGGATGCGGTCCTGGCCCTTCTGGGGGACCCTGCCGATCTGTCGCAGCAGACCACGCTGCGCCGCGCCTTCCATACCCTCAAGGGCAGTTCGCGCATGGTCGGCTTCAACGAGTTCGGCGAAGCCGCCTGGGCCATGGAGCAGATGATGAACGGCTGGCTGGCCGAGCAGAAGCCGGCCCGTCCGGAATTGCTGCAACTCTCCAATACCGCCTTGCAAGGCCTGGGGCAGTGGGTCGAGGACATCGCCACCGGCAAGGATGCCGGCTGGAGTGCTGCGCCCTTCCGCCAGTCGGCCGACGCCATGCGCACGGATGGCAGGTTCGTTGCGCTGGACCTGCCGGTTGCTGCGCCTGCGCCCCAGGCTGCACCTGCCGTGGCTGTGCCTCCGGTTCCTGAACTGCCCCCGCTCACCGAAGAGCCGCCCCCTGTCGATTTCGAATCGACCCGGATGTTCGATATGGAGTCGGTCGATGCCAAGCCCCCTGGCAAGCCGGCCAAACAAGCCGTCGTCGAACCGATGGGGGAGATCGGCGACATCGACTTCAGCAGTCTGTCCAATGTGCCCCAGGCCGCGCAGCCGCCTGCACGTGTGAGCGAGCCTCCGGCCAGGCAGGACGGCGAGCTCGGCTTGTCCCTCGACTGGGCACCTACCAGTCTGGCCGGTCCTGAAGATCTGTCCCCGCTGAAAGAGGGCGCGAGCCAAGACTGGGCGACGACGCGCCTGGCCGAGCCGACCGAATTGCCGGCCTTTGAACTGCCGGAGCTGCAGAACAACTGGGCCGATACCGCGACCGGTTCCATGCACGATGACCTGCCGGATGTGCCCGATACAAAGGCCGCCGGGATTGAGGGCTTCGAGTTCGACCTGCCGGCGCCCACCCCGGCCGAAACGCCGGACGAGCAGGTCAAGGTCATCGGAACGCTGCGCATCGGCATTCCTTTGTACAACGTCTTTCTCAACGAGGCCGACGAATGGTCGCGCCGATTGCTGACCGAGCTCAACGAATGGTCGCTTGAGCTGCACAACCCCGTGCCCGACAGCGCCATCGCGCTGGCGCATTCGCTGGGTGGCAGTTCGGCCACGGTGGGCTTCTCCGCGCTGTCCGAGATCGCCCGTGCGCTGGAACAATCCATGCAGCACGTGCAGTTGCACGGCCAGGGCCTGCCTGAGCACGCCCAGGTTTTTGTGGCTGCGGCCGATGACATCCGGCATCTTCTGCACCAGTTTGCGGCCGGTTTCCTGAAGTCGCCCGAGCCCGGGCTGGTTGAAGCGCTGAATCAGATCCTGGGGACCGAATTCGCCCAGCTTGATGCCATGGAGCCAGGCAGCGCCCAGCCGGCCCTGACCGTCATCGAGGATCCCGACCTGGACCTGGGCGACCTCAGCTTCGACTTCTCGGCACCTGCGCCAGCCGGGCCTGTCGCCGTGTCGCCGCCGCCCGCCGCTGTCGCGCCCCTGCCGGGGGCTGCCAAGATCGTGGCAGTGGCCGATGACAGCGACGAGGATATCGACGCCGTCGATGTGATCGACCCCGACCTGTTCCCGATCTTCGAGGAAGAGGCCGCTGAACTCATGCCCCAGCTGGCTTCGTCCCTGCGCCAGTGGTCAGGTCGGCCCGACGACGGCCGCGCGCGCCTGGACGTGCTGCGTGTACTGCACACCCTCAAGGGCAGCGCCCGCCTGGCCGGAGCCATGCGCCTGGGTGAGCTGGCGCACCGCATGGAGTCGGCCATCGAGCAGATGGGCAGCGACTTCATCCAGGCCGCGCAGATCGACCCCATGCTCGCGCGCTACGACCGTGTGCAAGAAGTTTTTGACGAACTCTGCCGCGGCGGCCCTCAGGAAGAAACCCCCGCTGCGGCCCTGGTGGCCAGCGCTGCGCCGCCGCTGCGGGAAGTTCCGAAAGCCGTACCGCCAGCGGCTGCGCCCCAGCCCGCAGCCGCCCCGCGTCCTGCGCCGGCAGTGCGGCCGGTCATGGCGCCGGCGACGCCGGCCAAATTGCCGACGCCCGCAACACGCTCATCCCCGGGCCAGACCGTGCGGGTGCGCTCGCAATTGCTGGACCGCCTGGTCAACCAGGCCGGCGAGGTGATGATCACCCGCAGCCGGCTCGATGCCCGCCTGGGCCAGCTCAATGGTTCGCTCGACGAGCTCACCGCCAACCTGGACCGTCTGCGCACCCATCTGCGCGATGTCGAACTGCAGGCCGAATCGCAGATGCAGTCGCGTCTGGCCCAGGCCAAGGACACGGCCCAGGGCTTCGACCCGCTGGAGTTCGACCGTTTCACGCGCGTGCAGGAACTGACCCGCATGATGGCCGAGTCGGTCAACGACGTGGCCACCGTGCAGCGCAATCTGCAGCAGACCATCACCGGAACGGAAGACGACCTGATCGCCCAGGGCCGCCAGACGCGCGAACTGCAGCGCGACCTGCTGCGCACGCGCATGATGGAATTCGAAGGCATCTCCGAACGCCTGTACGGCGTGGTGCGCCAGGCCACCAAGGACTCGGGCAAGCAGGTCAAGCTCGATATCACCGGCGGCACCATGGAAATTGACCGTGGCGTGCTTGACCGCATGACACCCGCCTTCGAACACATGCTGCGCAATTCCGTCGCGCACGGCATTGAGACGGCGCAGCAGCGCGAAGCGGCCGGCAAACCGGCCGCCGGCGCCATCACCATCAGCCTGCACCAGGAAGGCAATGACGTCTCGGTCGTCTTCAGCGACGACGGCGCCGGCCTCGATCTGCCGCGCATCCGCGAGAAGGCCCTGTCCCAGGGCCTGGTGGCGCCAGGCCAGTCGCTCAGCGACGCCGACGCGGCGAACATGATCTTCATGCCCGGTTTCTCCACGGCAGCCAGCGTGACCGAACTGGCCGGACGCGGTATCGGCATGGACGTGGTGCGCTCCGAAGTGCAGGCCCTGGGGGGGCGCATCGAGACCGCCACCACGGCCGGCGCGGGCACCAGCTTCAAGCTGGTGCTGCCCCTGACCACGGCCGTGACGCAGGTGATCATGCTGCGCATGGGTGAATTGAGTGTGGGCGTGCCGGCCAATCTGGTCGAAATCGTGCGCCGCCTCAGCCATGTCGATCTGGAGCAGGCCTACGCCCAGGGCAGCATCGATTACGGCGGCGAGACAGTGCCTTTCTTCTGGTCTGGTGCGCTCTTGCAGGCCTCGGCCCGCAGCTACGAGCACGCGGGCAAGACCCAGCCGGTGGTGCTGCTGCGCAGCGCCGGTCAACGCCTGGCCATCCACGTGGACGAAGTGCTGGGCAACCAGGAAGTTGTGGTGAAGAACCTGGGGCCGCAGCTCTCGCGCCTGCCGGGTCTGGCCGGCATGTCGGTGCTGGCTTCCGGCGCCGTGGTGCTGATCTACAACCCGGTCGCGCTGGCCACCGTGTTCGGCGAGAAGGCCTACGAACTCCAGCAGGCCACCACGCTGGCGGCGCAGACCCCCGGCGAGATGCGCTTGCAGGCGGCCGCACAGACAGTGCTGCCCAGTGCGGGCGGCGAACTGCCCCTGGTGCTGGTGGTGGACGACTCCATCACCGTGCGTCGTGTCACGCAGCGCCTGCTGCGCCGCGAGGGCTACCGTGTGTCCATGGCGGCCGACGGCCTGCAGGCACTCGAACGCCTGGCCGAGGAACGTCCGGCCGTGGTGCTGTCCGACATCGAGATGCCGCGCATGGACGGCTTCGACCTGGCGCGCAACATCCGCGCCGACGCCAAGCTGCGCGACCTGCCCATCATCATGATCACTTCGCGCATTGCCGAGAAGCATCGTGAGCATGCCAAGGAGCTGGGTGTGAACCACTATCTGGGCAAGCCCTACGGCGAAGACGAGTTGCTGGGCCTGGTGAAACACTACTGCACGCAGGCCGTTCCGGCCTAAGACCGTGAACAGGCTCTGTCCCCGAGCCACGAGGCCCGGCTGCGTGGCTCAGTCTTCTTCCTTCTCCCCGTTTTTGCGCACCACGGCGTAGCGCGCCAGGGTCTGCGCGCGCGCCTCGTCGTGCGCCACCAGTGGCTGCGGGTAGCCGCTGCCCAGGGTCACGCCGGCTGCCGCCAGCTCCACGGGGCTGGCCAGCCAGGGCGCGTGCAGCGCGGCGTCAGGCAGGGCGGCCAGCTGCGGCAGGTAGCGCCGGATGAAACGGCCCTGAGGATCGAATTTCCTGCTCTGGCTGATCGGGTTGAAGATGCGAAACCAGGGCTGGGCATCACAGCCGCTGGAAGCCACCCACTGCCAGCCGCCGTTGTTGGCCGCCAGGTCGAAGTCATTGAGCTTCTCGGCGAAGTAACGCTCACCCCATTGCCAGTTGATGCCGAGATCCTTGACCAGGAAACTGCCCGCCACCATGCGCAGGCGGTTGTGCATGTAGCCGCTCTGGTTGAGCTGGGCCATGGCGGCGTCGACGATGGGGTAACCCGTGCGGCCCTCGCACCAGGCTGCAAACAGCGCTTCGGCGTGCGCGCCCTGTTCCCATCGGATGGCGTCGTAGGCAGGGCGGAAGGCGCTGCTAGTCACATGGGGGAAGTTGGCCAGGATCTGGCAATAGAACTCGCGCCAGACCAGCTCGCTGAGCCAGGTGGCCGCCCCCGGGCTGCCCTGGGCACTGCGCAACTGGGCCGTGCCCACCAGTCGCCGCAGCGAGACCGTGCCGAAACGCAGGTGCACCCCCAGGTAACTCGGGCCCTTGAGCGCGGGGAAATCGCGTGTGGTGTGGTACTGGTCCATGCGCTCGAAGAAGTCCCCGAAGAGCTGGCGGGCGCCGCTGCTGCCCGCGGGGATCTTGAGCTGGCTCAGGTGGCTGGGCTCGAAGCCGATGTCGGCCAGGCCGGGCACGGGGTCGCGCAGGGACTCGGGCCTGGGCGCCAGGCCGGCGGCCAGGGGGCCGACGTCGAACACCGGCAGTTGTGTGGCCTGCAGCCGCGCCAGCCAGGCCTTCTTGTAAGGTGTGAACACGGTGTAGGGCGTGCCGCCGCCCGTGAGGACCTCTCTGCCCTCGAAGATCACGTGGTCCTTGCAGGTGTGCAGGGCGATGCCCAGGCTGGCCAGGCTGCCGCGCACGCGGGCGTCGCGTGCCTGGGCCTGAGGCTCGTAGTCGTGCGCGGCATACACGGCCTGCACGCCCAGCGCCTGGGCCAGGGCCGGCAGGGCCTCGCTGGCGCTGCCCTGGCGCACGATCAGGCCAGCGCGCTCCTGCCCGGCCAGGGCGCGCAAGTCCGCATCCAGCTCGACCAGACAGGCACGGATGAACGCCACCCGGCGGTCGGCGCGGGGCAGGGGATCGAGGATGTCGCGGTCGAAAACAAAGGCGCAGTAGACCCGCCGGCACTGCTGCAGGGCCAGGTGCAAGGCCGCGTGATCGTCCACCCGCAGGTCGCGGCGGAACCAGACCAGACCGGAATCCAGGGTTTTTTGCATATCACCGTTAAAATCAGGGCATGGCCGATGATTCTGCACCCATCAACCTCACGAATCATTTCCTGATCGCCATGCCCGGTCTGGCCGACGAGACTTTTGCCAAAAGCGTGGTCTACCTCTGCGAGCACAGCGAGCGCGGGGCGCTGGGCCTGATGATCAACAAACCCACCGATATCAAGCTGCAAGGCCTGTTCGACAAGGTCGAGCTGCCTCTGGGCCGCGCCGACCTCAAGGACAGCCCGGTGTTCCACGGCGGCCCGGTGCAGACCGAACGGGGTTTTGTGCTGCACGAGGCCCTGCTGAACATGCCGCCACCGGCCGAGGGCGAGGACAAGCCCGAGCCGGTCTACGCCTCCACCATGATGATCCCCGGCGGGCTGGAGATGACCACCTCACGCGACGTGCTCGAGGCCCTGTCCACCGGCGCCGGCCCCAGCCGCGTGCTGGTCTCCCTGGGCTACTCGGCCTGGGGCCAGGGCCAGCTCGAATCCGAGATCGGCGAAAACAGCTGGCTCATCGTCCACGCCGACCCCATCGTGATCTTCGAGACCCCGGTGGCCCAGCGCTACGACAAGGCCCTGTCCCTGCTGGGCCTGCAGGCCTGGATGCTCTCGCCCGATGCGGGGCACGCATGAGTACAACGTCCGCGCCTGCCGTGACGTCCGTACCTGCTGCACAGCAAAGCTTTCTCGCTCTGGATTTCGGTCTCAAGCGCACCGGTGTCGCGGTCGGCAACCGCCTGCTGCGCCAGGCCCAGCCCCAAGCCACCATCCGCGCCGAGGGGGACGCCCGCTTCGAGCGCATCGCCGAACGCCTCAAGGAATGGCAGCCCGACGCCCTGGTGGTGGGCGTGCCTTTCCACCCCGACGGCGCGCCGCATGAGAATACGGCCCGGGCGCAGAAGTTCGCGCGTCAGCTGCGCGGGCGTTTCGGCCTGCCGGTCTACGAGGTCGACGAACGTTACAGCACCACCGAGGCCCTGGCCGCCGGCGCGGCCGATGCCGACGCGGGAGCGGCCTGTGTCATCCTGGAGCAGTTTTTGAGGAGCCTGGAATGAGTACCCTGAGCGACGACGGGTCGTCCCAAGGCGCGAAGGCCCCCTCGGGGGGCGGCGCAGCACACGCAGTGGCCAGCGTGGGGGCGTTGTTTCTCGATGCCGAGGCCCTGTACCGCGAGCTTTTTCGCGGCGTGCAGGGCCTGTGCACGCCACAGACGTGCCTGGTCGGCGTGACCTCGGGCGGCGCCTGGCTGGCCGAGCGCCTGCAACGCGACCTCAAGCTGCCCGGTGAGCACGGCACCATCTCCTCGGCCATGCACCGCGACGATTTTGCCCAGCGCGGCCTGTCCGGCGGCGGCCAGACCGTGCTGCCCTTCGACGTCAACGAGGCGCAGATCATCGTGCTCGACGACGTGCTCTACACCGGGCGCACCATCCGCGCCGTCATCAACGAGCTGTTCGACTACGGCCGCCCGGCCGACATCAAACTGGCCGTGCTGGTGGACCGTGGCGGGCGTGAGCTGCCCATCCAGGCCGATTTCGCCGCCGCGCGCGTGGCGCTCGCTGCCGACCAGTCGCTGGCGCTGGCACGCGACAAGAGCGACCGCTTCAGCTTCCAGGTGGAGGCGGCATGAAACACACCACCCGCACCCTGCCTCACTGAGCGAACCGACCAGACCAGACCCATGCTGTACAAACGCAACCCCCAACTCAACAAGCACGGCGAGCTGATCCACCTGCTCTCAACCGAAGGGCTGCCGCGCGAGATCCTCACGCACATCCTGGACACGGCGGCCAACTTCGTCAGCGTCAGCGACCGCGAGGTCAAGAAGGTGCCGCTGCTGCGGGGCAAGAGCGTGTTCAATCTCTTCTTCGAGAACTCCACGCGTACCCGCACCACCTTCGAAATCGCCGCCACGCGCCTGTCGGCCGACATCATCAACCTCGACATCGCGCGCTCCTCGGCCTCCAAGGGGGAGAGCCTGCTCGACACCATCGCGAACCTGAGCGCCATGGCGGCCGATCTCTTCGTGGTGCGCCACAGCGAATCCGGCGCGCCCTACCTGATCGCCCAGCACGTGGCGCCGCACGTGCATGTGATCAACGCCGGTGACGGTCGCCACGCGCACCCCACGCAGGGCCTGCTGGACATGTACACCATCCGGCACTACAAGAAAGACTTCAGCAACCTCACGGTGGCCATCGTCGGCGACGTGCTGCACTCGCGCGTGGCGCGCTCCGACATCCACGCGCTCACCACCCTGGGCTGCGCCGAGGTGCGCGTGGTCGGCCCCAAGACCCTGGTGCCGGCCGCCATGGCGCCCATGGGCGTGCGCGTCTGCCACACGCTCGAAGAAGGTATCAAGGGCGCCGACGTCATCATCATGCTGCGCCTGCAAAACGAACGCATGAGCGGCGCGCTGCTGCCCTCCAGCCAGGAGTTCTTCAAGAGCTTCGGCCTCACGCCCGAGAAGCTGCAGCTGGCCAAACCGGACGCCATCGTCATGCACCCGGGCCCGATCAACCGCGGCGTGGAGATCGATTCGGCCGTGGTGGACGGCAAGCAGAGCGTGATCCTGCCGCAGGTCACCTTCGGCATCGCGGTGCGCATGGCGGTGATGAGCATCGTGGCCGGTAACGAAGCGTGAGCGGGAGCAAACCAGAATGAAATTGTTGATCAAGGGCGGCCGTGTCATTGACCCCGCCAGCAACCGCGACGAGATCGCCGACCTGGCCATCGCCGCCGGCCGCATCGTCGCCATCGGCAAGCTGCCGGCCGATTTCGCGCCCAACCGTGTGATCGAGGCCGCCGGCTGTGTCGTCGCCCCCGGTCTCATGGACCTGGCGGTGCGCCTGCGCGAGCCTGGCCACGAGCACGAGGGCATGCTCGAATCCGAGATGGCTGCCGCCGTGGCCGGTGGTGTCACCGCTCTCGCCTGCCCGCCCGACACCGACCCCGTGCTCGACGAGCCGGGCCTGGTCGAGATGCTCAAGTTCCGCGCCGAGAAGCTGCACCAGGCGCGTGTCTTCCCCATCGGCGCGCTCACGCGCAATCTGCAGGGCGAGATCCTGACCGAGATGGCCGAACTTACCGAGTCCGGTTGCGTGGCCTTCAGCCAGGCCGATGTGCCCCTGGTCAACACCCAGATCCTGCAGCGCGCCTTCCAGTACGCCAGCACCTTCGGTTACGCGGTCTGGCTGCGCCCGAACGACCATTACATGGGTCAGGGTGTGGCGGCCAGCGGCGCGCTGGCCACGCGCCTGGGTCTGTCGGGCGTGCCGGTGGCCGCCGAGACCATCGCCCTGTACACCATCTTCGAGCTGATGCGGGCCACCGGCGCGCGCGTGCACCTGTGCCGCCTCAGCAGCGCGGCCGGTGTGGCCCTGGTAAGACTGGCCAAGGACCAGGGCCTGCCCGTCACCTGCGACATCAGCATCAACTCCCTGCACCTGACCGACAACGACATCGGTTACTTCGACAGCCGCATGCGCCTCAACCCGCCGCTGCGCCAGCAGGCCGACCGCGATGCCTTGCGCGAAGCCCTGGCCGACGGCACCATCGACGCCCTGGTCTCCGACCACACGCCGGTGGACGAAGACGCCAAGATGCTGCCCTTTGCCGAGGCCGAACCCGGCGCCACCGGCGTGGAGTTGCTGTTGAGTCTGGCACTCAAGTGGGGGCAGGAAAGCGGCGTGGGTCTCACGCGGGCCCTGGCCGTGCTCAGCAGCGAACCCGCGCGCGTGCTGGGTAACGCCCTGGGCACCCTGCAGGCCAGCGCCGGCCAGCTCGTGGTGGGTGGCGTGGCCGACGTCTGCGTCTTCGACCCGCAGGCCGAGTGGACGGTGCAGCCTGAAGTGCTGCGCAGCCAGGGCAAGCACACGCCCTTTGCCGGTTACGAGCTGCCCGCGCGCGTGCGCTGCACCATCGTCGGTGGGCAGATTGCCTATCAGGCCGCCTGAAGTTTCCAGGCTGCGTGCGGTCTGGCGACTGGCGCGGGCCAGCACGCACATCGTCGCGGGCCTGCTGACCATCCTGCTGCGTTTTCCGCGCCTGAGTGAGGAGCAGCGCGCCATCCGCGTGCAGGTCTGGTCGCGCGAGATGCTCGCGCGCCTGGGCATCCGGCTCGAAGTGCAGGGCGAGGCCGCCTTGCCCGGCCCCTTGCTGCTGGTGGCCAACCACATCTCCTGGCTGGACATCACCTCGCTGCACGCCGCGCGTTTCTGCCGCTTCGTCTCCAAGGCCGACGTCCAGGCCTGGCCGCTGATCGGCGCCCTGGCCAGCGGCGTGGGTACGCTCTTCATCCAGCGCGAGTCACGCCGTGACGCCATGCGCGTGGTGCACCACATGGCCGACAGCCTGCGCGCCGGTGACGTGCTGGCGGTTTTCCCCGAAGGCACCACCAGTGATGGTGTGGACCTGCTGCCCTTTCACGCCAACCTGCTGCAGGCCGCCATCGCGGCCGGCGCGCCCGTACAGCCCGTGGCCTTGCAGTTCATCGACACGCGCAGCGGCGAGCGCAGCCGGGCGCCCGCTTATGTGGGTGACGACACCCTGCTGGGTTCGGTCTGGCGCACGGTGCGCGCGCGCGGCATCACGGTGCGCATCGTCTTTGGCGTGGTGCAGGACTCGCAAGGACGCGAGCGGCGGGTCTGGGCGCAGGCACTGCGCGCCACGGTCATGCAGCTGCGCGAAGCGCCGCCGGTCTGAGCCTCAGGCCCGCTCGAAGGTGACCACATGGTCCACCTCGGGCCGGATGCCGATCCACTCGCCGATCCTGTGGTCGTGGTGGCTGGGCACATGGGCCAGCACGGTCTGGCCACCGGCCAGGCGCAGGGTGTAGAGGAACTCCGAACCGCGAAAAGCCTTGCGGATGATCTCGGCCTTCACGGGCGCGTTGTCGTCGTGAACGATGTCGTCGGCGCGCAGCAGCACATCGCATTCGCCGCCGGCAAACGCACCGGGCAGGGGGCATTCGGCCACGTCGGTCAGCTCGCCCAGCGGCGTCTGCACCACGATCTGCTGGTTCACTTCGCGCAGGGTGGCCGGCGCGAACACGCCATGGCCGATGAAGTCGGCCACGAAACGCGTGGCCGGGCGGTGGTAGAGCGTGTAGGCATCGTCCCACTGGTGCAGGCGGCCCTGGTGCATGACACCGATGGTGTCGCCGATGGCGAAGGCCTCGAGCTGGTCGTGCGTGACGAACAGGGCCGTGGCCTGCGCGGCCTTGAGGATGTTGCGCACCTCGTGCGCCAGGCGCTCGCGCAACTCGACGTCGAGGTTGGAAAAGGGCTCGTCCAGCAGCAGCAGCTGCGGGCGCGGCGCCAGCGCGCGGGCGAGGGCCACGCGCTGCTGCTGCCCGCCCGAGAGCTCGTGCGGGTAACGCGACTCGCTGCCTGCCAGTCCCACCAGAGCCAGCACCTCCTGCACGCGCGCTGCGCGCTCGGCGCGCGGCAGCTGGTGAATGCCGAAAGCCACGTTGTGCCCCACGTCCAGGTGCGGGAAGAGGGCGTAGTCCTGAAACACCATGCCGATGCGGCGCGCCTCGGGCGCCAGCTGGGTGCTGGCGCTGCCCACCACCTGGCCCGAGAGGCGGATCTCGCCGCCGTTCACCGGCTCCAGCCCGGCCACGGCACGCAAGAGTGTGGTCTTGCCGCAGCCTGAAGGACCGATCAGCACGCCGATGTCGCCGGCGCGCAGCCCCAGCGACACGTCCTGCACTGCGGCCTGGGCCGCGCCGGGGTAGCGTACTGCGAGCTTGGAGACTTCAAGGAACATGGTGGCTCATTTTAGATGCTTACAATTCTCATTACGCTCCTTATCCCTCACGGGTGCCCCGTTCATGGCCTTGCGCCGGCTTCGTCACCTTTTCCTGCTGCTCTTCACTGCCGCCCTGATGCTGCCCGTGCTCGCGCTCCTGGGCGCCTGGCTGCCCGGTGGCGCACCCGGGGCCCAGGCCACGGAGATCCTGCGCGAGATGGCGCGCACCGTCCTGCCCGACTACCTGGCCACCACGGTGGGGCTCTGCCTGCTGGTGACCATGGGGGTGATCGTCGTGGGCCTGTCCTCGGCCGCGGCCGTGACCCTGTTCGACTTTCCGGGTCGGCGCTTCTTTGAATGGGCGCTCCTGCTGCCCCTGGCCATGCCGGCCTATGTGATCGCTTACGCCTACACCGACTTCCTGCAGTACAGCGGCCCCTTGCAGGGCTGGCTGCGCGCGGTCACCGGCCTGCAGGGACGCATGTTCCCCGAGATCCGCAACACCGCGGGCGCGGCCTGGGTGCTGACCTTCGCGCTCTATCCCTACGTCTACCTGCTGGCGCGCACGGCCCTGGCCGAGCGCGCCAGCCATCTCATGGAAGCGGCCCGCCTATTGGGGGCGCCCCTGTCGCGCCGCATCCGCGAGGTGGCCCTGCCGCTGGCACGTCCGGCCGTGGCCGCCGGCGTGGCGCTGGCGCTCATGGAAACCCTGGCCGACTTCGGTGTGGCCAGTTACTTCGGCATTCAGACCTTCACCGCCGGCATCTACAAAGCCTGGCTGGCCATGGACAACCGCATCGCCGCGGCCCAGCTGGCCACCCTGCTGCTGGGTTGCGTGGCCCTGCTGCTCTGGCTGGAGCACCGCTCGCGCCAGCGCCTGCGTTTCGTGAGTTCGCGCACCGCGCGCCAGGCCTATGCGGAAGCGCGGCCGGTACCGCTGCGTGGCCTGCGCCTGGTGGCCGCCTGGGCCGTCTGCGGCCTGCCGCTGCTGATGGGTTTTGTGGCGCCGGTGCTCTTCATGTTCCGACCGCTGGTGGCCGGCTGGGCCGAGCTGCCCTGGGAGCGCTTCCCGGTTTGGGCCGGCAACAGCGTGCGCCTGGGGCTGATCAGCGCCGTGCTGGCCGTGGCCGTGGCCCTGCTGCTGGCCTACGCGCTGCGGCGCCTGCCCGACGTGCTGACACGCACCGTGGTCCGGCTGGCCAGCCTCGGGTATGCCGTGCCGGGCGCGGTCATCGTGGTGGGCCTGCTCCTGCCCGTGGGCTGGGTGCAGGCCCGCTGGCCGCAGGCCGGCGCCGCCTACTGGGTCACGGCCACCTCGCTGGGCCTGGTCTGGGCCTATCTGGTGCGCTTTGTGGCCGTGGCCCTGCAGTCCCTGCAAAGCGGTT
This sequence comes from Curvibacter fontanus, assembly GCF_054780335.1. Classification (NCBI taxonomy): domain Bacteria; kingdom Pseudomonadati; phylum Pseudomonadota; class Betaproteobacteria; order Burkholderiales; family Comamonadaceae; genus Curvibacter; species Curvibacter fontanus. Next base: position 50,279 of record NZ_BAAGWN010000042.1, read on the forward strand.
ATGCCCGCATCCCGGCCAGCCTGGACGACAGCGCGCGCATGCTGGGCGGTGGCGGCTGGGGCCTGCTCGCCCGTGTGCACTGGCCCCTGCTGCGCCGTTCGGTGCTGGCGGCCACGCTGCTGGTTTTCGTGGACGTGATGAAGGAGCTGCCCGCCACCCTGGTGCTGCGGCCCTTCAACAGCGACACCCTGGCCGTGGTGGCCTACCAGCTGGCCCGCGACGAGCGCCTGGGTGAGGCGGCCCTGCCTTCGCTGGCCCTGGTGCTGGTGGGCCTGATCCCGGTGCTGTTGCTGAGCCGTACCCTGCGTGATAAGAATGGATGATGAAAGTACCCGTCCATCTGTAGAATGAGCATGTACTTATATAGCAGGGATCAGCTGTCATGAGCAAGCGTTCCATCCAGACAAGCCCGGCCACCGTGACCGAGCCCGACCAGGTTTTCGAACTGGCGGCAGAGGTTTTTCGTGTCATGTCCGCGCCCATGCGTCTGAAGATCATCAGCCACCTCTGCGACGGCGAGCGCAACGTCAGCTACCTGCTGGGCAAGATCGACACCACCCAGCCCAATATGTCGCAGCACCTGACCACGCTGTACCAGGCCGGTGTGCTGGGCAAGCGCCGCGAAGGCGTGCAGATCTACTACCGCATCATCGATGACCGGGTGTCGGCCCTGTGCCGAGCGGTGTGCACACAGATCGCCTCCGAGGCGAATTTCGAAATGCCCTCGGCCGAGCATTCGACCTCGCCGGCCGCCTGAGCACTGGCGCGTCCGCCAAAGCAAAGGGGCCTGAGAGGCCCCTTTTTGCTGTGCGCGTCGGGTGCTCAGGGCTTGAGGTAGACGTAACCTTCCTGCGCCTGCAGGCGTGCCACCTCGGCCACGCCCGAGGGCACGATCCTGGCCTCCATCAGCACGCGGTCGGGGCTGATGTTGCGCGTCGTCAGCGTGTTGTTGCAGACGCGGAAATCCACGCCCTTGCTCGCCAGGTCGCTGACGGCGCCGCTGAACTCGCGGCCCTGGCTGTCCTTGGCGTCCTGCAGCAGGAAGTTGATGCCCGGGCCGTGCGTGACCACCACGATCTTGGCCTTGGGATCGGCGTTCAGGTGGTTGCGGATGTTGTTCAGGATGGCCGGCATCGTGTTCACGTCGGTGTTCACGTGGTAGACGGCCTTGACCTGCTGCGTGGCTTGCGCCTGTGCTGTCGACGAGAAACCCAGGGTGGCCGCGCAGGCCAGGACGAGGGTGGTGATGATTTTGTACATGAGCAACTCCTTAATCCGTCAACAAGAAAAAGCCGGCCTGGGCCGGCGGTGAGCCCGGTGTGCCACCGGGCCCGGCAAGATCAGAGCAGTGTATCCGCCCAGATGTTGTGCGCCCAGTTCATCGCGTAGATGCCTTCGAGCTCGGTGGGGCCGGGTGAGACGCCGCCCGAACCCGGTACGGTCTTGTAGGTCTTCTCGGCTGCGTCGTACTGGTGGACCGAAGCCACATGCACCACCAGCTTGTCGTTGACGAAGCTGTAGCAGGTGTTGGTCAGCAGGGGTTGCGGGTTGACCTCCAGGCCCGAGAGCTGGGCCACCACGGCGGCGGCCACCACCTTGCCGTGCGAGTTGGCCATGTGGCCGGACTTGGGCATCAGTGGCGCGGCGAGCACCGAGTCGCCGATCACGTGCACGTCCTTGGCGGCGGTGGACTCGAAGGTCTGGTAGTTCACATTGCACCAGCGGCCATTGGCATTGGCCAGACCCGACTGCATGGCGATCAGGCCCGCGCTCATATTGGGCAGCACGTTGAGCACGTCGGCCTTCACGTCGTCCGAGGTTTCGAACTTGACGGTATTGGTTTTCGCATCCACGGCGATGGCCTTGAGGTTGCCGCGGAACTCCAGCATGCCGGCGTAGTTCTCGGCCCAGAACTTCTTGAACAGCGGGCCCTTGGAGGTGACGTCCGGGTTGGCGTCCAGGATCAGCACCTTGGATTTGGGCTTGGCCTTCTTGAAATAGCTGGCCACCTGGCTGGCGCGCTCGTAGGGGCCGGGCGGGCAGCGGTAGGGCGCCAGCGGCACGGCGATGGCGTAGACGCCGCCGTCGGGCATGGCCTCGAGCTGGCGGCGCAACGCCGCGGTCTCGGGGCCGGCCTTCCAGGCCTGCAGGATCCGGCCCGAGGCGCTCGCGTCCTTCAGGCCTTCCACGCTGCCCCACATCATGTCCACACCGGGCGAGACGATGAGCTTGTCGTAGGCCAGCGTGGCGCCGCCGGCCAGCGTGACGGTCTTCTTGCCGCGGTCGATGTCCGTCACGCGGTCGCGCGCGTGGATCACGCCGTGGGTGCTCTTGAGCCTGTCATAGGGCGTGGTGATATCGCCCATGGTCTGGGTGCCGCCGATCACCAGGTTGGAGATCGGGCAGGAGATGAAGCTCTCATTGGGCTCCACCAGCACCACGTCGATCTGGTAGTTGGAGAGCATGCGCACGTATTTGGCGGCAGTGGCGCCGCCGTAGCCGCCGCCGATCACGACGACCTTGGCCTTGGCGGGGAGGGGGGCGGTGCTGGCGCAACCCACCATGGACAGCGGGCCCACGGCGCCGAGCGCGAGAGAGGCTTGTACGAAGCTGCGACGTTTCATGGCATGCTCTCCTTCAGCGCTTGAGGGTGGCGAAGTAGCTGGCGGCGGACTCGATCTGCTGATCGGTCAGCCCCTTGGCCAACTGGTGCATCACGGTGGCCGGACGCGTGCCGTTCCTGAAGGCGTTCATCTGCTGGACCATATAGTCCTTGGGCATGCCGGCCAGCGAGGGCACGGACGAGCCCTGCACCGTGCGGCCGTCGGTGCCGTGGCAGTTGGCGCAGGTGGCGGCCAGCGCGCGCTGGTGCAGGCGGGCAGCGTCCTGCGCGCAGGCGGAGGTGGCAGCGATGCCGGACAAGAGCATCGCGGCCCATCGGGTTTTGAAGCGCATCATGGGTCTCCTTCTGGGTGCACCTGGCATCAATCGGAACGAATGTAGCGAGGCGTTCCTGCATTGTCGCCCGGTGTTTACCCTGAAACCCATACGGGTATGCGGGCAAGCGGTCAGGGCGCCTTCATATCGGCCGGCGTGCCGGTCACGCGCTCGTTCGCCTGATGCGGGGTGGCCTGGCTGTCCATCAAGCGGTCGGTGAGGCCGGCGCCCGCCCACATGCCGATCAGCGCCAGCCAGGCCGTCAGCGCGAAGATGGCGCCGCCCGTCATGCCTGCGCCCACCGCACAGCCACCCGCCAGCATGGAGCCGAAGCCCATGAGCATGGCGCCGGCGATGTAACGCCGCATGCTGTAGCCGTCCTTGAAGCCTTCGAGCTTGAAGTCGCCGCCCACCAGCGCGCCGGCGAAGGAGCCCGCGAACACGCCGGGCAGCAGGCCGAAGTCGAAGCCCACGGGCGGCGCCGGCGCGGCCAGCACACGCATCAGCCATTCGGCCGAGGGGCCGCTGAACGTCAGCCCCTGCACCGGGGTCGCGCCAAAGTTGTTGATGGAGATGAGGTGCGTGGTCCACCAGCCGGCGGCCACGGCCAGGCCGGTGCCCATGCCACCCACCCATTTCCAGAGGCCCCAGCCGCTGCGGATGGCAAAAAACAGGGCGGCCGCGAACCACAGCAGGCCGACCGTCAGGCCACCCCAGGACCCGATGCCCGTGATGGCCAGCAGGTCGCGGGTGGGGCCCCCTTCCACCGTCCACCAGCTGCTGACGGTCAGGCGCAGCGGGGCCAGCGAACCCGAGAGTGCGGCCTGCGCCGTGACGGCGAAGATCAGGCCCGAGAGCAGGGCGCGCAGGTTGCCGTTGGCGGAGAGCACCAGCAGACGGCTGGCGCAGCCGCGCGTCATGATCATGCCGGCGCCAAACAGCAGGCCGCCGATCAGCGCGCCCGAGAGGCTGCCCCGGGTGGCGATCTGGCGTGCCGCGCTGACGTCCAGCGCGTGCAGCACGATCAGCCCTTGCACCAGCACCACGGCAGTGGAGAAGGCCAGCAACCAGACCGAGAGCTTCTCGCCGAACTTGCGGTGCCAGAACTCGATGGTCGCCGCACGCAGGCAGAACCTGGAGCGCTGCGCGAAAAAGCCGAACAGCAGGCCGATCAGGGCGCCACTGGCGGCCAGCACCAGGTTTTCACCGTGTTGTTCAAGGATGGTTGCCAGATTCATCTCGCGGCCCCATAATTTCGTAATTGCTTATATTTGATGTTAAACATAATTAAATGGTAGCGGCTTGACCTGCCTCAAAAATATGCCATGGGGTGCATAAGAGGCGGGTCTGGCAGCCCACGAGAGGAGATGGGATGCGCAGGAATGGAATGAATGCAGGCCACTGGGCCGCCCGGCTGATGGTGGCTGCGCTGGCCTTGCTCGGCTTGGCCGGGGTCCGGGCCGAGGTGCCCGTCATGGCGGCGCGGCAGGTCTCACCCTCGGCCTGGTATGTCGAGGGCGTGTCCGCCCTGGGATCACCTGCCAACCAGAACTTCATCTCCAATGCCGGTTTCGTGGTCACGCCCGCCGGCGTGGTGGTGATCGACGCCCTGGGATCGCCGGCGCTGGCCGAGCGTCTGGTGGCCGAGATCCGCAAGGTCACGCCCCAGCCTATCACGCATGTCATCCTGACGCACTACCACGCCGACCATATTTACGGTCTGCAGACCTTCAAGGCCCTGGGCGCGCGCATCATCGCCCACCGTGCCGCCAAGGTCTACTTGAACTCCGAGACGGCGCGCCTGCGGCTGGAGGTGTCGCGCGTGGAGCTGGCGCCCTGGGTCAACGCGGACACCCGCCTGGTTGAGGCCGATGACTGGCTCGACAGCGACCAGACCCTGAATGTCGGCGGTGTGGTGTTCCAGATCCGCGGCGTGGGTCCCTCGCACACGCCGGAAGACCTGGTGGTGTACCTGCCCGGCGAAAAAGTGCTGTTCGCCGGTGACCTGGTGTTCCGCAGCCGCATTCCCTATGTGGGCCAGGCCGACAGCCGGCACTGGATCGCGGCGCTCAAGACCCTGCTCACCTTCGACGCGCAGGTCATTGTTCCCGGGCATGGTCCCTTGTCGCGCGAGGCGCGCAAGGACGTGCAGCTCACGCACGACTACCTGGTCTACCTGCGCGAGAGCATGGGCAAGGCGGCACAGAACCTCGAACCTTTCGACGAGGCGTACCAGAACACCGACTGGACCCAGTTCGAGCACCTGCCCCTGTTCCGCGTGGCCAACCGCATGAACGCCTACAACACCTACCTGCTGCTAGAGCAGGAAGGGAAGTGATACCTTATGGAGGCTTTCATGAATCATGACAAGCCCCTCGCTTCCGTTCGCCCTGAGTCTGTCGAAGGGCCCTTCGATCCAGCTCAGGACAGGCTTCGACAGGCTCAGCCTGAACGGCAAGGTGTCATGAACAAAGAAAACATCAATAGTCATCCATGCCGCTGCTGAACCGCCGTACCCTGCTGCTGGCCGCGGCCCTGCCCGCCCTGCTGCGCCCCGCCGCCGCGGCCGAACTGCCGGCGGCCCACGACCTGAAGGATGAGCTGGCCTCTGCCTTGGCCAGGCGTGAGCCGCTGGTCGTCATGGTCAGCCTGGAGGGCTGTCCTTTCTGCAAGGTCGCGCGCGACCACTACCTGGCGCCGATGCACGAGCGGGAGGGCCTGCACGTGGCCCAGGTGGACATGCGCAGCCGCAGCCGTGTGCTCGATTTCGGCGGCCGGGCCGTGACGCACGACGATCTGGTGCGGCGGTGGACGATCCGCGTCGCACCCACCGTGCTGTTCTTCGGACGTGGCGGGGTCGAGGTGGCCGACCGCCTGGTGGGCGGCTACATCCCCGACTTCTACGGCGCCTACCTCGATCAGCGCCTGGAACAGGCGCGCGCCACGCTGCGCTGAGGCGCATCGCCTGCTGCTTCCCTGCGGCGCTGATTCGGCCTATACTTCGTTTTCCAATAAGCCCCTGGGGGTATATTACCCCGAGGTCGAACCATCCACATCTGCAGGAGACCGAGTGGAAATTTCCAATGCATGTGAACTGCCGGGCAGCAAGCCCTACTGGCCGGCCTGGCTGGCCGCCTTCGCGCTGGGTGTGGTGCTGCTGCTGACTTTTGTGCTGACCGGTCATGGCCTGGGCGCCACCGGTTTCACCACCCGTCTGACGGCCTGGCTCGGCGACATCGCTGCGCCGCAGTGGACCCTGGCCAACGACTACCTGGGCCCGATGGTCGAAGACGGCGCCGTGCTGTCCTCGTGGATCAGCTGGCAGGTGCTGGGGGTCTTTCTGGGCGCGCTGGTCTCGGCCTGGCTGGCCGGCCGCATGGCCTGGCGCATCGAAGGCGCGGCCAGCGCCGGTCGCACCGGCCGACTGCTCAAGGCCCTGGCCGGCGGCATCCTGGCCGGCATCGGCGCGCGCATCGCCGCCGGTTGCACCAGCGGTGTGGGTCTGTCGGGGGCGGCCGTGCTCAGCGTGGCCGGCTTCGTTTTCCTCGGCGCCTTCTTTGCCGCGGGCCTGGTGGCCGCGCGTCTGAACGGTGGAGGTGTCAAATGATCGAGACCTTCATCGCCATCCTGCTGGGCTTCGGTTTCGGTTTCGTGCTCGAACGCGCCGGCTTCGGCAGCGGCTGCAAGCTCACCGCCCAGTTCCGCCTGACCGACTGGTCGGTTTTCAAGGTCATGTTCGGCGCCATCGTCTTCACGGCGGTCGGCCTCTATGCGCTGGAGCAGGCGGGTCTGGTGGAGGCCGCCGGCCTCTACGTTCCCATCCCCTATCTGTGGGCCATCGCTGCCGGCGGTGCGCTGATCGGAGCCGGTTTTGCCGTGGGTGGCTATTGCCCCGGCACCTCGGTCGTGGGCCTGGTGACCGGCCGTCTGGACGCGCTGGTGTTTTTTGCCGGCCTGTTCATCGGCACCTTTATCTTCGCCGGTTTCTTCCCGCAGTTCGACGCGCTCACGACCGCCGGCGAATTCACCAAGGGGGACCGCCTGCCCGAAGCGCTGGGTGTGCCTGAGTGGCTGGTGCTGGCCGCCATGGTGGCCGCCGCTGTCGGTGTGTTCGTCCTCGGCGGCTGGTTCGAGCGCCGTGCGCGTGCGGCCGGCCGGGTCTGAACCGATTTTTTCAGGAGAGTTTTCCATGAAACGCACCCGCAACACCCTGGCCCCGCTGGTCTCGGCCCTGGCCCTCGCCCTGGGCGCCGTGCCGGTCGCCGCCTTGGCGCAGTCCGCTGAAACCCCGGCCCGTGCCGCCAATCCCTGCGCCGGGAACCCCTGCGCGGGCAGCAAACGCCGCAGCCGCGCCGACAACCCGTGCTCTGGCAATCCCTGCGCCGGTTCCAGGCGCCGCAGCCGCGCCGACAACCCCTGCGCGGGCAACCCCTGTGCCGGCAAGAGCCGTCGCCGCAGTGGGGACGACAGCGCTCCCGACGCCGACAAGAAGAGCCGCTGAGCGGAACCATCGTGGCCGCAGCCGCCTCGCATGACGTCACCGGGCGCGCCGCGCACGGTGCGCTCGCGCGGCAGCTGCGCCTGGCGCGCCAGGGGCGCTCCATGCTGTTTCCCTTCATCGGGCGCAGCGCGCGCTTCGAGATCTGGGTGCACTACCCGCGCCACGACGCCATCGACGCGACCGGTCGCTGGCAGTTCTATTTCCATGCGCATGACAGCGCCGAACCGGACAGCGCGCGCCATCCGCAGGAGCATGGGCACATCCACCTCTTTCGCCGCAGCCCGCAGGGCCGGCTGACGCATTTCGCCGGCCTGGCGCTGGACGCGCGCGGCCTGCCCCTGTGCTGGTTCGCCACCAACCAGTGGGTCACCGGCGAACGCTGGTCGGCCGCGACCTCGCTGGTGCGCGAGCTGGCCCGCTTCGAGCTGCGCCTGCGCGGCCCGCTGGCCGGCGCCGGCCTGTGGCTGGGCGACATGGTGCGCTTCTATGCCACGCCCTTGCGCCAGATGCTGCTGCAGCGTGATGCGGCGTTGGAGCGGCATTGCGCGCGCCATCGCCAGACCCCGACCCAGGCCTGGGTCGACCGGCGCGTGGCCGTCTGGAGTTCCCTCCCCGTGAACTGGCCGCAGGATGCCTTGTCGGCAGCCGGGCCGCTGACTCAATGATTTCTACCAGGAGATGCAGATGAAGACTCGAATCCCTTACTTTGCAGGCGCCGCCCTGCTGGGTCTGTCCCAGTGGGCCCTGGCCCTGAACCTGCCCGGCCCCGTGGTCGACGGCGAATGGCTCGCGAAAAACCGTGCCGAGGTCACCATCCTCGACGTGCGCGGCAACCAGAAGACCTTTACGCTGATGCCCGAGTTCGAGACCGACAAGAAGACCGGCAAGAAGACGCTGGTGGACCTGGGCGGCCACATCCACGGCGCCGTGCCCGTGGACAACAAGACCGTGCGCGTCACGCGCACCATCAACGGCCTCAAGCTCAGCGGCATGCTGCCCGAGCGCGCCGACTTCGAGAAACTCGTGCGTGGCTGGGGCGTGCAGGCCGGCCGCCCGGTCGTGCTGGTCTCGGCCGGCATGGAGCCTATCGACTTCAACGATGCGGCCCGCCTGTACTGGCAGTTCAAGGTCTACGGCGAAGACAACATCGCCGTGCTCAGCGGCGGCACCGCCGGCTGGATCGCCGAAGGTCGTGAAGTCAGCACCGCCGCCGTCAAGCCGGCCGAGGGCAACTGGGTGGCCAAGGCCGACCGCAGCGCCGAACTGGCCGCCACGGCCGACGATGTGGAGAAGGCCCTGGCCGCCAAGTCGCAGCTGATCGATGCGCGTGACCCGGCCACCTTCCTGGGCCTGAGCAAGCCCGGCTCCGTGAGCGCCTTCGGCCACCTGCAGGGCGCGCGCAACGTGCCCACCACGCTGATGTCCAGCCAGGGTGGCGACGCCGCCCGCATCATGGGCGCCGACACCTACCGCGACATCTTCAAGATGAGCGGCGCCGACCCGCAGGCCCAGACCATCGCCTACTGCAACACCGGCCACCAGGCCTCGGGCACCTGGTTCGTGATGTCCGAACTGCTGGGCAACAAGCAGGTCAAGCTCTACGACGGCTCCATGCATGAGTGGACCATGGCCAAGCGCCCGGTGGAATCGGTCGCACGCCCCAGGTAAATCGCGAAGGGCGGCTCGCGCGGTATAAACGCCGCATGCTTGCCCTGCTCCAACGCGTCCAACAGGCCCGCGTCGAGGTCGATGGCCACACCATCGGCCAGATCGACGCGGGCCTGCTCGTTCTGATCTGCGCCGAACGCGGTGACAGCGAAGCCATCGGCGACAAGCTGCTGGCCAAAATCCTCAAGCTGCGCATCTTTTCGGATGAGCAGGGGAAGATGAACAAGAGCGTGCAGGACGTGGGTGGTGGACTCTTGATCGTGAGCCAGTTCACCCTGGCCGCCGACACCTCGGGCGGCAACCGCCCCAGCTTCACCAACGCCGCGCCGCCGGACGAGGGGCGGCGGCTCTACGACCACTTTGTGGCGCAGGCCCGTGCTTTACATCCCGTGGTGCAGACCGGGCAGTTTGCGGCGGACATGCAGGTGGCTCTGGTCAACGACGGACCGGTGACGGTGCCGATAACAATGCGCTAGAAGCGTCTTCCAGGTGTTTGCACGTAGTTATCAAATTTGATAACATGCTGCATGACGTTTGACATCACGTACTTTCATGAGCGCGTGCTTGCGGAGATTGAATCATGGCCGGTGGATGTGCTGGCTGATTACGTCCGTCTGGTCGAATTGCTCATGGAGCACGGCCCGAGTCTGCGTCTGCCACATTCCCGTGCCTTCGGGGATGGCCTGTTCGAACTGCGGCCACGGGGGCGCGAAGGCATGAGCCGGGCGTTCTACTGTTTTCTGGTGGGCAAACGTGTGGTGGTTCTGCATGCCTTCATCAAAGAAGGCCCAGCAGACGCCCGATCGAGAATTGAAACTGGCGCGCAAACGCCTCAAGGAGGTGCAGCATGGCTGACCTGAAATACCAAGCGGTGCGGCACAACCATGCCGATTTCCTGGCCAAGGCCAAAAAACGCGCAGGCTTTGCCGAGGCCTACGATGAACTGGCGCTGGAATACGCCCTGGCCAGCCAGATGCTCAAGGCCCGTGCCAAGGCGGGGCTGACGCAAGACGCCGTGGCGGAACGCATGGGGACCAGCAAGAGCGCGATTTCCCGGCTGGAGTCGGCGGGGCGGCATGCGCCTTCGCTGGCGACTTTGAAGAAGTACGCGGCGGCTGTAGGCTGTGAACTGCAGGTCAAGCTGGTGCCGCAGAAATCGGTTTGATGGCGGTTGTGCTGATCAGGCAAACGGCACGGCCTGCTCCCGTCGGTTCCGCAGTTTGACTGCCCTATATCGTTAGGTTTCAGATATGGTCACAGCAAAAGAATGCTTCGAAAAAGATCTGTCGCGCGTGCTTCGGATGCACGCAGTGCACACGGCGAATGACTTGGACGGGACGTGGCAGGGCGAGATCATCGCTGCGGTTGCGATGGATTTTCAAGCCGCAGCCAAGTTCGGTGCCCTCTTGGTGCCTCCTATCCCGGGCTTAGGGAAGGTCTGAACAAGTCATAAAACCGCCACGCACAGCCCGATGCGCAAGGCGAACACGACGCGCAGGAGCAGATCGTAGCCGCCCGAAGGAGGTTTGCGGCGCAATCTGCGCCCCTTTCGCG
>NZ_BAAGWN010000043.1:0-94617 GCF_054780335.1 Curvibacter fontanus
ACTCGACGTGGGCGGTGTTGATGGTGATGCCGCGGGCCTTCTCTTCAGGCGCCGCATCGATCTGGTCGTAGGCCTTGGCCTGGCCGCCGAACTTGGCCGCCAGCACGGTGGTGATGGCCGCCGTCAGCGTGGTCTTGCCGTGGTCCACGTGACCGATCGTGCCCACGTTGACGTGCGGCTTGGTCCGCTCAAATTTCTCTTTTGCCATTTTTCAAATCTCCAGAAAGGATGCGAAAAGCAATTACGAATCAAACACCAAGACACGCCGGCACAAACCGCGCACCTGAAAGTGGTGCCCATGGCGGGAATCGGACCCGCGACCTCTCCCTTACCAAGGGAGTGCTCTACCACTGAGCCACATGGGCGATATTCTTGTCACCACCTAGGCGCAAAAGACACATGGAGCGGGAGACGGGAATCGAACCCGCGTCATCAGCTTGGAAGGCTGGGGTTCTACCATTGAACTACTCCCGCATCGCCCAAAACGCTCGCTCTACGCATCTTTCACTGGTGGAGAGGGCTGGATTCGAACCAGCGTACTCGTAAGAGGGCAGATTTACAGTCTGCTGCCATTAACCACTCGGCCACCTCTCCATAGGTGAACCACGGATTATGCCATGAAATTTTGACGCTGCCGGGGTCCGAACAGCTCCGGACTCACCAGACCAGCTCGCCCAGCCCCCGCTCTCGCAAGAATGCCTGCGCCCGGCCGAAGTGCCCGCAGCCCAGGAAGGGCACCGGAGGGCGCCGCGCCGAGAGCGGCGAAGGGTGGTTGGCCGACAGTACCAGATGATGCGAGCCCTGTGCCGCCAAGCCGGCGGCTGCCGCCACTTTCTGGGCGTGCGCGCCCCAGAGCATGAAAACTGCCGGCTCGGCCCGCTGGACCACGGCGCGGACAATTTTGTCAGTGAGCACTTCCCACCCGCATCCAGAGTGACTGGCGGGCTCCCCGTCTTCCACGGTCAGGCAGGTGTTGAGCAGCAGCACCCCCTGGCGGGCCCAGGCCAGCAGGGAGCCATCAGCCGGCGGCGTCCAGGGCGCCAGGTCACGGGTCAGTTCCTGATAGATGTTGCGCAGCGAAGGTGGCAACTTCACCCCGGGCGCCACGGAAAAGGCCAGGCCTTCGGCCTGTCCGGGCCCGTGGTACGGGTCCTGCCCCAGGATCACGACCCGCACCTGCGCCAGCGGCGTGAGTTCCAGGGCACGCAAAGGCTGCGGCGGGTAGACCACCGCGCCGGCTGCCAGCCGCTGCGTCAGGTGCAGGCCCAAGGCCTGCCCCTCAGGGCTGCCGAAAAACCCCGACACCAAGACCTGCCAGTCTGGTGCCACCGGCCACTGCGCCGGCGCCCAGGCCGTCAGACGATCGGCCGCGGTCGGCACGTCGAAAAGACCGGCCTGAGTCATCCGGCGAACAGCTCGGCCAGGGCCAGGCCTGGATCGGGTGCGCGCATGAAAGCCTCGCCCACCAGAAAAGAGTTGACACCTGCCGCGCGCATGCGCTGCACGTCGGCGCGATCCAGGATGCCCGATTCCGTCACCAGCAGGCGATCCGCCGGCACGCGCTCGCGCAGGGCCAGCGTGGTGTCCAGCGTGACCTCGAAGGTGCGCAGGTTGCGGTTGTTGATACCGACCAGCGGGGTCTTGAGCTTGAGCGCGCGGTCCAGCTCGGCGCCGTCGTGGACCTCGACCAGCACGGCCATGTCCAGGCCCAGGGCGATGGCCTCCAGATCGCGCATCAACGCGTCGTCCAGGCAGGCGGCGATCAGCAGGATGCAGTCCGCCCCCATGACGCGCGATTCGTAGATCTGGTAGGGGTCGACCATGAAGTCCTTGCGCAGCACGGGCAGCTCGCAGGAGGCGCGCGCCTGCTTCAGGTAGTCGGGCTGGCCCTGGAAGAACTGGCGGTCGGTCAGCACCGAGAGGCAGGCCGCACTCACCTGGCCGTCGCCCTCGGCATAACTCTGGGCGATGTCGGCCGGGATGAAGTCCTCGCGCAGCACACCCTTGCTCGGGCTGGCCTTCTTGATCTCGGCGATCACCGCGGCCTGACCGGCCGCGATCTTGGCGCGCAGGGCGCCGACGAAGTCCCGCGTGAGCACGCGGGACTCGGCGTCGGCGCGCATGGCCACCAGCGACTTCCTCTTGATCGCCGCAGCGATTTCCTCGCGCTTGACGGCGATGATCTTGTTCAGGATGTCGCTCATGCCGTCTGCCCCAGACGGTGCGCCACCGAGACCAGTTGTTCCAGCTTGGCCTTGGCGGCGCCGGAATCGATGGCCTCGCGCGCCCGCGCGATGCCCGCCGCCATGCTGTCCACCACATTGGCCGCATACAGCGCCGCGCCGGCGTTGAGCAGGACGATGTCACGCGCGGCGCCGGGCTGCTGGTCCAGCACCCCCATGAGCATGGCGCGCGAAGCCTCGGGCGTGTCCACCTTGATGGCACGCGTGCTGGCCATGGTCAGGCCGAAATCCTCGGGATGGATTTCATACTCCCTGATCTCGCCGTTCTTGAGTTCGCCCACCAGGGTGGCGGCCCCCAGGCTGATCTCGTCCATGCCGTCCCTGCCGTAGACCACCACAGCATGCTCGGCGCCCAGGCGCTGCAGCGCGCGCACCTGGATACCCACGAGGTCCGCATGGAACACGCCCATGAGGATGTTGGGCGCGCCGGCCGGATTGGTCAGCGGGCCCAGGATGTTGAAGAGGGTCTTGATGCCGAGTTCGCGGCGTACGGGCGCCACGTTTTTCATGGCCGGGTGGTGATTGGGCGCGAACATGAAACCCACGCCGGTCTCGGCCACGCACTGCGCGATGGCCTCGGGCTTGAGGTTGATGTTGATGCCCAGCGACTCCATCACGTCGGCGCTGCCGCTCTTGCTGCTCACACTGCGCCCGCCATGCTTGCTGACCTTGGCGCCGGCCGCCGCGGTCACGAACATGGCGCAGGTGGAGATGTTGAAGGTGTGGGCGCCGTCACCACCGGTGCCCACGATGTCGACCAGGTGTTTCATGTCAGCAATAGCCACCTTGGTCGAGAACTCGCGCATCACCTGGGCGGCGGCCGTGATCTCGCCGATGGTTTCCTTCTTCACACGCAGGCCGGTGATGAAAGCCGCCATGAGCACGGGCGACATCTCGCCGCTCATGATGAGCCGCATGATGTGCAGCATCTCGTCGTGGAAGATCTCGCGGTGCTCGATGACGCGCTGCAGCGCCTCCTGCGGGGTGATCTGATGAGCTTGAGGCATGTCTGGGTCCTTAGGCTTGCTGCAGGAAATTCTTCAGCATGGCGTGGCCATGCTCGGTCAGGATGGATTCGGGGTGGAACTGCACACCCTCGACGGCCAGGGTCTTGTGTTTCACGCCCATGATCTCGCCGTCCTCGGTCCAGGCCGTGACTTTCAGCTCCGGCGGGCAAGAGGTACGCTCGATGGCCAGCGAGTGGTAGCGGTTCACCGTGAACTGTTTAGGCAGGCCGGCGAACGCACCCTCCTGCGTGGTGGTGATGACGCTGGTCTTGCCGTGCATGAGCTGCTGCGCGCGGATGATCTTGCCGCCGAAGGCCGCACCGATGCTCTGGTGGCCCAGGCAGACACCCAGGATGGGCAGCTTGCCGGCAAAGTGGCGGATGGCCGCCACCGAAATACCGGCCTCGGCCGGCGAGCAGGGTCCGGGCGAGATGACCAGGCGGTCCAGTTGCCCGGCCCTCAGCTTAGTCTCGATCTCGGCGACCGTGATTTCGTCGTTGCGGTGCACCTCGACCTCGGCGCCGAGTTCGCCAAAGTACTGCACCAGGTTGTAGGTGAACGAGTCGTAGTTGTCCACCATGAGCAATTTGATGTTTTTCATGGCGTTCACTCCAGGCCCTGTTCCACGAGTTCGCTGGCCCGGACCAGGGCGCGCGCCTTGTGCTCGGTCTCGCGCCATTCCATCTCGGGCACCGAATCGGCCACCACGCCGGCCGCCGCCTGCACGTAGAGCGTGTCGTTCTTGATGATGCCGGTGCGGATGGCGATGGCCACGTCCATGTCGCCCGCATAACTCAGGTAGCCGCAGGCGCCGCCGTAGAGGCCGCGCTTGCTGGGTTCGAGCTGGTCGATCAGCTCCATGGCGTGCACCTTGGGGGCGCCGGTCAGCGTGCCGGCCGGGAAGGTAGCCTTGAGCACATCCATGGAGCTCATGCCGTCCTTCAGCAGCCCTTCGACGTTGCTCACGATGTGCATCACATGGCTGTAACGTTCGACCACAAAGGCTTCCGTCACCTGGACGCTGCCGGTCTTGGCGATGCGGCCGATGTCGTTGCGCGCCAGGTCAATCAGCATCACGTGCTCGGCGCGTTCCTTGGGGTCGCCCACCAGTTCCGTCTCGGCGGCCTTGTCCAGCTCCGGCGTGGCGCCGCGCGGGCGCGTGCCGGCCAGCGGGCGGATCGTCACCTTCTGTCCTTCGGGGGTCTGCTCCTGCCGCACCAGGATCTCCGGCGAAGCACCCACCACGTGGAAGTCGCCGAAGTGGTAGTAGTACATATAGGGCGAGGGGTTGAGCGAACGCAGCGCGCGGTAGAGCGAGAGCGGCGACTCGGTGTAGCGCTTGTGCAGACGCTGGCCCACCTGGACCTGCATGAAGTCGCCTGCGGCGATCAGCTCCTTGGCCCGCTCCACCGCGGCGATGTAGTCGGCCTTGTCGAACTCACGCCCGATCTCATGCGATGGGCTGGGCTTGATGGGTGGCGCCTGCACCGAGGTGTTCAGGCGCGCGCGCAGCTCGGCCAGCCGCGCCCGGGCCTTCGCATAAGCCTGGGGCTGGCCGGGGTCGGCATAGACGATCAGGTAGAGCTTGCCCGAGAGGTTGTCGATGACGGCCAGCTCCTCGCACTGCAGCAGCAGGATGTCGGGGCAGCCCAGGGTGTCGGGCGGGCAGCTGTGCACCAGCTTTTTCTCGATATGGCGCACGGTGTCGTAGCCGAAATAACCGGCCAGTCCGCCGCAGAAACGCGGCAGGCCGGGCTGCAAGGCCACTTTGAAGCGCTGGTGGTACCGGGCCACGAAATCCAGCGGGTTCAGGCGCGAGGTCTCGACCACCACGTCGTCGGTCACGACCTCGGTCACGGCCTGCTCGCCAAAACCTCGCGAGCGCACCAGGGTGCGCGCCGGCAGGCCGATGAAGCTGTAGCGGCCGAAACGTTCGCCGCCCACCACGGACTCCAGCAGGAAGGTGTTCTTGCCGCCGTCTTGCGCGTGGGCCAGCTTGAGGTAGAGCGAGAGCGGCGTTTCCAGATCGGCAAAGGCCTGGGCCAGCAGAGGGATGCGGTTGTAGCCCTGGCGGGCCAGTTCATTGAATTCGGATTCGGTCATCACGGGAAACTCCGGTTCGACGCCAGGGCGGTTGGCCCTGGCGCCAGGCACTTTGTGCCCTGTTCATTCATTCAGTTCGGGTAAACCCCAGGGATCGGGGCGGTGCAGGACCGGGCTGCAGGTCAGCCGGTCTCAGTCGCGCGACCGGGCGCGGGCGTCGTGGCAGGTACGCCAGGGCCAGGCTCCCCGGTCGCTGCAACCTGTGCTGATGAGGCGGTGAATGAACATGGGGCCAGTTTAGCAAAGGCGCCCACCCCCAGAAAAACCCTAAACCCCGGGAAAGGCCGGCCTGGGATAATTAGAACGAACGGTCGTACTATTTTGGAGGTCATCGATCATGTGGTTCCCCTTACGTCCCGCTCTGCTCATCCTGCTGCTCGCCCTGGGTCAGCAGGCATCCGCTTTGGAAGTGGGCGGTGTCAATTTCGCGCCGCAAATCGAAGTCAACGGCAGCAAGCTGGAGCTCAATGGCGCCGGCGTGCGTTACAAGGCCATCTTCAAGGTCTATGCCGCCGGCCTTTACGTGGGCCGCAAGGCCGGCTCGCTGGAGGAGATCCTCAAGGCACCCGGCCCCAAGCGCATGAGCATCACCATGCTGCGCGACATCGATGCCGCCGAACTGGGCAAGCTGTTCTCGCGCGGCATGGAAGACAATATGGACCGCGCCGCCTTCGTCCAGCTGATCCCCGGCATCATGCGCATGAGCCAGATCTTTTCCGATCACAAGAGACTCGTGGCCGGTGACAGTTTCAGCCTGGACTGGATCCCCGGTCAGGGCCTGTCCATCGCGGTCAAGGGCAAGGTCCAGGGCGCCCCCTTCAAGGAGCCCGAGTTCTTTGCAGCCCTGCTGGGCATCTGGCTGGGCAAGGCCCCGGCCGACTGGCAGCTCAAGAACGCCCTGCTGGACATCAAGTCCTGAGTGTGGGGGCGGGCAGGGCCAGCGCCCAGTGCTCCAGGTCCTGGGCGCCCAGCGGCCGGCTGTACAGATAACCCTGACCCTTGCCGCAGCCCAGCTCGGCCATGAGGGCGGCCTGCTCGGCCGTCTCGATCCCTTCGGCCACGGTCTGCAGGCCCAGCGTGCGCGCCATGCTGATGGTGGCGGCTATCATCACGCGGTGGTAGTCGCTGGTGAGCGCCTGACTCACGAAGGATCGGTCGATCTTGACCTGGTTCACCGGCAGTTCGTGCAGGCAGGAGAGCGAGGAATAACCGGTGCCGAAATCGTCCAGCGAAAGCGCGACGCCGAGCGTGCGGATCTCGCGCAGGATGGCCTGCATGGCCTCGTCCTGGGCCGCCAGGCTCTCGGTCACTTCCAGCATCAGCGCGTCCGGCGTCAGCCCGGCGCTGCAGAGCAGTTCCGACAGCTTGGCGGCAAAAGCAGCCTGGCGCAGCTGGGCGCGCGAGAGGTTGACCGACACGGTTTCCGGCGCGCGTTCGCCCAGCAGGGTGCGCAGGCGCACCAGCTCATGGCAGGCCGTCTTCAGGACGAATTCACCCAGGCGGCCGATCATGCCCGTGGCCTCGGCCACCGGGATGAAGGTCAGCGGCGACACCGGGCCGCGCTGCGGATGCAACCAGCGCGCCAAGGCTTCCATGCCGACCAGACGACCGCTGGCCAGGTCGATCATGGGCTGGTAGACCACATAGATCTCGTCCGTGCCGATGGCCTGGCGCAGGTCGTTCTCCAGCTCCGCGTCGTCATGCACGCGCTTGCGCATGGAAGGCTCGAACATCTCGTAACGCCCGCGGCCCTGGCGCTTGGCCTCGTACATCGCGATGTCAGCGTCGCGCAGCACGCTGTCGGGATCCTCGGTCATGTGGGCCGTGGTGACGATGCCGATGCTGGCCGTGGAACTGACGCGGTGCTGGCCGATCTGGTAGGGCTCGGCCAGCACCTCAAGCAGGCGCGCGGCCACCACCTGGGCGTCCAGGTCACCGCGGATGTTGTCCAGCAGCACCACGAACTCGTCGCCACCGATGCGCGCGGCCATCTGGCTGAAATCACTGGTCTGCACGAAGGCGTCGCCCGGGCGCAGGCTGTCTTCCAGGCGCTTGGCGATCTGGCGCAGCAGCTCGTCACCGACCGAATGGCCCAGCGTATCGTTGACCTGCTTGAAGCGGTCAAAGTCCATGAAGAGCACCGCGAAGCAGTAACTCGGCTGCTGCCGGGCGTGCTGGATCGAGGAATGGATGCGGCTGAGCAGTTCGACCCGGTTGGGCAGGCGCGTCAGGCTGTCGGTGCGGGCCGACTGACGCAGCTGCTCCTCGAGCTCCTTCTGGGCGTTGATGTCGTAACAGATGCCTGCCATGCGCAGGGCCCGGCCGCTGGCGTCACGCGCCACCACCGTGCCACTGAACAGCGTCCACATCCAGCGTCCGCTGCCGTGGTGGATGCGCACCTCCCAGTGCAGGGGCTGGTGCGAATCACGCAGATTGGTACGGATGGCCCAGCTCCAGCCTTCGCTGTCATCGGGATGGATCAGCTGGTAGAAGCCCTCTGACGTCAGATCCATCTCCCCCTGCCGATAACCGAACAGCGCCAGCAGGCGATCGTTGACGTCCATGCGGCCGCTCGGTATGTCCCACAGCCAGACGCCCAGCGATGCGCTTTCGATGGCCAGCGTGAGCAGTTGCTGCTGCTCGCGCTGCTGCGTCACATCGACCAGGCAGGAGATCACGCCGGTCAGGTGTCCCGCCGCATCGTGCATGGGCTCGGTGTTGACCATGTGCCAGCGCAACTCACCCGCCGTGCGCATGTGGCCGACCAGTTCGCCGCGCAGCCCCTGGCCGCTGCGCAGGGTGCGCACGCTGGGGCGATCCGCCATCGCATAAGGCGTGAGGTCGGAGCGCACCACCATGTTGTCCTCGGCCAGCCGGTCACGGCCCAGCAGCTTCTGCTCCGGCAGCGCGAGCATCTCCTGCGCCTGGCGGTTGCACTCGATCACCACCCCTTGAGCCGACTGCAGCACCACACCGGCTGGCAGGGTGTCCAGCAGCGTCTGCATGCGCACGCGCTCGTTCACCGTGTCGGTGATGTCGCGGGCCACCAGCGTGAAGCCGGTGTGCAGGCCCTGCGCGTCATGGATGGGCTGGTAGTCGACATCGAGCCAGACCTCCGCGCCATGGCGCCCCCGGTGCATGACATCCACCCTGACCGCCAGCCCCATGTCCAGTTCGGCCAGCAGGCGCGTCATTTCCTCGGCGTCGTTGCAGGCATTGGTGGCCAGCAGGGCCGCATGCTGGCCCAGCACCTCGTCCAGCGTGCCGCCCTTGCCGCGCAGGAAAGCCTCGTTGCACCAGAGCACACGGCGTTCGCGGTCCACCACGGCCACCCAGTTCGAGGTGCGCTGCGCCACCAGGGCCAGGCGCTGGAGATCCGTCGATTGCTGCTGCAGATCCTCGCCCTGCCTGCGCACGAACAGCACCAGCGGCTCGGCCACCGCCAGGATCAGCAGCAAGAGCACGCCGAGCATGACGTTGCCAGAAAGTTCGATCCGCTCCAGGCTGGCGCGTGAGCGGCGCTGGGCGGCCAGTTGCAATTCGTCCACCAGGCTTTGTGTCGTCAGCCAGAAGGATTCCAGTTCGGTCAGCAGGAACTGGGCGGCGACCGGGCGCTTCCGCTGATTGTCCTGGTCAATCAGCCACAGCAGGGACTGGGCCCGGTACCAGACGCGTTCGCGCCGGTTCTGCCATTCGGAGATGGCGCTGCGCAGCTGGGAGCGGTCGTTCAGCTGCCAGACCCCCTGGCGCGTCAGCAGCTCGTCCAGCAGCGTGGCCTGGGTCTGCGCCTGGCTCAGGGTCTCGGCCAGTGCGTTGACGTGCTCCTCTTCGCTGCCCTCGTGGTACTGCAGCTGGGTCAGCAGCATGATCATGCGCTGGATCTGCGTGCTCTGGGCGGCGGCCACACGAATGATCTCCGCATCGGCTTGCCGGATTTCTTCGGCATGCTGCTGCTGGCGCATCTGCCACCAGGCCAGCGCGCCCACCACCACCAGCACCGTGTACAGGGCCAGCCGCACCCGGCGGTGCACATGGGTGCCGCCTTTGGGCCGGCTGCGCCCGGGCAGCCAGTCCAGCACGCGCCGCCATCCGGACCGGCGCTTGCTCTGCGGCTTGGATGCGATAGGCGTGGTGTCGCTGCTTTTCATGAACTGGCGTCGATGCTAGCCTTATAGCGTACACCCAGACCTCATGGCCGACACGCGGGGCGCGCCCGCCTGCCCCGCTCAGGCCAGCGCCTGGCGCATGGCGTGGATCACGGCACGGTAGTCCGGTTTGCCGAAGATGGCGCTGCCGGCCACGAAGGTGTCGGCCCCGGCATCGGCCACGCGGCGGATGTTGTCGGCCTTGATGCCGCCGTCGACCTCCAGGCGGATGTCCTTGCCCGAGGCCGTGATGCGCTGGCGCGCAGCTTCCACTTTGCGCAGGGCGGAGTCGATGAAGCTTTGCCCACCGAAACCCGGGTTCACGCTCATGATGAGGATGAGGTCGATGTCCTCGATCACCCAGTCCAGCACATCCAGCGGCTGCGCCGGGTTGAACACCAGACCGGCCTGGCAGCCCTTGCTCTTGATGGCCTGCACGCTGCGGTGCACATGGCCCGAGGCGTCGGGGTGGAAGCTGATCAGGTCGGCGCCCGCATCGGCAAAGGCCGCGGCCAGCGCGTCCACCGGCTGCACCATGAGGTGCACGTCGATCGGCACGGCCTTGCCCTCGGGGGTCTTCGCATGCGGCTTGAGGGCCTGGCACACCATGGGGCCGAAGGTCAGGTTGGGCACGTAATGGTTGTCCATCACGTCGAAATGGATCCAGTCGGCGCCGGCGGCGACCACGTTGCGCACCTCCTCGCCCAGACGGGCGAAATCGGCCGAGAGGATGGAGGGGGCGATGCGGTAAGTTTTACTCATACGGGTATTTTCGCAGGTACGATGCCGAACTATATATGGCCAAGTACCAGATTCTTGTCGAAGTCCAGCCCCGCCATCTGCCCGAGCAGTCGGCGCCGACGCAGGGGCTCTACGTTTTCGCCTACACCATCACCATCACCAACACCGGCGAGATCCCGGCGCAGTTGATCGCGCGCAGCTGGAACGTCAATGACGCCAGCGGCCACACCGAGAAGGTGCGCGGCCTGGGCGTGGTCGGCCAGCAACCCCTGCTGCAACCCGGCGCCACCTTCGAATACACCAGCGGCACCCGCCTGCGCACAGCCACCGGCACCATGCACGGCAGCTACTTCTTCGTGGCCGAGGATGGCGAGCGCTTCGACGTGGACATCCCCATGTTCGTGCTGGACGCGCTGAGCGCCGGCGGCGGCGCGCGTACTTTGCACTAGGGCCTGTTCATGGCGTCACCGCGCGATCTCGACACCCTGCTGGACGCACTGGACCCCGAAGCCACGCTGGTCGAACGCCACCTCTGGCTGGTCCGCCTGCTGGACTGGATGCGCGGCGACCGCAGTTCGGTCGGCACCACCCTGGAACGCCTGCAACTGCTGATCGAGCGGCTGGAGACCGGCGCGGAGCTGCGCACCCGCGCCCAGGCCTGGTGGCTGGCCCTGCTGGACGGCGTGGACGGCACCACCCTGCTGGCCGACCACGGCTTTGCTCAGCGCCCGGTTTTCCTGAGCGAATTCATCAATCGCCTGTTGCGCCACGTGCTGCCGGCCACACCGCAGACGCGCGACGCTTCCGAACTCCATACCCTGCTCTTCCCTCACGACTTCGACGCCGCCTGGCTGGGCCGCCTGGACGGGGAAACCGAAAAACGCCTGGCTGCGGTGCTGGGCCTGCCGGCTGCGGGCTCCCGGGCCTGGCTTGCGGCCCTGGAGGAATCCATCGCCTGCTGCGTGAGCCAGATCTGCGCCGTCGGCTACGCCCCCGAACTGCGCCTGCGCATGGACAACAGCGCGCAGCAGCAGTCCTACCGTGAGCTGCTGGTCGACTTCGAAACCCTGCGCCGCGCCCTGCAGCAGCGCCCCATCGACGCGGCCGCCCTGGACCAGGCCGTTCAGGCCTTCAAGGACCGGCTCGACGCGTGCCGCCAGGCCGCCGCCAGCGTCTACACCCACCTGGACGAACACGGCATCTCGGTCGACGTGGTGTTCCGCCTGCGCCAACTGCGCGAACGCGTGCTGCGCTGCCGCCTGCTGCTCGACGTCCTGCTGGCCCCCGACGCCGTCGGCACCGGCAAGCTGCTGGCCCAGCTCACCCTGGCCGGCCACAACAACCGCAGCCTGCGTGCGCTGATCGCGAGCAACTCCTCCCTGCTGGCGGCCAAGGTGGCCGAACGCAGCGCCGAAACCGGCGAACACTACATCACGCGCAACCGGGCCGAGTACGCCGACATGCTGCGCAAGGCCGCGGGCGGCGGCGCCCTGATCTCGGTGACCACCTTGTTGAAGTTCGCGCTGCTGGGCCTGGGCCTGTCAGCCTTCTGGGGCGGCTTTGCCGCCGGGCTCAACTACGCCCTGTGTTTCGTGCTGGTGCAGCTGCTGCACTGGACCGTCGCCACCAAACAGCCAGCGATGACTGCGCCGGCCATGGCCGCCAAACTCAGGGATCTGCAGGCGCCCGGCGCCGTCGAGGACTTCGTCGACGAGATCAGCCACCTCGTGCGCTCCCAGGTGGCCGCCGTGATCGGCAACCTGGCGCTGGTCGTGCCCGGCGTGCTGCTGCTGTGCGGCGCGTACTGGCTGGCTGTGGGCCACGCGCCGCTCAGCTTGGAAAAAGCCGAGTATGTGCTGCAGTCGCTGACACTTTTCGGCCCCACGCTCCTCTTCGCGGCCTTCACCGGCGTACTGCTCTTCGCCTCCAGCATCATCTCGGGCTGGACCGAGAACTGGTTCGTGCTGCAGCGCATGGACTCGGCCCTGCGCTACCACCCGCGCATCACCGCCGTGCTGGGCGAGGCGCGGGCCGACCGCTGGGCCACCTGGATGCGCCACAACATCTCGGGTCTGGCGGCCAATATCTCGCTGGGCTTCATGCTGGGCCTGGTGCCGGCCTTCGCGGCCTTCTTCGGCCTCGGGCTGGACGTGCGCCACGTCACGCTCTCGGCAGGCCAGCTGAGCGCGGCCGCTGTCACCCTGGGGCCGGACATCCTGAAACTGCCGCTGTTCTGGTGGTGCGTGGTCTCGATCGCGCTCGTGGGCGTGCTCAACGTCGCGGTGAGTTTCTTCTTCGCATTCCGCCTGGCCCTGCGCGCACACAGCGTCACAGGCCTGGACCGCACGCGCCTGTACCGGGCCATCCGCGCCCGCATGCGGCGCACGCCCCTGAGCTTCTTCTGGCCGCCGCGCGAAACGCCCGTCGCGGAGCCGCTGCGACATGGGTGAGTTCGAGCTGATCCGGCGCTACTTTCAGCGCCAGGGGAGCGCTCATCCTGCCGTGGCCCTGGGCATCGGCGACGACTGCGCCCTGCTGCAGCCGGCGCCCGGCATGCAGTTGGCCATCTCCAGCGACATGCTGGTCGAAGGTCGGCATTTTTTTGCCGACGTCGATCCCGCCACGCTGGGCCACAAGGCCCTGGCCGTGAACCTCAGCGACCTGGCCGCCTGCGGCGCCCGCCCGCTGGCCTTCACGCTGGCCCTGTCCCTGCCGCGCGCCGACGAAGCCTGGCTGGCCGCCTTCGCGCGCGGTCTTTTCACACTGGCCGACGCGCACGACTGCCAGCTCATCGGCGGTGACACCACACGCGGCCCACTGAATATCTGCATCACGGTCTTCGGTGAAGTGCCTGTGGTGAACGGCCGAAGTCTGGCCCTGCTGCGCTCAGGCGCGCAGGTCGGCGACGAACTCTGGGTCAGCGGCACGCTGGGCGATGCGCGCCTGGCCCTCGAGACCCTGCAGGACCGGCGCCAGTTGCCGCCCGCCGTGCTGCAGGCCGCGCGCGCGCGGCTGGAGCAACCCACCCCGCGCGTCGCGCTCGGCCTGGCTCTGCGCGGCATTGCCAGCGCAGCGCTCGATGTCAGCGACGGCCTGCTCGGCGACCTGGGCCACATCCTGCAGGCTTCGGGCTGCGGCGCCTGCATCGACACCTCACTCGCCGCCCCCCTGCTGGCAGCCCAGGGGGCGACGCTGGGTGAAGAGGAGCGCCTGGCCCTGGTGCTGGCCGGTGGCGACGACTACGAACTGCTGTTCACGGCCCCGGCCGCACAGGGCGAAGCCGTGTTGGCCGCCGCACGGGAAGCTGCCACGCCCGTCACGCGCATCGGCCGCATCGAAACCGGGCCAGGCCTGCGCCTGGTCGACGCGCAGGGCCGGCCGGTGTCCGGCCGCTACGCCTCCTTCGATCACTTCGCCTGAGCCGGCTGGTGCAGCTGCGCATGCCAGGTCAAGCGATAGGCCAGCGGCTGCGCCGCGCCCGGCGTTCCACCATAATCTGCGCATGAACCAGCCCCTGCGTCCGCCCATGGCCCGGCCCACCGGCCGCTTCATGCTGGCGCACCCGGCCCACGCCATCGCCCTGGGCTTTGGCTCGGGCCTGAGCCCCAAGGCCGCCGGCACCGTGGGCACGCTCTGGGCCTGGGTTGCCTTTCTCGCGCTGCAGCCCTGGATGAACGAGGCCCGCTGGGGCCTGCTGCTGCTGCTCGCCCTGCCGCTGGGCTGGTGGGCCTGCAGCGTGACCGCGCGCGACCTGCAGGCCGGTGACCCGGGCTGCATCGTCTGGGACGAGATCCTCGCCTTCTGGCTGGTGCTTTGGCTCATCACGCCCGCGGGCTGGCCCGAGCAACTGCTGGCCTTCGCCCTGTTTCGCTATTTCGACGCCGCCAAACCCGGCCCGGTGGGCTGGGCCGACCGGCTGTACCACGAGATGGACCCCAGCCGCACACGCCACGGCTGGGCCAAGGCCGGCTGGGGCATCATCCTGGACGACCTGGTGGCGGCCTTCTGCACCCTGCTGCTGATCGCGCTATGGCGAAGTCTATGAAACACCCCCAGGCTCCGCTCCCTTCGTTCGCTACGCCACCCCTCTCAAGGGGGCAACGCCAGCGGCCCGGCCCAGCCGGTTCCGCGGCGTTCCACGGATAAATCCCTGCTGGTCAAATTCGCCATGGCCGCACCCATCCCTACAGACTCTCTCGCCCTGGTCGAGCGCCTCGCCGCGCAGTTGCAGCAGCGCCAGTGGATGCTGGCCACGGCCGAGAGCTGCACGGGCGGCCTGATCGCCGGCGCCTGCACCGACCTCAGCGGCTCGAGCAACTGGTTCGAACGCGGTGTCGTGAGCTACTCCAATACCGCCAAGATCGAACTGCTGGGGGTGGACGCCACCCTCATCAAGAAACACGGCGCCGTGAGCGAGGAGGTGGCGCGCGCCATGGCCGCCGGCGCGCTGGCGCATTCCCGGGCCCAGGTGACGGTGGCCGTCACGGGCGTGGCCGGCCCCACGGGCGGCACGCCCGACAAGCCCGTGGGCCTGGTCTGGTTCGGCTTTGCGCTGCCAGGCCAGGTGTTGACGGAAAAGATGAACTTCCCCGGCGACCGCGCCGCCGTGCGCAGGGCCACGGTGCAGCATGCGCTGCGCCGCCTCACCGAGTTGTCGGTATGAGCTGGTTCACCGGCTTCGAACCGCGCCGTTTCGAGGCCAACGGTGTGTCGATCCATGCGCGCGTGCCCACGGCCCCACGCGGCGACAAACCCGCCCTGCTGCTGGTGCACGGCTTCCCTCAGACGCACGTACTCTGGCACCGCGTGGTGCAGCTGCTGCTGGATACGTACTGGATCGTGCTGCCCGACCTGCGCGGTTATGGCGACTCGGCCCAGCCCGCCGGCCTGCCCGACCACGGCAACTACAGCAAGCGCAGCATGGCGCAGGACCTCGTGGATGTGATGGACCAGCTGGGCTGCCCGCAGTTTTTCCTCGCCGGCCACGACCGCGGCGGCCGCGTCTCGGCCCGGCTCGCGCTCGATCATGCGGAGAAGGTCCGCAAGCTCTGCGTGATCGACATCGCGCCCACGCTGGACATGTACGCCGCCACCGACATGGACTTCGCGCGGGCCTATTACCACTGGTTCCACCTGATCCAGCCCTGGCCCCTGCCCGAACGCATGATCGGAGCCGATGCAAAAACCTATCTGCACGCCAAGCTCGGCGGCTGGGGATCCCAGGGGCTGGCCTACATCGAGCCGCAGGCGCTGGCCGAGTACGAGCGCTGCTTCTGCAGACCCGAGGCCATCCACAGCGCCTGCGAGGACTACCGGGCCAGCGCCGGCATCGACCTGGAGCACGACCGTGCCAGCCGTGCGCGGGGCGAGAAGATCGCCTGCGACACCCTGGTGCTGTGGGGCGAGCGCGGCGTGGTGCACCGGCTCTTCAAACCACTGGAACTCTGGCAGGCGCAGTGCCGCGCCACGGTCAGCGGCCAGTTGCTGCCGGCCGGGCACTTCATCCCCGAGGAACTGCCGGCCGAGACGGCGGCTGCGCTGAGGACGTTCTTCGCTTAAGCCTGACGTCGCGGAACTTGTGAAGAAATCGTAGCGAGCGGCCCGAGCGCAAGGCGGACGGAGCGCAGCCACCGGAACGTACTTCCTGTACGTGAGGATGGTGACAACGAAGTTGCGGCGTAGGCTCACTTTCGCTTGCGAAAGTTAAGCGCAGCGGTCGTAGCCAACACCGCCCAACGCGGCGATCGGGTTGCGCAGTAGATTTATTCGCAAGTTCTCAGGTCGCGCCGTGGCACTTCTTGTACTTCTTGCCGCTGCCGCAGTGACAAAGGTCATTGCGGCCGGGCTCGGCCTGTTTGCGCACCGTCTCCACCCGCGGACCGATGCTGCGCCAGAGTTCGCGCAGGTCGTAGACGGCCCAGATGGCGTCACCGAAGGCGTTGAGCCGCGCCATGCTGACCGAAGGCGGCGTGTCGTCGCCGAAAGGTGAAATCTCGGCTACGCCGGTGTCGTCCTCGGTCATGGCCACGATAGTCTCCAGCGCATCGTCCAGCCACTGCGCGGCGTCCTTGTCGCGCGGCGCGGCCCAGTCCTCGGGCCAGTTCTCCACGGCGAACATGAAGCCCAGGGCCCAGACCTGGGCAAAAGCCGGCACCTCCTCACCAAACGCGGCCTGCTCCTCGGCGGGCAAGGCGGCCAGGGCGCCGCGCACGTCCATCACCTCGGGCTGGTAGGCCGCCTCGTCCTCCAGGTTTTCGACCTCGGCGTCCAACGCCGTCACCACCTCTTGCCAGCGCCGTGTCCACAGCGCCAGGAAACGCTCGCGCTGCGCCGCATCGGCAAACGGGGCCAGCTCACCCTCGACCGTGCCCAGCAGCAGCGGCAGGTATTCCTCGGGCGGGATGGGCCGGCGGTTGCAGACCAGGGCCGCGAGCACGCCTTCGCAGAACTCCCATTGCGGCACCTCGTCGTCGCGCCTGCGCAGATCGTCGAGGATGGCGTCGAGTTCGTCGAAATCTTCGGGAGCCAGCGCGGACTGCGGCTGGGTGGGGGCGGTCGTGTTCATGGTCGCTATAGCTATCGGTATCAAATCAGTTCAGCCGGAGCTTCCAGGGCGCGGGCGGTGTGCACGCCCAGGGGCAGCAGGCGCTTGCGCAGGCGCAGCACCGCGTGGTCCTTGCTCAGCAGGCGGGCGCGGTGCGCCACCGCCAGGTCGATGAACTTCTGGTCGTCCGGGTCCTTGCAGATGCATGACACCCGTGGGGCTGTGTCGACGATCTGCACCTGCCGGTCGAAAGCGGCCAGCACCTCGTCGGCCCCGAGCTGGTACCAGGCCAGGCGGGCGGCGATGTGCGGATAGGCCAGCACGCGCGCCAGCTCCTCGCGCATGGCCGGCGTGGCGATCCACTGCAGCTCGCGCCTGGCCAGCGCGGCTTTGAGCGCCGGCGTTGCCGGGTCGTCGAAGACCAGCAGGTCCAGCACGATGTTGGTGTCCAGCACGATCATGGCGCCGCCGGCTTCTCGCGCGCCGAACCCTTGATCATCTCGAACTTGAAGAGCCGGCATTCCAGCGGGCCGTTCCACATGGGCACCCGGCGCGACTCCTTCAGGCGCATCTTGCCCGGCAGCTTGAGGTCGGGCGTGAGCAGCCAGGCGGTCCAGCCGCTGTAGTTCTTCTTCCAGTGCGTGGCCAGTTTGCTGAAGAATTCCTGGTCATCACCCGCGCTCTCGGTCTCCGGCAATTCACGCGCGCCGAAACGCGGGGTGCCGGCGCGGGCGGCCGCGCCAGCCCCCGCGAAACCGCCGGTCTCGATGCGCTCGCCATAAGGCGGGTTGATCAACATCACACCCGGTGTTTCGCAGGGGGGCATGCGCTGCAGGGCGTCGCCGCCACGGAACTCGATCACGTCGGCCACCCCGGCCCGCTCGGCATTGCGCTGGGCGAAGTCCACCATGCGGTGCGACACGTCACTGCCGTAGATCAGCTTGGCCTGGCCCGGCTCGGGCTTGACCACCGCCTGCGCGGCCTCGGCCTTCATGGCGGCCCATTCGGGGGCGCGGAAGGGGCGGTATTTCTCGAAGGCAAAACGGCGCAGGGAGCCGGCCGCGATGTTGCAGGCGATCTGCGCCGCCTCGATGACCACGGTGCCACTGCCGCAACAGGGGTCGTACAGCGGTGCCAGGTCACCATCGCCCTCGGCCCAGCCACTGGCGGCGATCATGGCGGCGGCCAGGGTTTCTTTCAGCGGCGCATCGCCCTTGTCCTCGCGCCAGCCGCGCTTGAACAGCGGCTCGCCCGAGGTGTCGATGTAGAGCGAGCAGCTGTCGGTGGTCAGGTGGGCGTAGATGCGCACGTCGGGCCACTGGGTGTCCACATCGGGGCGCACGCCACCCGAGGTTTCGCGGAAACGGTCACACACCGCGTCTTTCACCTTCAGCGCCGCAAAATTCAGCGACGTCAGCGGGCTGTGCTGGGCCGTGACCTCGACCTTGATGCTTTCCCTGGGCGTGAACCACTGCTCCCAGGGCACTTGCATGGCGGCGCGGTACAGGTCCTGCTCGTTGCGGTACTCGGTGTACGACACCAGCACCAGCACACGCTGGGCCAGGCGGCTGTAGAGATTGAGCAGCATGGCCTGCGCAAACGAGGTGCGCACCGCCACCCCACCGCGTTGTTTGGTGACACAGCCCGGCGGCAGACCCGTGATCCGCAGGATCTCTGGCGCCAGGTAGTCCTCCACGCCGGCAGCGCAGGGGAGGAAGAGGGTCAGCTGGTTCACAAGGACTTTCTGAGATTCGCGGGCGCAATCTTGAGCGCCTCGCGGTATTTGGCCACGGTACGGCGTGCGCACTCGATGCCCTGCTCCTTGAGCATCTCGGAGAGCTGGCTGTCGGACAGGGGTTTCTTCTCGTTTTCAGCGCTGACAAACTGCTTGATCAGTGCGCGCACCGCCGTGCTGGAGGCGTTGCCGCCGGATTCGGTGCCCAGGCCCGAGCCGAAGAAGTACTTGAGCTCGTAGGTACCAAAAGGCGTGGCCATGTACTTGGCCGTGGTCACACGGCTGATGGTGGACTCGTGCAGGCCCAGCTCGTCGGCAATCTCGCGCAGCACCAGAGGGCGCATGGCCAGTTCGCCATGCATGAAGAAGTTCTTCTGCCGCTCGACGATGGCGCTGCTCACACGCAGGATGGTGTCGAAACGCTGCTGGATGTTCTTGATGAACCAGCGCGCCTCCTGCAGGCGCTGCTGCAGCGCGGCGTAGTTGTCGCCCTCACGGCCGCCGGCCTTGTGGCCCTTGAGCGCGTTGGCGTAAATGTCGTGCACACGCAGGCGCGGCATGATGTCCGGGTTGAGTTGCACGCGAAAACGGGTCTGCGCCCCGCTGCCGACGCGCAGCACCAGCACGTCGGGCACGATCACATTGCGCTCGACGTTGACAAAACGCCGGCCCGGCTTGGGCTCCAGCCGCGCCACCAGGCCCAGGGCCTCGCGTGTCAGGGCCTCGTTGCTGCCGCAGAGCTGGGTCAGCTTCTTGAGGTCGCGCCGCGCCAGCAGCTCGGGCGGTTGTTCGATCATGCGCAGGGCCTGCGCCATCACCGCCGGCTCCGGCAAGGCCGCCGCACCCCGCATCGTTTCGGCCTGCAGGGCGTGCAGCTGCAGGCGCAGGCACTCGGCCATGGTGCGCGCGCCCACGCCCGTGGGCTCCAGGCTTTGCAGCAGGCGCAGCGCCAGCTCGAAGTGCGCGACCATCGCTTCTTCGTGCTCCGGATCCTCCCTGGTCAGGCTGCGCGCCAGCTCCTCGATCGGGTCCTCCAGATAACCGTCTTCGTTGAGTGACTCGATCAGGAACAGCAGCGCCGCGCGGTCTTCCGGGCTCAGGCGCAGGGACAGGGCCTGGCGCTTGAGGAAATCCGGCAGCGATTCCTGGCTGCGTGCGAGTTCGGTGGCGTCGGCCTCGTCGTCCTCACGCGCGCCGTTGCGCGCCGGCGCATCGCCGCCCCACTCGCTGTCGTCGGGTGACATGTCCACGCTGCCGTCGCCATCCCAGCTGCCATCGCTCTCCAGGCTGGTCACCGCGGCGTCAGCGTCCGGACCGTCACTGGACGGCGCACTGCTGCTGTAGTCGTACTCCGCCTCGTCCTGCGCCGCCGGCGTGTCGGCACGCTCCAGGCCGTGGGCCTCGCGTTCGACGCTATCGTCGGCGCGTTCCAGAAAAGGGTTTTCGTCGAGCAGTTGCTCGACCTCCTGGTTCAGCTCCAGTGTCGAGAGCTGCAGGAGACGGATGGACTGCTGCAGCTGGGGCGTGAGCGCCAGGTGCTGGGAGACGCGTAGCGACAGTCCCTGTTTCATGTGTACTTAATTCGATCAACCAGAGAGTTCGGCGTGAGCGCCGCCGGGCCGCCCCAAGGCGCGAGACATGACGGCACGAGACGTGCGCGTCTCTTCAGCCCGTCCAAGCCTGCGCAGGCAGGCCTGGAGCCGCGGGCTTCAGCCCCCTCGGGGGGCAGCGAGGACACGCCAGTGCCGAGCGTGGGGGCCATAGTCACATCTTGAAGTGCTCGCCGAGGTAGACCCGGCGCACGTCGGCGTTGTTGACAATGTCGGCCGGTGTGCCCTGGGCCAGCACGCGGCCCTCGCTGATGATGTAGGCGTGGTCGCAGATGCCCAGCGTCTCGCGCACGTTGTGGTCGGTGATCAGCACGCCGATGCCGCGCGCCTTGAGGAAGCTGATGATGCGCTGGATCTCGATCACCGCGATCGGGTCGATGCCGGCGAAAGGTTCGTCCAGCAGGATGAAACGCGGTTGCGTGGCCAGGGCGCGCGCGATTTCCACCCGGCGGCGCTCGCCGCCCGACAGGGCCAGCGCGGGCGAAGCGCGCAGCGTCTCCACGCGCAGGTCCTGCAGCAGGGCGGTGAGACGGTGCTCGATCTCGTCCTTGCGCAGCGGCCGGCCGGCCTCGTCGCGCTGCAGCTCCAGCACGGCGCGCACATTGTCCTCGACGTTGAGCTTGCGGAAGATCGATGCCTCCTGTGGCAGATAGCTCAGGCCCATGCGCGCGCGCTGGTGGATGGGCATGTGTTCCACCGCCTCGTCGTCGATGCGGATCTCGCCGGCGCTGGCGCGCACCAGGCCCACGATCATGTAGAAGGAGGTGGTCTTGCCCGCGCCGTTGGGGCCCAGCAGGCCCACCACCTCGCCCTTGCGCACGGTCAGCGAGACGTCCTTGACGACCTCGCGGCTGCCGTAGAACTTCTTGAGGTGGCGCGCCTCCAGGCGGCTGGTGTCGGCGCCGGGCTGCGTGTCCTGGGCGACGGCTGAATCGGGCGGGATGGTGCCGGCCAACTGCTGGCTGTCGCTCACTTGCGCCCTCCGCTCAGGCTGTCGTCGTTGCGCAGGGGCAGGGCCGGCCGCGGCGCGGCGGGCTGCGGCGCCTCGCTGCGCGGCGTCAGCGTGGCGCGCACGCGCTCGCCGCCCTTTTGCGGACTGCCGTCCACCGTGAACACATCGGTCAGGCTGTTGTACTGGATGACGTTGCCGGTCACCACATCGGCCACCTGGGCGCCGCGCAGGCGGCGCAGGCGGGCGTCCTTGATCAGCTTGAACACGTCGGCGCGGCCGTCGTATTCGATGGTCTCGCTCTCACCCTCGATGTATTCGTCCTCGCCGTCGCGCTTCTGGCGGAAGAAGGCGCGCTGGCCGGCTTCGGCCGTCACCACGCCGAACTGGTAACCCTGCGGGTCCTGGCGCACCTCGATGCGCGCGCCCTTGATGATGATGGAGCCCCGGGTCAGCACCACATTGCCGCTGAAGACACTGGTCTGCTTGAGGTCGTCGTACCTCAGGGCATCGGCCTCGATGTTCATCGGTTTCTTGGCATCGGCCTTCTCGGCACCGACCACGCCCGCGTTCAGTGCACAGGCCGCGCACAGCAGAAGGCGGAGGAGTGGGAATTTCATAAAGGCACGAATCTTGCTCTTTGGAGGTCTGGGGCATTGTAATCGGGTCGGACGACTGGTCCAGTCCTTGCTTTTGCCCCTGGGCGGTGCGTGTGCTTGCCGGGCCCCTGCTGCGTGTCTTCCGGTGTTTCGTGAGAGACTTCCAGCCACCCCAAGCCCTGCCGCGCCACTCATGAACCTGCTCTTCGTCGCCGACCCGCTGGAATCGTTCAAGACCTACAAGGACAGCACCTTTGCCATGATGCGCGAGGCGCAGCGCCGCAATCACACGCTGGCGGTCTGCGAACCGCAGCACCTGAGCTGGCTGGCCAGCACCGGCGTGCAGGCCCATGTGCGCCGCATCCGCCTGACCGGCCACGAGGAGCAGTGGTTCCACGAGTCGCCGCTGCCGCCGGCCCAGCGCCAGTCCGCGCTGCGCGACTTCGACGCCATCATCATGCGCAAGGACCCGCCTTTCGACAGCGAGTTCTTCTACGCCACCCACCTGCTGGAGCAGGCCGAGCGCGAGGGCGCCCGGGTCTTCAACAAGCCGCGCGCGCTGCGTGACCACCCGGAAAAGCTGGCCATCCTGGAATTCCCGCAATTCACCACGCCGACCCTGGTCACGCGCGAGGCGCAGGCCGTGCGCGACTTCCACGCGCAACACCGCGACATCATCCTGAAGCCCCTGGACGGCATGGGCGGCATGGGCATCTTCCGGGTGCGCGAGGACGGCATGAACCTGGGCAGCATCATCGAGACGCTGAACCGCGACGGCGCGCAGTCCCTGATGGTGCAGAAATTCCTGCCCGCCATCGCCCAGGGCGACAAGCGCATCCTGGTCATCGGCGGCCAGCCCGTGCCTTACGCGCTGGCGCGCATCCCGCAAGGCGGCGAGGTGCGCGGCAATCTGGCGGCCGGCGGCAAGGGCGTGGCCCAGCCGCTCTCCGCCCGCGACCGCGAGATCGCCGAGGCCATCGGCCCGGTGCTCAGCCGCCGCGGCCTGCTGCTGGTGGGCCTGGACGTGATCGGCGACTGCCTGACCGAGATCAACGTCACCAGCCCCACCTGCTTCCAGGAAATCACCGACCAGAGCGGCTTCGACGTGGCCGCCATGTTCATCGACGCCCTGGAGGCCGCGCGCATGACCTCGCCGCTGAGCGGCCTCGACGACGAGATGACTTGAGTCATGCGGGCGCAAGCCCGCGTCATCGATGCGCCGCAGGCGCAAGATCATGCCCGCGCAGCGGGCGTCATGCGAGCACCGCGCCATTCACAAAAACCTTGAGCTCGCCCGGCACCAGCGGCGTCCAGGCTTCATCGCTTGTGAGCGGCGTGGTCACCACCACGGCCACGCGGTCGCCCGGCGCGGCGTGCTGGGCGAAATCGATGCTCAGGTCCTCGTCACGCAGGGTGGCGCTGCCGAAAGGGTGCTGGCGCACCACGTGGTACAGGCTCGTGGAGGCGTGGGCCCACAGCGCCTCGCCGTTGCTCAGCAGGAAATTGAAGGTGCCGTGTTGCGCGATCTGCGGCGCCAGCTCGCGCAGCGTCAGGGTCAGCTCGGCCACGCTGGGCACATCGGCGTGCGACTTGGCCAGCTCCTGCATCAGCCAGCAGAAGGCGCGCTCGCTGTCGGTGTGACCCACGGGGTGAAAACTGCCGTGCAGGCGCGGCGCGTAGTCCCTGAGGTCGCCGTTGTGCGCGAACACCCAGTAACGCCCCCATAGCTCGCGCACGAAGGGGTGGCAGTTCTCCAGCGTCACCGCGCCCTGCGTGGCCTTGCGGATGTGCGAGATCACGTTGCGGCTCTTGATCGGGTAGTGGCGGATCAGCTCGGCCACGGGTGACTCGGCCGCCGACTGGTGGTCGACAAAATGGCGCAGGCCCTTGTCCTCGAAGAAGGCAATGCCCCAGCCGTCGCCATGGTGGTCGGTGCGCCCGCCGCGCTCGGCAAAACCCGCGAAGCTGAACAGCACGTCGGTCGGCACATTGCAGTTCATGCCCAGCAGCTGGCACATGGTTTCAGGCTCCTCCGGGAGTTTGCTGCCCGCGCGGCGATGCGCGCATGCGCCAGGCCGCCAGCATGGCCAGGGCGCAGACCCCGGCCAGCATCACGAAGGTCTCGTCGAAGGCGGCCAGCCGCGCGGGGCTGGTTTCGCTGCGGGCCAGGCTGTCGCCATGCGCGGCGATGCGCCACTCCAGCACGATGCCGCACAGGCTCACACCGACCGCGCCGCCCAGCATGCGCAGGAAGTTGATGGCGCTCGATGCCTGCGAGATCAGCCGCGGCTCCAGGCCGGCCATGGCGCCGTTGTTCAGCGAGGGCAGGATGAAACCCAGGCCGATGCGGCCCAGGATCGCCCAGGCGACCAGCAGCGCCAGCACGGTCTGGCGCGCCATGCCCGGCATCAGGGTCAGCATGAGGGCAAATGAGGCGGCCAGCAGGCCCAGCCCCATGCAGATCAGCACGCGGATGGGCCAGTGGTCCGACAGGCGGCCCGCCAGCGGTATGGTCACCGCCAGCACCAGGCCGGCCGGCAGCATGATGGTGCCCACGTGCGAGGCCGAGAGCTGCTGCGCCATCTGGATGTACAGCGGCAGCAGGTAGGTGGAGCCGAACAGGGCCGTGCCGTAGATGAAGGCCACCAGGCTGCCCATGGCGAAGGAGCGGAAGGCGAACAGGTCCGGGTGCATGAGCGGCATGTCGCCGCGCCGGGCCTGGCGCCGCTGCCAGAGGATGAACACCACCGCGCAGGCCAGCGCCAGGCCCAGCAGGCTCCAGGCCCGCGCGGACGCCGCGCCGTGCAGCTCGACCATGCCGTTGAGCAGGCACAGGGTGCCCGCCGTGGCCAGCAGCAGGCCCTTCCAGTCCAGGCGGTTGCCCCGGCGGTCCGGCGCGCCGCCGCCGGGCGAGGTGGTGGGCACATAACGAAAGGCCAGCCACAGGGAGGCCAGGCAGAAGGGCACGACCATGAAGAAGATGGAACGCCAGCCGAACCAGTCCACCAGCAGGCCGCCGATACTGGGCCCCAGCGCGGGGGCCAGCACCACCCCCATGCCGAAGATGCCGCCGGCGCGCCCGCGCTCGTGCGCCGCGAAGGCCCGCATGATGATGATGACCGGAATGGGCTGCACCACGCCCGCGGCCAGGCCCTCCACCACACGCGCGACCAGCACCACCTCGAAACTGCCCGCCAGGCCGCCGCCCACGCCGCCGCCCAGCAGCATGAGCATGGCCACCACATAGGTGCGGCGGTAACCGAAGCTCGCCAGCAGCCAGGGCGTGCACAGCATGGCCACGGTGGTCGCCACCATGAAGCTGGAAGTGGCCCATTGCGCGCGCTCCTGGCCCAGCACGAACTGGTGGCTCATGTCCGGAATGGCCACGTTGATGATGGTCGAGGACATGATGGAGGCCATGGTGCCGACCATCACGGCCAGCAGCAGCAGCCAGCGGTAGCGCTCGCCGTAACGGGCCTGCATTTCGGGCAGGGTGGCGGGGTGTTTCATGCCGGGGACCTCGTGCCGGGGCCGGCCACCGTGACACGGGCCAGGGGCGACAGGCCGGCCAGGGCCGCCTGCAATTCGCGCTGCAGGCGCGACAGCTCGTCCGGCGTGCGGGGCTGGGCCAGTTCGACCTCCACTTCCAGTCCGCCTTCCAGATAGTGCAGGCGCAGCGCGGCCGGCGTCTCGCGCAGCAGCTCCTGCACCCGGGCCTGCACCCGGTCCCGTGGCGGCAGCGCCAGCACACGGGCCAGGTGGCGCACCGTGCCGGGATCGATGTGCACCGTGCACTCGGCCACGCGGTGCGCGGACTTGACCTGCGCGCTGACCTGCTCGGCGATGTAATGCCCTTCGGAGACCGTGAGGTGCGGGCCCACCGCCACGTGCATGTCGATCACGGCCCAGTCCCCCATGCGGCGCGTGCGCAGGTTGTGCAAATCCAGCACGCCGTCCACGGCCTGCACCGTGCGGCGGATGCGCTCGATCTCCTCGGGATCGAGCGCGTGGTCGGTCAGGCTGTGGAAGGCGTCGACCGAAAATTCCCAGCCCGCCTTGACGATCATGAAACCCACGATGACGGCCGCCACCGCGTCCATGCTGTGGTAACCCAGCAGGTTGGCCGCGATGCCCAGGGCCACCACCAGCGAGGAGGCCGCGTCGGCGCGCGCATGCCAGGCGTTGGCGATCAGCATGGCGCTCTTGAGCCGGTCGCCAACGCGTCGCATGTAGCGGAACAGCCCCTCCTTGGCGACCAGCGTGAGCAGCGCAGCCACCAGGGCCAGGGGGTGCACGGCGCCCAGGTTCTGGCCCTCGTGCAGCTTGACGCCCGCTGTCCACACCATGCCCACCCCCGTGGCCAGCAGGATCAGGCCGATGAGCAGCGATGCAGCCGTCTCGAAGCGCGCATGTCCGTAAGGATGCTCTGCGTCGGCTTCGGCATGCGAATGGCGCGCCGCGAACAGCACCACGCCATCGGCCACCAGATCGGACAGCGAGTGCAGGCCGTCGGCGATCAGGGCCTGCGAACGCGCGTACAGGCCGATCAGCACCTGCGCGCTGGCCAGGAACAGGTTGACCCAGACGCTGATCCAGGTCGAGCGCAGGGCCTGGCGCTGTTCCTCCTGGGTGCGGGTCATGGTTGGGGACCGGGCTGGGCCGCGCGGGCACAGGCCGCGCAGATGCAGGCTTTGCGCTGCGCCTGGACCGGCACGCGCGCCAGCAGTTCGGGCGTGAAGGTGGCCGTGGTGCACCAGCAGGGCGGCGGGGCCTGGCCGGTGGCCTGCGCCATCTGGTTGGCGCAGGCATTGGGCTGGCCGCACAGGGGGCAGCGGCGGGGGTCGATGGCGGACAGGGCGCTGTCCACGGCTTTTGCTTCCATGGCTTGCAGTTTAGCGCCGCCCCTCGTTTAGACTTCACGGTCCTGCCCCGAGATCCGCCGTGTTCACCGCCCCCCGCCCTGCCACCGTGCTGGCCCTGCTCCTGCTGGGCCACAGCCTGCTGCACTTCGTGCTGGGCTGGGTGCTGGGCCTGTCGGGTGACGAGGCGCACTACGCGCTCTACGGTGCCCGGCTGGCGCTCAGTTATTACGACCACCCGCCCCTGGTCGGCTGGATACAGTGGCCGCTGGTGGCGCTGGATGCGCCCGAGGGTTTTCTGCGCCTGGTCCCCGAGGCGCTGTGGGTGCTGACCGCGCTGTTCATCCACGCCACCGCGCGCCGCCTGCACACCCTGCTGGTGCCGGCTGCGGGCAGCATCGACGCCGCCGGCCTGTGGGCCGTGCTGGCCTACAGCCTGGCCCCGGTGCTGCACATCCTGGGCATCGGCCTGCTGCCCGACACCCTGCTCATGCTCTTCACCGCGGCCATCCTGTGGCAGACCCTGCGCCTGCTGGACGACACCGTCGCGCAGGGCCTGCCCGAATGGCTGCTGCTGGGCGCTTTGCTGGGCCTGGCCGGCCTCTCCAAATACACCGCCATCTTCGCCGCGCTGCCGGTGCTGGCCTGCCTGCTGGCCGCCCACGGCCCGCGCCTGCTCAGGCAAGCCGGCCCCTGGATCGCCCTGCTGCTGGCGGTGCTGCTGGTGCTGCCGGTGTTCGTGTGGAACGCGCAGCACGAGTGGATCTCCTTTGCCTACCAGCTCAAGCACGGCCAGGGCGGCCACTGGCAACCCGGCCAGCTGATGGTCTTCCTGCTGGTCCAGGCCCTGCTCTACCCGCTGCTGGTCTGGGGCATCTTCGGGCTGCGCCACAAGGTGCTGGGCGGCTTCGAGCTGGACCGTGCCCAGTCCTGGCTGCTGGCCTTCTTCGCCCTGCCCTTCGCCGTGCTGGCCTATCTCTCGGGCGGCGGCTCCAGCCTGCCGCACTGGACGGCGCCCGCCTGGGTGGCCCTGGCACCTTTTGCCGGCGTGGGCCTGGCCGCCCTGTGGGCCGGCCGGCGACGCCAGCTGATCTGCTGGCTGGGCGGCCTGCAGGCCCTGTTCACCCTGGGCATGTACGTGCTCATGCTGCTGGCCGGCCCGCCCTGGATCGCCAGCGAGGCGCCCGGCAGCAAGGAGCCGGAGATGCTCAACCCCTTCGCCGACTTCTACGGCTGGGACGAGGCCGGCGCGCGCGCGCAGCAACTCGCGCGCGAGAACAACATCTACCACCTGGCCGTGCAGAACTGGACCCTGGCCAGCCGCTTCGCCTGGTACGCCCGCCCCCTGCCCGTGCACGTGCTGGCGCCGGACTTCGACCAGTTCACCTTGTGGACCGGGCCCCTGCCGCTGGGCGCCAGCGCCGTGCTGCTGGACTGGTCGCAGATGGCCCACGAGCTGCCCGTGGGCGAAGGCCTGTTCGAACGCTGCGAACCCGGTGACAGCTTTGCCGTGCAACGCGCCGGACGCCCCATCTCGCGCTTCCGCCTCTCCCTGTGCCACGGCTGGGGCGGCAAGCCCGCGCCGCGCCGCCAGGACGCCTCCTGAGTTTTCATGAACGACACCGTAGCCGCCCGCCGCATCGCCCCCTGGCACTGGACCCTGCCCTTCATCGTGGCCGCACTGACCGCGCCCCTGTGGCTGGGCTGGTACGAACCCGCCGTGTTCCGCGCGCTGAATCGCGCCTTCATGGTCTTGCCCGACGGCATCTGGGCCCTGTTCTCGCTCTTCGGCACGGGCTGGGCCATCTACGCGGCCACCGCGCCCGCGCTGTGGCGCGCGCCGCGCATCGTCCTGGCCTGGCTGTGCGCCGCACCCCTGGCCGGTGTGCTCACACGGGTGGGCAAGAACGTGGCCGACAACCCGCGCCCCCTCGAAGTGCTCGGCATGGAAGGCATCCACGTCATCGGCGAACCGCTGTTCATCGCCTCCATGCCTTCAGGCCACAGCATCACGGCCTTCGCCGGCGCCGCCGCCATCTATTTCGCCATGGCGCCCCGGCAACGCCTGCGCTGGCTCTGGATCTTTGTCTTTGCTTTCGGCGTGGCCTGCTCGCGCATCGCCGTCGGCGCGCACTGGCCGGCGGATGCCGCGGTCGGCGCGGCCATCGGCCTGCTCAGCGGCCTGAGCGGCGCCTGGCTGGCCGCGCGCATCCCCGAGCGTCATCTGCGCCCCCAGGCCTGGCTGATGCGCGGCGTGGCCCTGTTCGGCCTGTACTGCCTCTATGTGCTGTGGACCGACGAGATGGGCTTTGCCATCAACCTGCCCTGGCAGTACGCGCTGGGCGCCTTCCTGGCCGCCTGCCTGCTGGTGTTTGCGACGCGCAGCCTGCGCACGAACTGAAACCTGAGGGAAACACGCCCATGCTGCTGTATGACCTGGTAAATGCAAAACGCGCCCACTTCAGCCCCAACAGCTGGCGTGCGCGTTTGGCCCTGCTGCACAAGGGCCTGGCCTTTGAAGTGCGCGACGTGCTCTTCGGCGACATCCCCAGCATCCACAGCGGCGGCGACAAGCTGACCATCCCCACCCTGGGCCATGCCGGCCAGCTCGTCACCGACAGCTGGGCCATCGTGCAGCACCTGGACACAGCCTTTCCCGACACACCGCGCCTGATCCCCGCCGGCGCCGAGGGGCATGTACTCAGGTTCTTCCAGTACTGGGCGCAGACCACGGTCCACGGCGGCATCGCGCGCCTGATCCTCAAGGACCTGCACGACAGCCTGGACCCGGCCGACCAGGCCTACTTCCGCGCTTCGCGCGAGAAGATGTACAAGACCACACTGGAAGACCTGCAGGCCGGCCGCGAGGACCGCGTCGATGCCTTCCGCAAATCGCTGCAGCCCCTGCGCCTGGCCCTGGGCCACGGCCCCTTCATTTCCGGCGAGCAGCCCGGGTATGCCGACTACTTGGCCTTCGGCGGTTTCATGTGGGCACGCGTGAGCAGCCCTTTTGCGCTGCTGCTGGTGGACGATCCGGTGCACGCCTGGCGCGAGCGCTGCCTGGATCTGTACGGCGGCGCGGCCCGCCAGGAAACCGCAGCCTAGGGCCTGTTCGCACTTGAGAAATGAAGGTGTACAGGCCCTAGATCGAGTAGGTCTCGTAGGTGGCGGGGTGGAACAGCTCCTCCACCGCCATCAGGCGCCTGGACAGGCCCTGCGCGTGGTGATGCCGCACAAAGGTCTCCAGCGTCTTGCGCGCCGCCTGCACGCCGTAAGACCAGTAGTCCTCGCCCAGGGATTCGCGTGCCGCCTTCAGTTGCTCTTCCACAAAAGGCAGGGTCACCTTGGTGGCCGAGGTGTCCGACAGTAATTCCAGCGCCTGCGCCTTCGACGCCGTGAAGGCCTTCACCACTGCTGCCGGCAGCCAGGGATGGGCCTGCGCCAGTTCCTTGCGGATGCCCACCACATGCATGATGGGAAACACCTGGGTGCGCCGGTAGTAGTCCTTGGCCTCGGCCGTGGGATCGTCGAACAGCCAGCCGATGTTGGGATTGCGCAGGGCCACGCGGTTGGGCGGGCGCGGGCCGATGAAGCCGTCGATCTCGCCGCGGTCCAACAGCTCGGAGATGGTGGTGCCTTCGGGCGCGGCCTCCACCTTCACGCCTGGCGGCAGCTGCAACGCAATCTTCTCGGGCCGCCCCGGCGTGTCGATGCCGCCGCGCACCCAGGTGATGTCCTCGGGCCGCACGCCGTAGTCGTCCTGCAGGATGGCGCGCGCCCACACATTGGCCGTGAGCTGGTACTCGGGCAGGCCCACGCGCCGGCCCTTGAGATCGGCCGGGCGCTTGATGCGGTCGCGGCGGACATAGATGGAGGTGTGGCGAAAGGCGCGCGAGAGGAACACCGGCACCGCGATGTACGGGCAGTCGCCCTGCGCGTGCCTCACCAGATAGCTGGAGAAGGACAGCTCGGCAATATCAAAGTCGCGGCTGCGCATGGCCCGGAAAAACATTTCCTCCGGGTTGAGCAGCATGTAGACCGGGTCGACCCCGTCAATCTGAACACGGCCGTCGTAGAGCGCGCGGGTGCGGTCGTAGTCGCCCATGGCGACCGAGAGCTGGAGTTTGGCCATGACAGCGTGGGGCTCAGGGCTTCTTGATGGACTGCGCCAGCGGCGTCCAGCGCTCGATCTCGCCGGCCACATAACGCGTGAAGGTGGCGGCGTCCCAGTCCTGCGTTTCCATGCTCTCGAAAGCCAGCTGCTTCTGCGCCGCCTCGGCCTGCAGGCCACGGCGCACCTCTTCGTTGATGCGCGCCACCAGCGCCGGCGGCATGCCGGGCGGGCCCGAAAGGGCGAACCAGGTGATGGAAGTCAGGCCGGGGTAGCCGAGCTCGGCGAAGGTCGGCACGTTCGGAATATCCACCAGGCGTTTGGAGGCCGTGGTCGCCAGCGCCTTGAGGCGCCCGGCCTTGACGAAGGCGTTGGCCGAGGAATAGGTCATCACGGCGGCCTGGATCTGCCCGCTCACCAGATCGGTGACAGCCGGCCCTGCGCCCTTGTAGCTGATGTGGGTCTGGGGGTACTGGGCCTGCTTGGCCAGCAGCTCGCCGATCAGGTGGCCGTGCGTGCCCTGGCCGGGCGAGCCCCAGCTCAGCCCGTCCTTGAGCTGCCTGGCGTAGGCGATGAACTCCGGCACCGTGTTGGCCGGCACGGAAGGGTGCACCACCAGCACCAGCGGCGGGCCGCCCAGCAGCGCCACATGGGTGAAGTCGCTCATGGGGTTGAAGGCCTTGATCTCCACCGGCGCGATGACGTGCGAGCCGATGCCCGAGACCACCAGGTTGTAGCCGTCAGGCGCCATCTTGGCGACCTGGGCCGAACCGAGCGTGCCACCGCCGCCGGCCCGGTTCTCCACCACGAAGGTCTGCTTCAGGTTGTTCTGCAGCTGCTGCGCGATCATGCGCCCCAGCGTGTCGGACGAGCCGCCCGGGGCGTAGGGCACGACGATGCGCACCGGCTTGGCGGGCCAGTCGGTGGCCGCCGGGGCCTGCGCCAGGGCGCTGCTTGAGAGGCCGAGCAGGGCGGCCAGGGTCCAGAGGGTGCGGGTCATGAAAGTCTCCTAGGGTCGCTTTTTTTAGGTTGCCGAAGCATTCGGGCTCATGCTATCTTCGTTCCTCCAAAAGGAAAACTATTCCTCTATGCGGAACAGGAGAACGCGATGCTGAACAAAGAACAAAACGAGCTGGTCACCCGCACCAACGCCGGCACCCCCATGGGCAACCTCTTTCGGCGCTACTGGCAGCCGGCGCTGTTGTCAGAGGAGCTGCCCGCGCCCGACTGCCCGCCGGTGCGCCTGAAGCTGCTGGGTGAGCGGCTCATCGCCATCCGCGACACCCAGGGCCGGCTCGGCGTGATGGACGAGTTCTGCGCGCACCGCGGCGTCTCGCTCTGGTTCGGCCGCAACGAGGAGAACGGCCTGCGCTGCCCCTACCACGGCTGGAAGTACGACATCCACGGCAACTGCACCGAGGTCCCCTCCGAGCCCGAGGGCAGCCGCTACTGCGAGAAGATCAAGCTCAAGTCCTATCCGCTGATCGAGCGCGGCGGCGTGATCTGGATCTACATGGGTCCGCCCGAACTGCAGCCACCGCCGCCCGAATGGGAATTCGCCACGGTGCCCCTCAGCCACAGCTTCACGTCCAAGCGCCTGCAGGAATGCAACTGGCTG
This sequence comes from Curvibacter fontanus, assembly GCF_054780335.1. Classification (NCBI taxonomy): domain Bacteria; kingdom Pseudomonadati; phylum Pseudomonadota; class Betaproteobacteria; order Burkholderiales; family Comamonadaceae; genus Curvibacter; species Curvibacter fontanus. Next base: position 32,265 of record NZ_BAAGWN010000043.1, read on the forward strand.
CAGGCGCTGGAAGGTGGCATCGACTCCAGCCACGTGTCCTTCCTGCACCGCGGCGGTCTCAGCAACGATCCCCTGTTCAAGGGCGCCAAAGGCAACGAGTACAACATGAAGGACCTCAAGCCGCAGTTCGAGGTGGTGGACACCGAAGGCGGCCTGCTCATCGGCGTGCGCCGTAAGGCGGAACCCGGCCAGCTCTACTGGCGCATCACGCCGTGGATCATGCCTTCCTTCACCATGATCGCGCCGCGCGGTGACCATCCGGTGCACGGCCATTTCTGGGTGCCGATCGACGACGAGACCTGCTGGGCCTGGAGCTTTGATTACCACGCCACGCGCCCGCTGACCGACGCCGAGCGCCAGGCCATGCAGGCCGGCCACGGCATCCACTGCAAGTACGAGCCCGGCAGCTACATCCCGCTGGCCAACCAGCGCAACGATTACCTGATGGACCGCGAGAAGCAGCGCCGTGGCGAGCTCTACAGCGGGGTCGAGGGCATCGCCATCCAGGACGCCTCGCTGCAGGAGAGCATGGGGCCGATCGCCGACCGCACGCGCGAGCACCTCACCGGCACCGACCGCGGTATCGTGCAGGCGCGCCGCCGCCTGATGGCCGCCGCCACTGCCCTGGCCGAGAAGGGCACGCCCCCGCCCGGCACCGAGCCGCATGTGCAGAAAATCCGCTCGGCCGCCATCGTGCTGCCCGAGGGTCAGGCCTTCCGCGAGGCCGCCAGGGACGCGCTGCGGGCCGCGCCCAACACGCCGCACGCCTCGGTATGAAGCACAACGCGCCCAGGCACAGCGGGAGCACCGCATGAAGGCGGCGGTCGCTGTCGCCGCCGGCGTCACCGAGATCCGTGAGCTGGCCCTGCCCGCGCCGGATGCGGCCAGCGGCCTGCTGCGCGTGGTCTGCACCGGTGTCTGCGGCAGCGACTGGGGCTATTACCAGAACCTACCCACCGCGCGCGGCCCGCTGATCCTGGGCCACGAGACCGTGGGCCATGTCGAGCAGATCGGCGCGCTGGCCGCACGCCACTGGAACGTCAAAGAAGGCGATCTGGTCGCCCTGGAGGAGTACCTTCCCTGCGGCCATTGCGAGTACTGCCGCTCGGGCGAATTCCGCCTGTGCAACGCCACCGACTGGCGTCTGGGCGGCATCCGCTACGGCGCCACCGCGCTATCGGTCGCGCCCGGTCTGTGGGGCGGCTTTGCGCAGCAGCAGCATCTGCATCTCAACACCGTCTTCCACCATGTGCCCCAGGGCGTCTCGGCGCGCCATGCGGCCCTGGCCCTGCCCCTGTCCAACGGCATCGAGTGGACTTATCTGCAAGGCGGCGCCGGACCGGGGCAGACGGTGCTGATCCAGGGGCCCGGCCAGCAGGGCCTGGCCTGCGTGGTGGCTGCGCGTGAAGCGGGGGCCGAGCAGATCATCATCACCGGCCTGGGCAGCGAGACCGACCGCCAGCGTCTGGCGCTGGCCCGCGAGCTGGGCGCGCACCACAGCATCGACATCGAGGCGCAGGATCTGCTGGAGACCGTGGCCGATCTCACCGGCGGGCGCATGGCCGATCTGGTGATCGACTGCGCGGCCGGCGGACCGGCGTCAGTGGTGAGCGCCATCGAGCTGGCGCGCAAGCGCGGCCGCGTGATCCTGGGCGGGCAGAAACGGCAGAAGGTCCCGGCCTTCGACAGCGACCGCATCATCGCCAACTTCCTCACCGTCAAGGGCATGCGCGGGCATTCCTACGAGTCGGTGGAGCTGGCGCTGCAGCTGATCGCGGGCAACCGCCACAACGTGACGGCCATGAGCACCCACAGCTTCGGGCTGGCGCAGACCGATCTGGCCCTGCGCTCCCTGCTGGGCGAGGGCGTGGCGAACCCCATCCACATGACGATCGAGCCCGACCGTTGAACACCCCGGCCGCCGCCTCGCCCACGCGCCGCCTGTCCTCGGTGGGTGGCGCGCTGCGCCTGCTCAAGACCTTCACGGTGGAGGAGCCGGAGTTGGGCATCACGGTGCTGGCCAGGCGCCTGGGTGTGGCCAAGAGCACGGCGCACCGGCTGGCCAGCACCCTGGTGGCCGAGGGTTTTCTGGAGCAGAACCCGGTCGACGGGCGCTACCGCCTGGGCCTGCTGCTGTTTTCCCTGGGCACGCAGGTGCGCCGGCGCATGGACGTGTCCGAGCTGGCGGTGCCGCATCTGCACGCGCTGCGCGACCAGAGCGGCGAGACCGTGCACCTGGCCGTGCTGCACGACACCGAAATCCTCTACCTGCGCAATCTCGACAGCCCGCACGCCATCCGCACGCGCTCCTACCTGGGCGTGCGCATGCCGGCCTACTGCACCAGCGAGGGCCGGGCCCTGCTCGCCTACAGCGCGCCACTGGTGGTGGCGCATGTGCTGCGCGTCAAGCTGCAGCCTCGCACTGCGCGCACCTTGACCGACAAGGCACAGCTCACCCAGCTGCTGGCCCAGGTGCGCCAGAGCGGCTACGCCCTGGACGACGAGGAATCCGAGGACGGCATGCGCGGTGTGGCGGCCCCCATCTTCGATGCCAGTGGCGCGGTGGTGGCCGCCGTGGGCCTGGCCGGGCCGGCGCAGCGCGTCTCCAAGACCAGCCTGCGCAAATTTGCCACGCTGGTGGCGCAGGCCGGCCAGGCCATCTCGGCGCGCCTGGGCCATCAGCCGTCGCGCCCATGAGCCCACGCCGCATCCCCGTCTGGCTGCTCACCGGCTACCTGGGCAGCGGCAAGACCACGCTGCTGCAACAGTGGCTGCGCGATCCGGCGCTGGCCGACGCGGCCCTGGTGGTCAACGAGATCGGCGAGGTGGGCTTTGACGACCGCCAGCTGGCCAGCGCGGTGGACAGCACCCGCCTGCTGTCCAACAGCTGCATCTGCTGCAGCGGCCTGCCCGGCCTGGAAGAGGCGCTCACCGAACTCTGGTGGGACCGCCTGCAGCGCCGGCGCCCCGCGTTTTCCAGCGTGGTGATCGAGACCACGGGCCTGGCCGATCCGCGCCCCATCATCGCGGCCTTCGACACCACGCCTTTCCTGCGCGAGCGTTACCAACTGGCGGCCGTGCTGGCCTGCGCCAGCGCCCCGGCCGGTGCGGCCCTGCTCGCGGCCCAGGCCGAGGCGCGTGCGCAGATCGAGGCGGCCGATGCGGTCATCCTCACCAAGACCGACCAGGCTCCGCCCGAGACTTTGCAGGCCGAGGTGCAAGGCCTGAACCCGCGCGCACGCGTGGCGCCGTCGGCCCGAGCCTCGCTGTCCTGGCCGCAGCTGCTGGCCCTGCTGCTGGGCGACGGCCGCGCGGCAACCGTGTCCACGCCAGCCGCGCACGCGCATCACCACGCCGCAACAGCGGCCTTCATCGCGCTGCCCGCGCCCCTTTCGGTCACGGCCCTGCAAGCCCGCTTCAATGACTTGCGCGGCCACGGGCTGCTGCGCCTCAAGGGCGTGGTGGCGCTGGAGAGTGGCACGCTGCACACGGTGCAATGGACCCTGGGCGACCCGGACTTGACTCTTGCGCCCTTCGCGGGCGAGGCGCCGGCCCTGGGCCTGACCTGCATCCGCGCGCACGGCGCGGCGGCGGCCTGAGCCGCTTGCAGGAGAATGCGGCCCATGCGATTCATCTTCCGCCTCCGCCCTCCCGCCGAGGCGGCTGCGCCCGGCAGCACGCCACCACCGTCGGCGCTGGCCCCGCTGCGCCTGCCGGTGTTCCGCATGCTCTGGGGCACCTGGCTGGTGGCCAACGTCTGCATGTGGATGAACGATGTCGCGGCCGCGTGGATGATGACCTCGCTCACCACCACGCCCATCTGGGTGGCCCTGGTGCAGACCGCCTCGACCCTGCCCGTGTTCCTGCTGGGCCTGCCCAGCGGCGCCATGGCCGACATCCTGGACCGTCGGCGCTATTTCATCCTGACCCAGTTCTGGGTGGCCGGCGTGGCCCTGCTGATGTGCGTGACCATCCTGGCGGGCTGGATGTCGCCGACCCTGTTGTTGCTGCTGACCTTTGCCAATGGCATCGGCCTGGCCATGCGCTGGCCGGTGTTCGCCGCCATCGTGCCCGAGCTGGTGCCGCGCACGCAGCTGCCGGCGGCCCTGGCCCTCAATGGCGCGGCCATGAACGGCTCGCGCATCATCGGGCCGCTGGTGGCCGGCGCCCTGATCGCCAGCGCCGGCACCCTCTACGTCTTCCTGCTCAATGCCGCGCTTTCCGTGATCGCCGGTTTCATCATCATGCGCTGGCGCCGCGAGCACAAGCCCAACCCGCTGGGCCGCGAGCGCTTCTTCAGCGCCATGCGCGTGGGCCTGCAGTTTGTCACGCACTCGGCGCGCCTGCGTGTCGTGCTGCTGCGCATCGCCCTGTTCTACAGCCACTGCACCGCCGTGCTGGCCCTGCTGCCGCTGATCGCCAAAGGCCTGCCCGACGGCGGCGCCGGCACCTTCACCCTGCTGCTGGCCGCCATGGGCCTGGGCGCCGTGCTCGCCGTGCTCTTCCTGCCGCGCCTGCGCCAGGCCATGAACCTGAACCAGCGCGTGGCCTTCGGCACCACACTGCAGGCCGCGTCCATGGCCGTGATGGCCTTTGCGCCCAACGTCTACGTGGCAGTCCCCACCATGTTCCTGGGCGGCGTGGCCTGGATCACGGTGGCCAATTCCCTGAGTGTGTCGGCGCAGATGGCGCTGCCCAACTGGGTGCGCGCCCGGGGCATGTCCATGTACCAGATGGCGCTCATGGGCTCCGGCGCCATCGGCGCCGCCGTCTGGGGCCAGGTGGCCACCTGGAGCAGCGTGCAGACCAGCCTGCTGGTGGCGGCCATTTCCGCCATGCTGACCCTGTTCCTGGCCCGCCGCTACTGGGCCGGCCACCACGAGGAGGAAGACCTGACACCGGCAAGCGAGTACACCCAGCCGGTTCTCAGCACACCCCCGCCCTCCGGCCACATCCTGGTCACGATCGAGTACCGCATCGATCCGGCGCAGGCCGAAGCGTTCAAGGCCGTGCTGGAGGACAACCGGCACAGCCGTCTGCGCCGCGGCGCGCTCCACTGGGAACTGCTGCACGATCTGAGCCAGCCGGGGGTCTACGTCGAGCACATCGTCGACGAATCCTGGACCGATCACCTGCGCCGTTTCGAGCGCATGACCGCCGACGACGTTGCGCTGCGTGAACGGGCGCGCGCCTTCCACATCGGCGACGCCACGCCGGTCGTGAAGCGTTTCGTGATCGAGGGCACGGTGCGCCACACATGAATGAATTTCTTCCCATGCTGCTGGTCTGCGCCGTGGGCCTGGGCGCCGGCGTGCTCGGCGGCGTGATCGGCTTCGGCACCACCATCCTGCTGATGCCGCCGCTTGTGCACTTCTACGGCCCCATGCAGGCCGTGCCCGTGATCGCCCTGGTGGCCATCGTGGCCAATCTGGCGCGCGTGGGCCTGTGGTGGCGCAGCATCGACTGGCGCGTCTGCGGCGTCTACAGCGCCACCGCCGTGCCCGCCGTGGTGCTGGGCGCCAACACCCTGGTGCAGTTCAACCCGCGCCTGATCGAACTCATCCTGGGCAGCTTCCTGCTGCTCATGATCCCCGCGCGGCGCTGGCTGCGCCGCCAGCAGTTCAAGCTGCGCCTGTGGCACATGGCTCTGGTGGGCGCGGTCATCGGCTACCTCACGGGCATCGTGGCCTCCACCGGCGCCATCAACACGCCCTTCTTCCTCTCCTACGGCCTGCTCAAGGGCGCCTACATCGGCACCGAGGCCGCCAGCTCCCTGACCGTCTTCCTGGCCAAGGGCGCGACCTTTCACCAACTCGGCGTGATCGACGCGCGCGCCATCGCCCAGGGCCTGGTCATCGGCGTCTTTGTGTTTGCAGGCTCCACCCTGTCCAAGCGCCTGGTGCTGCACCTGCCCGAGCACCGTTTCCTGCAACTGATGGAGGCGGTGATGGGGGTCTCGGGCCTGTCCATCCTGTGGATGGCGTGGCCGGACCGCTGAAAACAGGCGCGCCCAGCCCCCGGGCGCTCCTTCCATCGCTTGTCAGCGCCCGGCGTGTCGCCGCATACTGGCGCACCTCAACCGAAGGAACGCCATGGCCCTCCTCGCCTCCATCGTCATCGTCCTCGTCGCCCTGCTGCACATCTATTTCCTCGTGCTGGAAATGTTCCTCTGGGACAAGCCGGCCGGCCTGAAGGCCTTCGGCCAGACGCTGGAGAAGGCCCAGGCCTCCAAGGTGCTGGCCGCCAACCAGGGCCTGTACAACGGCTTTCTGGCCGCGGGCCTGCTCTGGGGCCTGAGCCTGGGCGCGGCGGGCACGCACATCCAGGTCTTCTTCCTGCTCTGCGTGCTGGTGGCCGGCCTCTACGGCGCGGCCACCGCCAGCCGCAAGATCCTCTTCGTGCAGGCCCTGCCGGCCGCACTGGGCCTGCTGCTGCGCCTGCTCGCCTGAGCGCCTCCGGGGCGGGGCCCCCTGGTACTGGTTACCACAACTTACAGACGGCCGGAGCGGCTTCATCAAGAATGATCCTCCCGCCCCCACGCCCCGTCCCCCATGAGCAAGCCCAGCAAGAAAGCCCCGCCGGCACCCGCCCCCGAGCAGCCTGGTTCGCTCAAGCTCGCCTTCCTGGGCTGGTACGGGGTGGTCGGCACGGGCCTGGGTTATGTGCTGCCCTTCAAGCCACCTTTTGCCGAAGGCTATGCCAAGGAGTACTGGCGCCACGCCCTGGGCAGCCTGCTGCTGGTGCTGACGCTCCTCGGCGGCATCATCAGCCTGGGCTTCTACCTGCTCGACGCCAATGACTTCAAGACGCAGATCGTCGACTACGTCAAGACGCACAAACAACGCGACCTGGTGCTCGAAGGGGACATCCACATCACCTGGTTCCCCCAGCTCGGTCTGGAGACCGGCAAGCTCAGCCTGAGCGAGCGCCGCGGCGACGGCCAGTTCGCATCGGTCGAGAACGCGCGGCTTTATGTGGCCTGGTGGCCCCTGCTGCGCAAGCAGGTGCAGGTGGAGCGCGTCGTGCTCGACGGCCTGCAGGCGCGGCTGCTGCGCCACCCCGACGGCAGCACCAATTTCGACGACCTGCTGGAGCCGGCCGACTGGATGGGCGAACTGCAGTTCGCCGTGGAGAAGGTGCGCGTGCTCGATGCCACGCTGCACTTCCACGACGAGGCCTCGGGCCAGGCCTTTTCCCTGCGCGAACTCAAGCTGGAAACCGGCCGCCTGGCCGACGCCACGGCCGGCCAGGTGCAGGCCAGCGGGCGCCTGTTATCGGCACAGCCCCAGGCCGACCTGCAAGTGCGCCTGAACGCGCAGCTGCTCTACGACCACGCCAGCCAGCGCTATGAACTCTCGCAGATGGAAGGCCATGCCCAGGGCGAGGCCCTGGGCGCCAAGGACCTGGCGCTGGACTGGCGCGGCAAGTTCAGCGCCTGGCCGGCCCAGCACAAGCTGCTGCTGGAGCCCTTCAGCGCCACGACGCGCGGCAAGCTGGGCGCAGACCAGCTCGAAGGCAAACTCAGCACGGCACGCGCGCAGCTGGCGCAGGGCCTGTGGCAGATCAACACCCTCCAGCTCGAAGGCAGCGCCCAACGCGAGCAGACCCTGCTGGCCACCACGCTGCAGACCGCGGCGCTGGAGGCCGGCCCCAAGGCCTGGCGCAGCGCCGACGTGCAGGCCAGCCTGGAGTTCAAGAACGCGAGCAGCCAGCTGCAAGGGCGCGGCAACAGCCCCCTGCTCTACGAGCCTGAGAAACGCCAGTTGCAACTTGAAGCCCTCAACAGCAGCTGGAACGCCAGCCATCCCCTGTTGGCCGCACGCCTGCAGGCCACGGCCAGCGGCAAACTGCAGGCCGCGCTGACCCCACAGGAAGTGACACTGGACCTCAAGGCCGGCGTGGACGACAACCAGCTCAGCGGCCGTGTGCAGCTGCAGGATTTCAAGTCACCGGCCTGGACCTTTGACCTCACAGCCACCGCGCTGGACCTGGACCGTTACCTCGCCAGCGACTGGACACGCCGCCTGCAGGAGAGCACCCAGGCCCAGGACTTGGTCCGGCTCAAGACCCTGAACCTGCGCGGCAGGCTGCGCAGCGAAAACTTGCGCGTGGCGCGCCTGCAGGCCAGCCAGTTCAGCGCCGAACTGCGCGCGGCTTCCGGCACGCTGAGCGTGGAGCCCCTCGTGGCCAGGCTCTACGGCGGCAGCCTGTCAGGCGGCCTGAGCCTCACGGCGGGCGAAACACCCCAGCTCAGCCTGCGCCAGAAACTCACGGGCGTGCAGTTCGATGCCCTGCTGGCCGATCTGCTGCCCGGCGGCGAGGCCACGCTCAGCGGCAAGGGCCAGCTGGTCCTGGACCTGAATGCGCGGGGCGCCACCCTGGCGGCGCTGCGCCAATCGCTCTCGGGCACGGCCAGCCTGGCGCTCACGCGCGGCACACTGGCCGGCCTGGACCTGCCCGAGGCCCTGCTCGCGGGCAAGGACCAGCTGGGCCTGAGCGGCGCCGAACGCCGCGACAGCGTGCGCCTGACCGAAACCACCGCCTACAACGAACTCAAGGCCAGTGTGACCCTGGCGCAGGGCAAGGCGCGCAGCGAAGACCTGCTGTTCAAATCCCCACTCTTCACCAGCAAGGGCGAAGTGGACCTGGACCTCGACAGCCTGCAGGTCGACGCCTGGCTCGACACCACGGTGGCGCCCGGCCTCAAGCGCGCCAGCGCGGGTGAGCTGGCCGAACTCTCGGGCATCAACATCCCCATGCGCATCAACGGCCCCATGAACGCGGCCACCCTCAGCTACAGCCTGGGCGAGGCCAGCGGCGACGGCCTGACCCGGCTGGCCCGGATCAACCAGGCCCGCGTGACCGCGGCCCTGGCGCTGGTTCCGGCGGCGCCGGCCAGCACGACGACCGCCGCAAGCACGGCCAGCGCCCGCAAGCCTGCAGGCAAATAAACGTCGCAGCCGCGACTAGGGCAGCGCTGGCTCTCCAGGGCCTGCAAGCTGTACGCGAGCCAGAACGGCGAGGAAAACTCGTGCCCACGGGCGCACCTCTGCTCACGCCGGTGGGTGAAGGCGGCTGATACAGACCTCGATTTGCCGCCAGACACGAAATGTTTTACCGTTCGTCTCACACGGAGGCGCTATGAGCATCACCACTCTTTCCAGCAAGGGACGGCTGGTCATCCCCAAGGTCATACGACAGACCGCGCGGTTGGTACCGGGCGCCCAGCTCAGCGTCACCTATGAGGATGGCGAAATCCGTTTGCGGCCTCTATCCACCCAATCGACCACCTCCCTCAATGAAGTGGCCGGCTGCTTAGCTCGCCCCAGACGAAAACGCCTGAACGAGCAAGAAACGCGGACTGCCATCAAAACCCGACAAGCTGGCAAACAGGATGCACGGCCACCAACGGTGATCGTTTAGATCAACGCCGCGATCAGAACTTGCACTTCAAAAACGGACCATGCAGACCAAGACCTTCACGATCGGACGCATCCGCCGCGCGGACTATGACGCTGCCACCCAGCAGCTGGACCTGCATCGGGATGACAAGACCATCCTGGCCTACACCCACGTGCCGCAGGAAGTCTTTCGCCGCCTGTGCAGCGCACCCAACCCGACCACCTATTGGGAAGACCGGATTGCGGAGGAGTATCCGAATGGGGTGCCGATGAGCAAGGGCGCGGGGATGGACGATGCGGCGCAGAAGTTTCGGGATTTGTTTGGCGGCGGAGAGTAAGTGCGTCTGTTTGAACAGACACCAACAAACCTCTGACGTCACGTAGTTTTCTGCAGAATTAAGCCTACGTTATATTTGTTCGGCTTCCAAAACAAACACTTGGCTTGCAGCAGGGAGGCTCCATGACAAACACACTCGCAAAACTCGAACTACCCAAACGCTGGGAGTTGCTGGAACAAAGAGCCCAGGCAGCAGGACTTGATGCAGGCCTCTTTGTCGAACGAGTTGATAGTGCGGCAGATCGTATCGACTATCTTCTACAACGCGTGAAGACTGGTGGCGGGGGACTTTTTGAAGTGTTCTATGGCCTGTCTGGCAGCGGCAAGACAACCTTTCTCAAGACTCTTCCAAAACAGTTTCAGCAGATTCGAGTTTCATCGTTCCCGAAAGACCAACCGCTGAGCGGGCTTCCAACGTTCATTCATGACATGTACGTTCCTGGAGACACAAGTGCTCGGATAGTATTGATCGAGCGTCGAGACAACCCATCGCAGCAAGATCTGGACAATCTTCGCGAAACTCTCGCAGAATTACTTGAGGTATTTCGTGATCCCAAAGGTGCGGCACTAGTCCTCTGGCCTGTTACTCGCGAACCATCGGCGCATCAAATCGCAGATGAAGCTTGGCAGACCGGTCGCGACTCTATGACCGACACTCGTTCGAAGGGCTTCTATAACTTCACCGGCCTCCCTAAAGAGCGCTTTTACGCCGTCGCAGACACCACCACCCGAAATTTAACTGGCGATGGCCTTGAGACTTTTGGTATCACGCTTGCGGTGGCAAACAACCTGCTGATTGGAACCGAAACAATCGCGGACTTCTTCAACGCCATCGATCTCCACGCCGAAGCACAGCGCGAAAAAACGTGGTCGGTTCTTAAGACAAAGGTTAGGGCTCGCCTTTGGGTCGTGTTGCCGGGCGACATACCTTCTGCCATTCGCTCCACAGTTCTATCGCTTACCCAAGGCTCGCGAAACAGGGTAGACATAGAGTTGGTAGCTGAATTTATCGATCAGCCTGATGACAAGGCACCGCTGTATGTTTCTGACTGGAAAGCGAGGCGCTCTGCTATGGCGCACCTTCTCAGAGCGATCGATTTGCGATTGTTCGAGTTGCCACCGAACGTTTCTCTCGCTGCTATTCGCGCATATGGCGATCCTTCAGTTAAAGCAAAGCTAAAGCAACCTGCGATAAAACTCGAAGACGCAAAAGCAGCCATGCGCAATAGCAAGCTGTACAAGGAAATTGAAGTGGAGCTCGGCATTAACCAGACTCCGTTCGCTGGCGCCAGCCGCGACGTTGAAGAAACGTCAAACGAATATCGCCGAGTGCAGGCAATGGCTTCCAAGGGTGACAAATCGTTGAACAAAGCCATCGGGCTTCTGCTTACCGAATGTTTAAAGGAAGATGCCTCAAACGTCGCTATTGTGAGTGAAAAGCAGTCCCTGCCGAACTGTGACCTGAAGCCTGATGTTCGCCTGCACATTGGCGACTTGGACTACATCTGCATTGAACCAACATGGCGCTCCACAGATAAAGGTATACCCGACGAGCTTGACGGTGGACAGAACACCCTAGCTGCGTCACATATGAAGAAGTACCTTCTGGATAAAGCGATGCAATACATCAAGGCGCTTGACCTTTAACCGGGAGGGCAACCCTCATCCGCGCAAGCTAACTTAGCATTGAACTTATAGGCAATACCCAATCTACGCCGACCGCTCCAGCACTTTCATTTCTGCGGCTAGCACATTGATAGCACACCCAACCTCTGTTTCTACTTTCAGCATTAGTAATGAATCTGCCCGCGTGCGCCCTCTATTGATCGCCGCCACTGGCTTGCCCACCGCCACCGCCTCCTCCACAAAGCGGTAACCCGAATAGACCATCAGCGAGGAGCCGGCCACGAGCACGGCATCGGCCTGGGCCAGCGCGTCGCGCACCGTAGCCACACGATCCCGCGGCACGCTCTCCCCAAAAAACACCACGTCCGGCTTGAGCAAACCTCCGCAGGTCAGGCAATCGGGCACGTCGAAGGCAGCGAAGTCCCGCCCCTCCAGATCCGCATCCCCATCGGCCAGGCTGCGCGCGTCCAGCGCCAGCCAGTCCGGGTTGCGCGCCGTCAGCTCTTCTTGCAAGGCGCGACGCGGCGAACGCACACCGCAGCCCAGGCAACACACGGTGTCGATCCGGCCATGCAGGTCCACCACGTTCGTGCTGCCCGCGGCCTGGTGCAAGCCGTCGACGTTCTGTGTCACCAGCAAATTGATGCGCCCTGCGCGCTCCAGCTGCGCGAGCGCGTGGTGCGCGGCCGTGGGTAAAGCACTGGCCATGGTGCGCCAGCCCAGCATGCTGCGCGCCCAGTAGCGCTTGCGCGCCACCAGGTCGCCCGTGAAGACCTGATAACGCATGGGCTCGCGCTGTTTCCAGGCACCGTTTTCGTCGCGGTAGTCGGGGATGCCGGCGGCGGTGCTGCAGCCGGCGCCGGTGATGACCAGCAGACGCGGGTGCTTGGCAACGAAGTCGATCAGGGGCTGCAAACCATCCATGCGCGGATTGTGCGGACTTTCGTGGTGACATGCAGACGTCGGGGAATGGACACCCATCCGGCCACAAACTGTGACCGCCTCTAGGGGAGAGGAAGGCAACTCATCACAAACGGTGATGAGTTGCTGATCGGCTTTCTCTGAACGCCATTTGAATACCTGAAACAAAAATGGGGCCCGCAGGCGCCATTGTGCTGGAGCAGCCCCGACCTCTCTCCGATCACCCTGAGCTTGTCGAAGGGCCCTTCGACCCTGCTCAGGACAGGCTTCGACAGGCTCAGCCCGAACGGGGACCGGAGCGAGGGCTGGTGATCAGGCTGCGGCCTTGACCTTGAGGCGCCAGGCGTGCAGCAGCGGCTCGGTGTAGCCGCTGGGCTGCTCCAGGCCCTTGAAGACGAGGTCGGTGGCGGCCTTGTAGGCGGCGGAGGTGGCGAAGTTGCCGGCCATCTTCTGGTACAGCGGGTCGCCGGCGTTCTGCTGGTCCACCACGGCGGCCATGCGCTCGAAGGCGGCGCGCACCTGCTGTTCCGTCACGACACCGTGCAGCAGCCAGTTGGCGATGTGCTGGCTGCTGATGCGCAGCGTGGCACGGTCTTCCATGAGGCCGACGTTGTGGATGTCGGGCACCTTGGAGCAGCCCACGCCCTGGTCGATCCAGCGCACCACATAACCCAGGATGCCCTGGCAGTTGTTCTCGATCTCCTGCTGGATCTCTTCGGCGCTCCAGTTGGGCTTGGCGGCGACGGGGATGGTCAAGAGGCCGGTGAGCAGCTTGTCTTCCAGCGCCTTGAAGTTCTTCGCCGTGGCCTGCCGCTCCAGCTCGTCCTGGATGGCGGCCACGTTGACCTGGTGGTAGTGCAGGGCGTGCAGCGTGGCGGCGGTGGGCGAGGGCACCCAGGCGGTGTTGGCGCCGGCCTGCGGGTGCACGATCTTCTGCTTGAGCATGGCGGCCATGAGGTCGGGCATGGCCCACATGCCCTTGCCGATCTGCGCGCGGCCCTTGAGGCCGCAGGCCAGGCCTTCGAGCACGTTGCTCTTCTCATACGCATCGATCCACTCGGTGCCCTTCATGGCGGCCTTGCGGATCATGGGGCCGGCGTACATGGCGGTGTGCATCTCGTCGCCGGTGCGGTCCAGGAAGCCGGTGTTGATGAAGGCCACGCGGCTCTTGGCCACGGCGATGCAGGCCTTGAGGTTGACGCTGGTGCGCCGCTCTTCGTCCATGATGCCCAGCTTGACCGTGTTCTCGGCCAGGCCCAGCAGCTGCTCGACGCGCGCGAACAGCTCGGAGGCGAAGCCCACTTCGGCCGGACCGTGCATCTTGGGCTTGACGATGTAGATGGAGCCGGTGCGCGAGTTGCGCACGCCGTTCTGCGTCAGGCCCTTGAGGTCGTGCAGGGCGATGGTGGTGGTGATGACCGCGTCCATGATGCCCTCATGGATCTCGCTGCCGTCGCCGTAGAGGATGGCCGGGTTGGTCATCAGGTGGCCGACGTTGCGCACGAAGAGCAGCGAGCGGCCATGCAGCCTGATCTCTTCGCCGTTGGCGCCCTTGTAGATGCGGTCGGCGTTGAGGCGGCGCACGAAGGTCTTGCCGCCCTTGGCCACCTCTTCGGTCAGCGTGCCCTTGAGGATGCCCAGCCAGTTGTCATAGGCCAGCACCTTGTCGTCGGCGTCGACCACGGCCACGGAGTCTTCCAGGTCCAGGATGGTGGAGAGCGCGGCTTCGATCAGCAGGTCGCTCACGCCGGCGGCGTCGCTGCGGCCGATGGGGGTGCTGCGGTCGAACTGGATCTCGATGTGGATGCCGTTGTTGCGCAGCAGCACCGCCGAGGGCGCCACGGCACTGCCCTGGTAACCGACGAACTTGTGCGCGTCGGCCAGGCAGAATTTGCCGCCGTCTTTCAACGCGACCTTCAACTTGCCGCCTTCCACTGTGTAAGCGGTGGCGTCGACGTGCGAGCCTTGGGCCAGGGGGGCCACGCGGTCCAGCACATGGCGCGCGTACTCGATCACCTTGGCGCCGCGCACCGGGTTGTAGCCCTTGCCGTCCGGGCCGACCTTGCTGGCGCCCTTGTCTTCGGGCAGCGCGTCGGTGCCGTAGAGCGCGTCGTACAGCGAGCCCCAGCGCGCATTGGCGGCGTTGAGCGCGTAACGCGCGTTCAGGATGGGCACCACCAGCTGCGGGCCGGCCTGCACGGCGAGCTCGGCGTCCACATTGCTCGTGTCGCTGTGCACTTCGTCAGGCACGGGCACCAGGTAACCGGCCTTCTCCAGGAAGGCGCGGTAGGCCTTCATGTCGCGGATGGGGCCGGGGTGGGCCTTGTGCCAGGCGTCCATCTCCAGCTGCAGGCGGTCGCGCTCCTTGAGCAGGGCGGCGTTCTTGGGGCCCAGCTCGTGGGCGATGGCGTCGAAGCCCTTCCAGAAAGCCGCGCTGCCGATGCCGGTGCCCGGCAGCACCTTGTCTTCGATGAAGCGGTACAGCTTGGTGGCGACTTGCAGCCGGTGGGCAGGGGTGCGTAGTGTCATGGTGAGAACTCCTCGAACTTAAAAATCAGGGGCGGGCAGCGGTCGGGAAAAAATCCAGCACCGCGCTGAATGTGCTGCCGGTGCGCGTGGGCAAAGTGCCCAGCTCCTCGAAAGGCTGCGCATAACGGTTGACCCACAGGGTCTGGTAGCCGTACCAGGTGGCGGCCAGGGCGTCCCAGCTGTTGCTGCTGACGAAGACGATTTGCGCAGCGCGCAGGCCGGTCGCCTGCTCGCCCAGCGCGTACGCCTCGGGGTGGGTCTTGTACTTGCGCACGGCGTCCACGCTGATCACGTGGTCCAGCAGGCCGTCCAGACCCGCGCTGCGCACGGCGATGCCCAGCATCTCGGGGTCGCCGTTGGAAAGGATGCCGGTGACGATGCCACGCGCCTTCAGGGCCTGCAGCACCTCGCGGTTCTCGGGGAAGGCGCTCAGGTGGCGGTACTGGTTCATGAGCTGCAGCTCGGCCTCGGGCGTGAGCGTGAGCTTGAGGCGCCTGGCCGCGTAGCGCAGGCCGGCCTGCGTGAGCTGCCAGAAGGGCTGGTAGTGCGCGCCGTCGTTGCTGGTGGTGACCAGGCGTGTGTATTCGATCTGCTTCTCGCGCCAGAGCAGGCCCAGGGCCTCGCCCTGGCCTGGGAAGAGCTGCTCCGCCACCAGGCCGACGCTGTAGACGTCGAACAGGGTGCCATAGGCGTCGAACAGCACGGCTTGCGGCGGCTTCGACGGCTGTGAGGCGTGGGCACGGATTTTGTCCATGCCTGAACTCTATTTGATACTTTGCAAACCATTAATACAAAAATAATTCATAAATTGAGAACAAAAAGTATCGAATCGATTTTTGGAGCCAGAAATGCCGGAAACGGCATAATCAAGGCGCTCGATGGCATCAGCCCATCAATCGACGCCTTCTTTCATGATCTGTCGTGTTTTGACAGCAAATTTTGATGAACATGCCTTTTGATCTGGTCGACCTGCGCCTCATGGTGCGGATCGCCGAAGCCGACAGCCTGACCAAAGGGGCCGAGGCGGCCCATATGTCGGCCCCGGCCGCCAGCACCCGGATCAAGAACCTGGAGGAAAGCCTGGGCGTCAAGCTGCTGCACCGCAGCTCCCAGGGCGTGACGCTGACGCCGCCGGGCCAGGCCCTGGTGCACCACGCGCGCCTGGTGCTGGGCCAGCTGGAGCACCTGCGGACCGACCTGCAGGAGTACGCGCGGGGCATCCGCGGCCATCTGCGGGTGCATGCCAACACCACGGCCCTGGGCGAGTTTTTGCCGCCCGTGCTGCGCCGCTACCTGCTGGCCCACCCGGACGTGAACGTGGACCTGCAGGAGCGCCTGAGCCATGACATCGTGCGCGCGGTGTCCGAGGGCCAGACCGACATCGGCATCGTGGCCGGCCTGGTGCGCACCGAGAACCTGCAGGTGCTGCCCTACCGGCGCGACCGCCTGGTGCTGGTCGTGCCGCGCGGCCACGCGCTGGCCGGCGCCAGCGCCGTGAGCTTTGCCGACACGCTGGACTTCGACCACATCGGCCTGGCCGAGAGCAGCGCCATCCGCGCCTTTTTGCAGCAGATCTGCGAGGGCCTGCACCGCCCCATGCAGCAGCGCATCCAGGTCAGCAACTTCGAGGCCGCCTGCCGCATGGTGGAGGCCGCCGTGGGCGTGGCCATCCTGCCGGGTTCGGCCGCGCACCGGCATGCGCAGACCATGGCCATCAGCATCGTGCCCCTGGCCGATCCCTGGGCCGAACGCGTCCTGCAGATCGTGGTGCGCAGTCTGGACGCGCTGCCGGCCTATGCAAGGGAGTTGGTGGATCTGCTGGTGGAGGATGCGCGGCCAACGGCGCCTTGAGACCCAGCAGCAGCACCCTGCCGGGGCCCCTACGCTTGGTTACGCTTGATACGGGATATGCATTGTCGGCCGAAGGCCATCTCAAGACAATGGACAAACGTCAGCGGCAAAAGCTGTCTTTGCCCTGACGCCTTACCCACCCCGCACCTCACATCATGCTGCTCCGATTCAAGATCACGCTCCTGGCCGCCTTTGTCCTGTTCACCCTGCTGGGCATGGCCGCGCCCAATATGAAGGCACTGCTCATCGGCATCGTTGCACTGCTCGTGTCGCTCGCCATAGCCATCACCAACTTTGTGATCGCCGAGCACGAGGCCGAACGCGAACTGCATTCGTCCTTCTGAGGACGGCCCCGTACCGGCCAACTCAGGCCCCCACCACGGCGTAGGCGCCACGGTGGGCCTCCAGCCAGTCGCGTGAGGCCTGCGCATCATGCTGCGACGGATGGAAATCCGGGCGCCAGTAGTCGCGCCAGGGCCGGAAGGTGCCACGCACCAGGCCCTGTTTGCCCAGAAGAAAGCTGGCCGCGCTGGTCCAGGTGCGCCAGCGCCAGAGCGTGCCGTCGCGCCGCAGGTTCAGCGCCGTCTGGCGCAGCAGGTCGCTTATGAAAAACACCGTGACACGGCGAAACCAGGTGCGACGCCAGGCCTCGTTGCCCCCCAGCGCCCGGTAGAGATCGAAGGCCACATCGCGATGCTCTGACTCCTCGGCGCTGTGCCACAGCCACAGGGTGGCCAGCCGGAGGTCTTCGCCGCCGAGCCACTGCGGGTTCTTCAGCAGCCAGTCGGCAAAGATGGCGGTGAAATGCTCGTTGGCGGCCGTAATGCCCAGCGGATGCCGCGGGTCGATGTTCTCAAGCTGTCTGAGGCGTTCCTGCGCGCGCGGGCCCCAGCGGTTCTCCAGCCCCAGTTTTTCCAGGTGCTGGTTGTACAACGCGTGCAGGCGCCGATGGGTGGCCTCCTGCCCCACAAAACCCTGGACCTCCGCGTGGTACTGCGCCTGCAGGTCCGCCGGCAGGGCCTTGTAGCCCTGGCGCACGGCGTCGATGAAAAACTGCTCGCCCATGGGGAAACTCATGGACAGGGCGTTGAAGAAAGCGGTGCGGAACGGGTCGCCCGCGCACCAGTGGCGCGCCATGGGCGCGTCCATGTCCACAAGCAGGCGGCGTACAACAAGGTCGGTCATGGTCAGGGCGGCAGCGGCAGAGGGACGATGCTGGCGAAAACGGGGCGGGCCGTGAAGGCCGGGCTGCTGCGGTCGGCGCGCACCTGCGCAAGCTCGGGGCAGAAACGCCGGGCTGGCCCGGCGTTTGGATGGACGCTTATCGAGCTGGCCTATCAGAACTTGAAATTTCCGTTCGCCCCGAGCCTGTCGAAGCCTTCGGCAGGCTCGGAGCGAACGGGTTCAAGTTGAACAGTGCCGACTCGATAACGTGAAGTTCAGTCGGCGAACTGCCCCGCCGCGCGGATGGCCTTGCCCCACTTGTCCACCTCGGCGACCAGCCAGGCGCGCTGGCCTTCCGAGGTCTGACGCGCTGCGGGCGGGATCTCGCCGCCAAGGTCGGCCATGCGGCTGACGAAAACCGGGTCCTTGAGAGCGGTGCGCAGGGCGTCGCCGAACTTCTGCACCACGGCTGCCGGCGTGCCCTTGGGCGCGTAGACGCCGTGCCAGACGATGACCTCGAAGTCCTTGAGGCCGCCTTCATCCAGTGTGGGTGCGTCGGGCAGAGCCTTGATGCGCTGCTTGCTGGTCACGCCGTACATCTTGACGGTGCCGGCCTTGATGTGCGGCACGGTGTTGGTGGTCTGGTCGCAGAGCAGGTCGACCTGGCCGCCCAGCAGGGCATTGAGCGCGGGGCCCGTGCCCTGGAAAGGCACGGTGGTCACTGTCACCCCCAGGGCCTGCTGGAACAGCGTGCCGCACAGGTGCGAAACAGCCCCCAGGCCGGCGTTGGCCAGGTTGATCTTGCTGGCGTTGGCCTTGATGTAGCTCATCAGCTCGCCCAGGTTCGTGGCCGCCATGTCCTTGCGCGCGAGCAGGGTCATGGGCACATCCACCACATTGCCGACGTGTTCGAAATCGCTCACGGGGTTGTAGGCCAGCTTGCGGTACAGGGCCGGCGCGGTGGCCATGCCGTTGTGGTGGATCAGGAAGGTGTAGCCATCGGCCGGCGCCTTCATCACGTAACTGGCCGCGATGGTGCCACCCGCGCCGATCTTGTTCTCCACCACCACGCTCTGCCCCAGGGACTTGGTCATGGTGGCGGCCAGGGTGCGGGCCACGATGTCGGTGGGACCGCCCGCCGCAAAGGGCACGACCAGCGTGACCGGCCTGGTCGGATAGGCCTGGGCCAGGGCCAGGCCGCTGCCCAGCGCCAGGGTGGAAGCCACGGCGGCGGCGGTGAAGATTCTGCGTTTCAGGTTCATGGTGTGTCGTCCTCTTTCTTGGATGAATGGAGATCTCCCTTTTCTTTCTTATGGTGTCTATGCTCGTCCATATGCCGCAGAGGAACAAGCCGGGTCATCCCTAAGATTTGGGCTCATGGACCCAGGGAATTTGGAGCGCCCGCCCTCAACCCAGCAGGCGCCCCAACTTCGGTGCATCGGCGATGGCCCAGAGCCGGGCCATGGCGGCACGCATCTCGACCTCCGTGGCCCCGCCGTGGTACAGGGCCAGGCGCAGGGCCTTGTCTTCGAGCTCGGGGCGCGTGAGCGTGTTGCCCGGGTCGCCCTTGGGCTCGTCCACATGGCCCTGCAGCACACGGCCATCGTTGGTTTCCACGCGCACCTTGCCGATCCAGCGCGCGGGGTAGGCGCCGTCCACCTCGGGGTCCAGTTCCATGACGACCTTGTCATGGAAGGACTTCACCTCACCGGCCTTGAAGCTGGCATCGAATTCGCTCAGGCCCGCGCGGCCCAGCACGGCCACCAGACCCAGCACCGTGCCCATGCTGAACTTGCTCTGGTGCACGGTTTGCGGATCGGTCACGGGGCCGAGCACATCGATGGCGCCCTGGTGCACGAGGGCGGTGACACGCTTCACGTCAGCGGCCTTCAGCTTGTTTTGCTGCAGCACCTGCTGCAAGGCGTCAGCTGCCGGGTGCGTGTGGCGGCAGGAGGCGTGGAACTTGAACGAGGTCTCCGCAGTGGTCCAGCGCGTGCCCAGGCCGTCGCTCAACCTGCTCACGTCCGCATCGCTCGACATGCCGGCCGCCAGGCCCTGCGGGCCTTCGAGGATGCGGCGCGCGCCGGTGAAACCTTTTTGCGCCAGATAAGCCGCTGTCAGACCCGCCCCGGCCGCGTGCGCCGTGTGCAGTTGCTTGGAGTCGGCCGCATCGCGCAGGAATTCCCACAGGCCCGCGGACTGCGTGCCGGCTGAGCCGAAGGCATGGAGCATCTGCTCGGGTGTGAGCTTGAGCAGATGGCCCACGGCCGCGGCGGCGGCCAGGGTGCCGGCCGTGCCCGTGGTGTGAAAGACCTTGTAGTGCGAACGGCCGAGGAATTCGCCCACGCGGATGCCGACCTCGTAACCCGCGACGCAGGCCGTGAGCAACTCTTTGCCGCTGCGGCCCAGGGCCTGCGCCACGGCCAGGGCCGGCGGGAAGACCACGGTGGCCGGGTGGAAGACCGAGCCGTTGTGCACATCGTCCTGCTCGGCCACGTGCGAAGCCGCGGCATTGGCCATGGCGGCCAGCAAGGGGCTGCTGGTGCGGCGGTGGATCAGGACCTCGCTCGGGCCATCTGTGGGCCCCATGCTCTCGACGAAGGCGGCGAGGATTTCGACCGCGCGCGCGTTCTTGCCTGCGAGGCAGGAGCCGAACCAGTCGAGCAGCAGGTCTTCGGTGCGGCGGATGACGGGGACGGGGATGGACTCGAATGCCAGTGTGGCGGCGAATTCGGCAAGTGTGGCAGTGCTCGGGGTTGTCATGGTTCAGATGGCCTTGTCGTTCTTCAGTTGTGCGATCTCATCGGCGCTCAACCCCAACTCACGCAGGATGCCCTCGCTGTGCTGGCCCACGGCGGGGATGGCGTCCATGCGCACGTCGGCAGCGTCAGGCGCGCCCGGTGGCAGCAGCGCGGGCACGGGCCCCGCAGGCGTGTTCACCTGCACCCAGCGCTGGCGCGCGGCGAGCTGCGGATGGGCCCAGAGATCGGCCATGGTGTTGACCTGGGCGTTGGCGATGCCGGCTTCTTCCAGTCGCGCGATCACCCGGGCCGCGCTGAGCCTGCCGAAGGCGGCCTCGATCAGCGCCTTTACCTCGGCACGCGCAGCCGAGCGCTTGGCGTTGGCATCGAAGCGCGGATCGGTCGCCAACGCGGGCTGCTGCAAGACCTTGTCGCAGAACACGGCCCATTCACGCTCGTTCTGCAGGCCCAGCATCACGCTCTTGCCGTCACCGGCCACAAAGGGGCCGTAGGGGTAGATCGTGGCGTGCGAGGCGCCCGCGCGCGCAGGCGGCGTGGCGCCATCGAAGGCGTAGTACAGGGGGAAGCTCATCCACTCGGCCATGCTTTCGAGCATGGAAACGTCGATGCGCCGACCCAGGCCGGTGCGGCCGCGCTCGATCAGGGCCGTGAGGATGTTGCTGTAGGCGTACATGCCGGCGGCGATGTCGGCAATCGAGCAACCGGCCTTGGCGGCTTCGTCGGGCGTGCCGGTGACGGAAAGAAAACCGGCCTCGCTCTGTATCAGCAGGTCGTAGGCTTTTTTGTCACGGTAGGGGCCGCTGTCGCCGTAGCCCGAGATGTCGCAGACGATGAGCCCGGGATATTTCGCGTGCAGGGCCTCGAAGGACAGGCCCATGCGCACAGCCGCGCCAGGTGCGAGGTTCTGCACCAGCACATCAGCCTGCGCGAGCAGCTTGTCCATGATCTCGCCAGCCCGGGCATGCTTGAGGTCGAGCGAGAGACTTTCCTTGGAGCGGTTGGTCCAGGTGAAGTGCGAGGACAGGCCCTTGACGCGGCTGTCGTAGCCCCGCGCGAAGTCGCCCACCTCGGGCCGTTCGACCTTGATGACACGCGCGCCCTGGTCGGCGAGCTGGCGCGAACAGAAGGGCGCGGCGATCGCGTGCTCCAGCGCAACGACGGTGATGCCTTCGAGTGGTTTCATCGTCATCGCCTCAGAAGCTGCGCGGCAGGCCCAGCAGATGCTCGGCCACGTAGGAAAAGATCAGGTTCGTGGAGATCGGCGCCACCTGGTACAGGCGCGTCTCGCGGAACTTGCGCTCGATGTCGTATTCGCAGGCGAAGCCGAAGCCGCCGTGCATCTGCAGGCAGACATTGGCCGCCTCCCACGAGGCCTTGGCCGCCAGGTACTTGGCCATATTGGCCTCGGCGCCGCAGGGCTGGTGCGCGTCGAACAGCTCGCAGGCCTTCCAGCGCATGAGGTTGGCGGCTTCCACCTCGATATAGCTCTCGGCGATGGGGAACTGCACGCCCTGGTTCTGGCCCGTGGGACGGCCGAAGACCACGCGGTCTTTCACATACCTGGTGACACGGTCCACGAACCAGTAGCCGTCGCCGATGCACTCGGCGGCGATCAGGGTGCGCTCGGCGTTCAGGCCGTCGAGGATGTACCTGAAGCCCTGGCCTTCCTGGCCGATCAGGTTCTCGGCCGGGATTTCCAGGTTCTCGAAGAAGAGTTCGTTGGTCTCGTGGTTGACCATGTTGGGGATGGGCCGCACGGTCAGGCCGGACTTCTCGGCCTGGCGCAGGTCCACCATGAAGATGGACATGCCTTCGCTTTTTTTCTTCACCTCGGCCAGCGGCGTGGTGCGTGCGAGCAGGATCATGAAGTCCGAGTGCTGCACGCGCGAGATCCAGACCTTCTGGCCGTTGACCACGTAACGGTCGCCTTTTTTCACGGCCGTGGTCTTGATCTTGGTGGTGTCGGTGCCCGTGGTGGGCTCGGTCACGCCCATGGACTGCAGGCGCCATTCACCCGAAGCGATCTTGGGCAGGTAAAGCTCCTTCTGCGCTTTGGAGCCGTGGCGCAGCAAGGTGCCCATGTTGTACATCTGGCCGTGGCAGGCGCCGGCGTTGCCGCCGCTGCGGTTGATCTCTTCCATGACCACCGAGGCCTCGGTCAGACCCAGGCCCGAACCGCCGTACTCCTGGGGAATCAGCGCGGCCAGCCAGCCGGCCTTTGTCAAGGCGTCGACGAAGGCCTCGGGGTAGGCGCGCGCGGCGTCGATCTTGCGGTGGTATTCGTCGGGGAATTCGGCGCAGAGGGCGCGCACCGCGTCGCGGATGTCCTGGTATTGGTCGGTCTTGGTCATGTCTCGGTCGCTAGCTGTTTGAAAATACCGTTCGCGTTGAGCCTGTCGAAACGCTGCGGGCCTTCGACGGGCCTGTCCTGAGCTGAGTCGAAGGGCTCAGGCCGAACGGGGTGCGTTATTCGATTTCGGCCGTGCCTTGCATGGTCAGCCAGCCCTCGTGGTCGCGGCCCCAGAGCGTAACGGTGTTGCCATCGCGCTTGCCGCAGACCGTGAACGGGTGGATGTCGAAGGTGGGGCGCACGGCCTTGAAGCTGAAGCGCTGCACCCTGGCATCCGGAAGCTGGCGGCGCAGCAGGTCCAGCAGCAGCGTGGCGATCAGCGGACCGTGCACGATGAGGCCGGGGTAGCCCTCCACTCCCGTGACGTAGCTGCGGTCGTAGTGGATGCGGTGGCCGTTGAAGGTCAGCGCCGAATAGCGGAACAGCAGCACCGGGTCGGGCACGATCTCGCGGCTGAACTGCTCGTCGCGCGGCGCGGCGTTCGGCTCCGGCGCGGGGGCCCCGGGCTGCGGCGCGTCGCGGTAGACGATGTCGTGCTCCTCGCTCAGGGCCAGGCCCTGCGCATTGCTGAACTCATGCCGCACGCAGACGAAAACCAGCGCACCGCTGCGCCCCTCCTTGACCGTCACGTCCTTGATCGTCGACACACGTGTGACGCTCTCGCCCACGCGCAGGGGCTGCAGGAAGTCCAGCCGGCCGCCGGCCCACATGCGCCGCGGCAGCGGCACGGGCGGCAGGAAACCACCGCGTTTGGCGTGGCCGTCCTCGCCGATCTCGCCGTGGCGCGTGAGGGGTGTGAAGAAAAGCCAGTGCCACAGGGGCGGCAGCACGGTGCCGGGCGCGGGCAAAGGATCGTCGCGGTCCAGCGTGGCCGACAGGGCGGCCACCGGGGTGGCGGTCAGTTGGTCTGCGCGCGTCTCGGCGCGGCCGACCCAGTCACGCAGGGAAGTGAGGTCAGGAGGGCTCATGGGCGCAGATCATGCACCGGCCGAAGCGCCCCGGCCATTCGCATTTCCCCAAGGCCCCCTTAGGCGGTCCTTAACGCGCTCTTCAGAGCGGCGAGAACTGGGTCTGCCCCGGTTCGTAGGCCAGCACGCGGTTGCGCCCGGCGTGTTTGGCCGCGTAGAGCGCCTTGTCGGCGCGCTCGGTCAGGCTGGCGGCGGTCTCTCCGGGTTCGAGATGGGCCGCGCCGATCGAAACCGTGACGCAGAAGCGTCGCCCGGCATCGGCCTGGAAGGTCAGGCCGGCCAGGGCCAGGCGCAGGCGCTCGCCGGCCTCCACCGCCCGGTCCAGGGCGGTGCCCGGCAGCAGCACGATGAACTCCTCCCCGCCCCAGCGGCCGAACAGGTCGCTGCCGCGCAGCATGCCCTGCACCTGGCTTGCCAGGCGGCGCAGCACCTCGTCGCCCACCGCGTGGCTGTATTCGTCGTTGACGCGCTTGAAGTGGTCGATATCGAGCAAGAGGATGGAAAAGTCGTCGGGGCTGCGTTCCCAGGCCTTGACCTGGCGGCGCAGCTCGGCCTCGATATGCCCGCGGCGGAAAGCGCCGGTCAGGCCGTCGTGGATGGCCAGCTCGCCCAGCTTGCGGTTGGTGGCCTCCAGCTCCTGCGTGCGGTTGCGCAGCATCTCGTGCATCTGCAACTCCTGCTGGATGTTCTGGTGCAACTGGTCCAGCAGCTTGCGCTGGGTCAGGCGCGCACGCACCCATTCACGCGCGCGCCGGTACTCGCCACGGCTGCGCACCAGCAGCATGAGGACATACAGCGCGAGACCGGCAGTGGTGACCGGCAACGCCGACGCGAAACCCGGGTAGCCCAGGTGCAGCAGGGCCAGGGTGCCCAGCGCGATCACCGCGAGGAAGCTGGCGTAGATCCGCAGATTGATGCCCAGGGCGCTGAGCTGGAAGGCCGCCAGCCCGATCAGGCAGATCAGCCGCAGATAGAACAATCCATCGATCTGATTCGTGCCCAGCAGCGCCATGCTGCTGACCCAGGCCCCCGCCAATGCAACGGCGCCCAGCCACTCCAGCATGAACCAGGACCGGCCCCGCGCCGCCTGGGCCTGAGGCTGGGCCAGGAAAGCATGGGCGACCAGCAGGCGGTAGCACTGGATCAGCAGCAGCAGGCCCGCCCACAGGCCCAGCTGCCACAGGGGCTGGGCCTGCCAGTGCGCCCAGACCAGCAGGAAAACCGGCAGAAAATCAACCAGGGCCGACTCACGGGTGCGCACGAAAAGCTCGCGCATCAGGCGCGCCTGCACCGCCTCTTCCGACAACTCGGGCAGGGCCTCGGGAAGGATGGAGGGCGAGAAGGTGTCCATGGCGTGCCGGGGAAAGCGTGTTCAGATTTTCTCAAAAATGAATAAATCCGTCCCGGTTCTTATCCATTAGGTTTGTGTAAAGACATAATCTGCGCATGGACAAGCTCAGGCAAATGGAGTCCTTCGTTTCGGTGGCCACGCGCGGCAGCCTGACCGCTGCAGCGCAGGCCGAGGGCGTGGCCCCGGCCATCATGGGCCGGCGGCTGGACGCGCTGGAAGAGCGCCTGGGTGTGAAGCTGCTGGTGCGCACCACACGGCGCATCAGCCTGACCCACGAAGGCAGCGCCTTTCTGGAGGATTGCCAGCGTTTGCTTACCGATGTGGCCAATGCCGAGGCCAGTGTCTCGGCTGGCGGCGTCAAGGCCAGCGGTCACCTGCGCATCACGGCGCCGGCCGGTTTCGGCCGCCGCCATGTGGCCCCCCTGGTGCCCCGTTTCCGGGAACTGCACGCGGATGTGACCATTTCCCTGAACCTCAGCGACCGCGTGGTGGACATTGCCGGCGAGGGTTATGACTGCGCCGTGCGCGTGGGGGACATGCCCGACTCCTCCCTGGTGAGCGTGCGC
The DNA here is from genome assembly GCF_054780335.1 of Curvibacter fontanus. Lineage (NCBI taxonomy): Bacteria > Pseudomonadati > Pseudomonadota > Betaproteobacteria > Burkholderiales > Comamonadaceae > Curvibacter > Curvibacter fontanus. The sequence continues at coordinate 58,091 of NZ_BAAGWN010000043.1, forward strand.
ATGGCCGACAACCGGCGCCTGTGCGTGGCCACGCCCGAATTTCTGAAGCGCCACGGCACACCCGGGCACCCGCAGGACCTGACACGCTTCGACTGCCTGGTGCTGTCCAGCGACGCCTCGCAAACACGCGGCTGGGCATTCCGTGTGCCGCGGAATGCCCAAGGGCGGCAAAAAGAAAGCGTTCTGACGGGCGCGGTGTCCGACCAGGACGAAGGCCACGAGGTCATGCACCTGCGCCCCAGCGGGCCCATGGACTGCTCGGACGGCCAGGTGCTGCACAACTGGTGCCTGGCCGGTTACGGCATTGCCTGGCGCAGCACCTGGGAAGTGGAAGAGGAAATCGCCGAGGGCCGCCTGGTGGCCGTGCTGGAGGCCTTTGCCGCACCGCCCAACGGCATCTATGCGGTGTTCCCGCAGCGCAAGCACCTGCCGCTGCGCGTGCGGCTCTGGGTGGACTTTCTCAAGCACCACTACGGCCAGCCCGGCTTCTGGCAGACACGGCGCTGAAGCGGTCGCCCATGAAAACCCCCGCGCAGCGAGCCGCCGGGCGGGGGTGGAGCAGGAGCAAAGGCTTACTTGGCCTTGAGGCACTGGCTCATGAAGGCCTTGCGATCGTCGCCCTTCTTGTCGCCGGCTTCCTTGTTGCACATGCCCATCTTGTTCTGCTGGGCGGTCTGCTTGTCGCTGGCTGCGGGCTTGGCCTTGAGGCACTCGCTCATGAACTTCTTGCGATCGTCGCCCTTCTTGTCGCCGGCTTCCTTGTTGCACATGCCCATCTTGTTTTGCTGGGCGGTCGGCGCCTTCTTCTCTTCATCGGCGTGGGCCACGCCCAGGCTCAGGGACAGGCCCAGGGCGAGCAGGGAAAGCAGTTTTTTCATGGTGTCTCCTCGTTGATGCAGACGGTGGTTGAACAAAATCCCGCAGGGGATTCCAGCATACAACGGCCCGGGCGGCAAATCTGCTGACAAACGGTTACCCCGGCCTGCACGATGCACCAGGGAGCGGCACAGCCCCGGTCAGTAGAATCAAGCCCCATGTTGACTGTCAAAAACGAACTGCTCCAGACCCTCGGCATCGTGCTGGAGCAGCTGCTGCCCGGCGCCGGTGCGCGGGCGGCCTTTGAATCCCCCAAGGTGGCCGAGCATGGCGACCTGGCCACCACGGCGGCCATGCAGCTGGCCAAGCCCCTGAAGCAGCCCCCGCGCCAGGTGGCCGAGAGCCTGCGCGGCGCCCTGCTGGCCACCCCCGCCTTCTCGACCTGGGTCGAGGCGGTGGAGATCGCCGGCCCCGGTTTCATCAACATCCGCCTCAAACCGGCCGCCAAGCAGCAGGTGGTGCGCGAGGTGCTGTCCCAGGGCCGGCACTACGGCGACCAGACCGCCAAGGGCCGGCGCATGATGGTCGAGTTCGTCTCGGCCAACCCCACAGGCCCGCTGCACGTGGGCCACGGCCGCCAGGGCGCCCTGGGCGACGCCATCTGCAACCTCTTCCAGACCCAGGGCTGGGAGGTCTACCGCGAGTTCTATTACAACGACGCCGGTGTGCAGATCGGCACTCTGGCCAACAGCGTGCAGCTGCGCGCCAGGGGTTTCAAGCCCGGCGACGCCGAATGGCCCGAAGCCGCCTACAACGGCGACTACATCGCCGACATCGCGGCCGACTTCATGGCGAAAAAGTCGGTCAAGTCCGATGACCGGGAGTTCACCGCCAGCGGCGACGTGAACGACCTGGACGGCATGCGCCTGTTCGCGGTGGCCTACCTGCGCCACGAGCAGGACCTGGACCTGCAGGCCTTCGCGGTGAAGTTCGACAACTACTACCTCGAATCCAGCCTCTACACCAGCGGCAAGGTCGACACCGCGGTGCAGAAGCTGCGCGAGGCCGGCAAGACCTACGAGCAGGACGGCGCCCTGTGGCTCAAGACCACCGAGTACGGCGACGACAAGGACCGCGTCATGCGCAAGGGTGACGGCAGCTACACCTACTTCGTGCCCGACGTGGCCTACCACATCACCAAGTTCGAACGCGGTTTCGAGCGCGTGGTCAACATCCAGGGCACCGACCACCACGGCACCATCGCCCGCGTGCGCGCCGGCCTGCAAGCCGTGGGCCTGGGCATCCCGCAAGGTTTCCCCGACTACGTGCTGCACACCATGGTGCGTGTGGTGCGCGGCGGTGAAGAGGTGAAGATCTCCAAGCGCGCCGGCAGCTACGTGACGCTGCGCGACCTGATCGAATGGACCAGCAAGGACGCGGTGCGCTTCTTCCTGCTCAGCCGCAAACCCGACACCGAGTACACCTTTGACGTGGACCTGGCCGTGCAGAAGAACAACGAGAACCCGGTCTATTACGTGCAGTACGCCCATGCGCGCATCTGCTCCGTGATCAACGCCTGGCGCGAGAAGGAGGGCGGCCATCGCAGCACGCTCAAGGACGCCGACCTGGCGCTGCTGGACAGCCCGGCCGCGCAGGGCCTGATGCTGCAGCTGTCCAGGTACCCCGAGATGCTCACGGCCGCCGCACAGGATTTCGCGCCGCACGACGTGACCTTCTACCTGCGCGAGCTGGCCGCCAGCTACCACAGCTACTATGATGCCGAGCGCATCCTGGTGGAAGACGAGGCGCTCAAGCGCGCGCGGCTGGCCCTGGTGGCCGCCACGGCGCAGGTGCTGCACAATGGCCTGGCGGTGCTGGGCGTGAGCGCACCGGAGAAGATGTAGCCGGCCGCACGGCGCAAACGGACATCCATATTAGCGAGACAAGGGCAAGGCATGAAACAGCAACGCGGCGGAACCATCCTGGGCTTGATCATCGGCGTCGTCATTGGCCTGTGCGCAGCGCTGATCGTCGCCCTCTACGTGACCAAGACCCCGGTCCCCTTCCTGAACAAGGGCCAGAACCGCACCCCCGAGCAGGACGCGGCCGAGGAAAAGCGCAACAAGGACTGGGACCCGAACGCCCCGCTCTACAACAAGAGCAAGCCGCCGGCCGCCGCCGCCTCGGCCCCCAAGGCTGCGGCCAAGCCCGCCACGCCGGCGCCCGCGGTGAAGCCGGCGCCCAAGGCCGAGACCAAGGCCCCGGCCGACCCCCTGGGCGATCTGGCGCGCGCCAAGGCAGGCGCCGATCCCTTTGCCTACTTCATCCAGGTCGGTGCTTTCCGCACCCCCGAGGACGCCGAGACCCAGCGCGCCAAGCTCTCGCTGACGGGTGTGGAAGCCAAGGTGACCGAACGTGAACAGGCCGGGCGCCAGATCTACCGCGTGCGCGTCGGCCCCTATGACAAGAAAGACGAGGCTGAAAAGATCAAGAGCCAGATCGAAGCCGCCGGCCACGAGACCGCCCTGGTGCGCGTGCAGCGCTGAACTTTTTCAAGCCGGGCGTGTCCCACCCGTGCATTCACATGGAGCTTATGCAGATGATGAAACGTCGTGATTTCTCCCGCGCCTGCGGCGCGGCCCTGGCCGGCGCCGCTGTGCTGCCCGCCTTCGCCCAGCAGCGTTTTGAGGCCAGCAAGGACTACCTGCCCCTGGAGAAGCCGGCCCCGGTCGATGCGCCCAGCGGCAAGATCGAGGTGGTCGAGTTCTTCTGGTACAACTGCCCGCACTGCAACGCCTTCGAACCCGCTCTGGAAGCCTGGATCAAGCGCCTGCCCAAGGATGTGGTGATCCGGCGCGTGCCGGTGGCCTTCAGCAGCGCCTTCCAGGGCCAGCAGCGCCTGTACTACACGCTTGAAGCCATGGGCCTGGTCGACAAGATCCACGCCAAGGTGTTTGCCGCCATCCACGTCGAGCGCAAGCGTCTGGAACAGCCCGAAGTCATCGCCGACTGGATCGCCAGCCAGGGCGTGGACAAGACCAAGTTCATGGAGCAGTTCAATTCCTTCTCCGTGGCCTCCAAGGTCACCCGCGCCGGCCAGCTGACCGCGGCCTACAAGGTCGAGGGCGTGCCCGCCATGGGCGTGGCAGGCCGCTTCTACACCGACGGCACGCTGACGCGCAATATGGAGCGCTCCTTGCAGGTGGTGGACTATCTGGTGGGGGAAGTGCGCAAGGGACGCTGATTCGTTTTCTTGTTTTCTCTTGCTAAGGCCCGCTTTCAAGCGGGCTTTTTCTTTTTCTGTGTTGCTCTTTGGCTGTTGTGACATGCCGGGATGTGCGCCCGGCAACGCACTTACTTTCTCTTGCTTCGAAGCAAAGAAAAGTACCTCGCTCGCCGGGGCGAGACCCGGCTTGCCACGCAAGGACAAGCGTCGATCAAAGAAGCAAGAAAATCAGATCTCGATCTTCGACCCCAACTCCACCACCGCATTGTTCGGCAGGTTGAGAAACTCAGCCGCCGCACTCGCGTTATGGTGCATCTGCGCGAACAGCTTCTCGCGCCAGGGCGACATGCCGTGGCCCATGGTGGGGATGACGATGTCGCGCGAGAGGAAATAACTCGTGGTCATGGGCTCCAGCGAGCAGCCCTGGCTGCGCACCTGCGCCAGGGCGGCAGGCAGGTCCGGATCGTTCTTGAAGCCGTAGTGCACGGTGACCTGCCAGCAGTCGTGTCCCAGCGGTTCGATCTCGATGCGCTTGTCCAGACCGATCCAGGGCACCTCGTGGTTGCGCACGGTGACGAAGAGGTTGTTCTCGTGCAGCACCTTGTTGTGCTTGAGGTTGTGCAGCAGGGCATTGGGCACGCTGCCGGTATCCGCGGTCAGGAACACGGCCGTGCCCTCCACGCGCACCGGCGGGCTGACGAAAACAGCCTCCAGGAAACCGGGCAGGTCGAGTGCCTCCTGGCGCAGCGCGGCATTGAGCTGGGCCCGGCCCTGCTTCCAGGTGGTCATCAGCATGAAGACGGCACCACCGATGGCCAGCGGGAACCAGCCGCCGTGGTGCAGCTTCATGAGATTGGAGCTGAAGAAAGCCAGGTCCACCACAAAGAAGAAGCCGGTGGCCGCGATACAAAGTGACAGCGGGTACTTCCAGCCGTAACGGATGACAAAGAAGGTCAGCACGGTGGTGATCAGCATGTCCAGCGTGACGGCGATGCCGTAGGCCGCGGCCAGGTTGCTGGAGGAGCGGAACATCAGCACCGCCAGCACGATGGCCACGAACAGGCCCCAGTTCACGAAGGGCATGTAGATCTGCCCGGTGTCCTTGACGCTGGTGTGCTGCACCTGCAGGCGCGGCAGGTAGCCGAGCTGGATCACCTGCTTGGTCACGCTGAAGGCGCCGGAGATCAGGGCCTGCGAGGCGATCACGGTGGCCATGGTGGCCAGGCCGACCATGGGCAGCAGCAGCCAGTCCGGCGTCATCATGAAGAAGGGGTTCTTCACGGCCTCGGGGTTGCTGATCAGCAACGCGCCCTGACCGAAGTAGTTGAGGGTGAGCGCGGGCATGACCACCGAGAACCAGGCCAGGCGGATCGGCCGCTTGCCGAAGTGGCCCATGTCCGCGTACAGCGCCTCGCCGCCGGTCACGCACAGCACCACGGCGCCCAGGATGATGAAGGTCGTGCCGGGGTTGTGCCACATGAAACCGACGGCGTAATGCGGGCTCAGCGCCCACAGGATGGCCGGGTTGCTGGCGATCTGGGCCAGGCCCAGCAGGGAGATGGCCGCGAACCAGACCAGGGTGATGGGCCCGAAGAACTTGCCGATGCCGGCCGTGCCACGCTTTTGCACGGCAAACAGCCCGAACAGGATCACCAGGGTCAGCGGTATGACCGCAGCCTTGAAGGCCGGCGACACCACCTCCAGGCCTTCCACGGCCGACAGCACCGAGATGGCCGGGGTGATGACACCATCGCCGTAGAACAGGCAGGTGCCGAAGATGCCCACCAGCAGCAGCACACGGCGCAATGCGGGCTTGTCCTTGACCGACTGCGAGGCCAGGGCCAGCATGGCCACCAGGCCGCCTTCGCCGTTGTTGTCCGCCCGCAGCACCAGCGTGACGTACTTGAGCGAGACGATGACCGTCAGGGTCCAGAAGAAGATCGAGAGGATGCCGTAGACGTTGTCCGACGTGAAAGGCACATGCCCGCTGCCGAACACCTCCTTGACCGCGTACAGGACGCTGGTGCCGATATCACCGTAGACAACACCGATGGCGCCCAGGGTCAGGGCGGCGAGCGAGGATTTGGATGCGGACACGACGGGCCCCCGTCTTCACGGGCGGGGTTCTAGGAATGCAGATGCGCTATTGTGCTCCGCCTGCCACCGTGCACCAAACGAAGGCCGGCGCCGCCCCAGTCGGCGGCCCGGATTGTTGCAGCGCAACAACTCCGGCCGATACCGGCTTATTCGTAGACCTCGGCCTCGGGATTGGTGGCCTCCAGCTCGTAGCTGGCGGCCAGCATGGCCAGGCGACCGATCACCCCATACATGTAGAAACGGTTGGGAGCGCTGGCGCCGGGCTTGGCGCCGGGTTGGGGCAGGTGGGTGCTCTGGTCGAAGGCCAGGGGCACGAAACTCGCGCCCGGGGCGTTGAGGTTCTCATCCACGCCGCGCTCGGCGTGGATGCGGTAAAAACCGCCCACCACATAACGGTCCATCATGTAGACCACGGGTTCGGCCACGGCGTCGTGCATGCGCTCATTGGTCAGCACGCCCTCCTGGATGATGACCTCGTTGACCTCCTGGCCGTCCTTGATCACGCTCATCTTGTTGCGCGTGCGGCGGTTCAAGTCTTCGAGTTCCTTGGGATCGCGCACGGTCATGATGCCCATGCCATAGGTGCCGTTGTCGGCCTTGACGACGACAAAGGGTTTTTCCTTGATGCCGTATTCCTTGTACTTGCGGCGGATCTTGGTGAGCAGGGCATCGACATTGCCGGTCAGGCACTCCATCCCGCTGCTCTGGGCAAAGTCGACCTGGCCGCAGCGGTTGAACATGGGGTTGATCAGCCAGGGATCGATGCCCAGCAGCTTGCCGAAACGCTTGGACACGTCCTCGTAGCTCTGGAAATGCTTGCTCTTGCGGCGCACCGACCAGCCCGCGTGCAGGGGCGGCAGCAGGTACTGCTCGTGCAGATCCTCCAGGATGCCAGGGATACCGGCCGAGAGGTCGTTGTTGAGCAGGATGGTGCAGGGATCGAAGTCCTTCAGGCCCAGCCGGGTCTTGCTGCGGATCACCGGCTCCAGCGTCACGGTCTCGCCGCCGGGCAGCTCGACCGTGGTGTTCTTCTTGATCTCGGGGCTGATGGAGCCGATGCGCACGTTCAGGCCGGCCATGTGGAAGATGCGCCGCAGCTGCGCCACATTGCTGAGGTAGAAGGTGTTGCGCGTGTGGTTCTCGGGGATCAGCAGCAGGTTGCGCGCCTCGGGGCAGATCTTCTCGATCGCCGCCATGGCGGCCTGCACGGCCAGCGGCAGCATCTCGGGGGTGAGGTTGTTCCAGCCGCCGGGGTAGAGATTGGTGTCCACCGGCGCGAGCTTGAAGCCGGCGTTGCGGATGTCGACCGAGCTGTAGAAGGGCGGGGTGTGCTCCATCCATTCCAGGCGGAACCAGCGCTCGATGGCCGGCATGGAGTCGAGGATGCGCTGCTCGAGCTCGTTGATCGGGCCGGTCAGGGCCGTGATGAGATGGGGAACCATGATGTCCTTGCACGCCCCCCGATGCGGCCTTCGGCCGCCTCCCCCCAATGGGGGGCGATGCAGCGGCCCGGCAAAGCCGGCTCCGCGCATCCTCGAAAGTGGGCTTAGTTGTTTCTAGTCTCTTACCTCACCTTGGCCCAAAACGACATATTTCAAGGACGTCAGGCCTTCGAGGCCCACCGGGCCGCGCGCATGGAACTTGTCGGTGCTGATGCCGATTTCGGCGCCCAGACCGTACTCGAAGCCGTCGGCAAAACGTGTGCTGGCGTTGACCATGACGCTGCCTGAATCCACCTCACGCAGGAAGGCCTGGGCGTGCATGTGGTCGCGCGTGAGGATGGCGTCGGTGTGGTGGCTGCCGTAGTGGTTGATGTGGCGAATCGCCTCGTCCAGGCCGGCCACCACCTTGACGCTGATGATGGGGGCCAGGTATTCCTCGTACCAGTCCTGCTCGGTCGCGGCCTGGAGGTTCGCGCCCTTGACGCCGGCCAGGATGGCCTGGGCCTCTGGGTCGCAACGCATCTCCACGCCCTTGGCGGCAAAGACGGCGCCGATGCGCGGCAAAAATTCCTGGGCCACACCGCGCGCCACCAGCAGGCCCTCGCTGGCGTTGCAGGGGCTGTACTTGTGGGTCTTGGCGTTGTCGGCCACCCGCACGGCCATGTCGAGATCGCAGGGATCGTCCACATAGGTGTGGCAGTTGCCGTCCAGGTGCTTGATGACGGGCACCTTGGCCTCGCGGCTGATGCGTTCGATCAGGGACTTGCCGCCGCGCGGGATGATCACGTCCACGTACTCGGGCATGGTGATGAGCTGGCCCACGACCTCGCGGTCGGTGGTCTGCACCAGCTGCACGGCCTCCACCGGCAGGCCGGATTCGGTCAGCGCCTGCTGCACGAGTTTGGCCAGGGCCTTGTTCGACTCGATCGCCTCGGAGCCGCCGCGCAGGATGCAGGCGTTGCCGCTCTTGATGGACAGGCTGGCGGCCTCGATGGTCACATTGGGCCGGCTCTCAAAGATCATGCCGAAGACACCTATGGGCACGCGCATCTGACCCACGCGGATGCCGCTGGGCTGCTGTTTCATGCCGATGATGTCGCCGATGATGTCGCCCATGGCGGCGAGCTGCTCGCAGCCCAGGGCCACGGTCTCGATGACCTTGGGGGTGAGGCGCAGGCGGTCCACCATGGGCTCGGCCAGACCGGCCGCCTGGGCACGGGCCAGGTCTTTTTCATTGTCCCGCGCCAGCGCAGCGGTATTGGCACGCAGCAGCCCGGCCAGGCGCCGCAGCGCGGCGTTCTTCTGCGCGGCGCCTGCCTTGGCCATCAGGGCGGCAGCGGCGCGCGCCTGCCGGCCCAGGATCTGGGTGGTTTCGGCGATGCGGGCGGTGGCGTCGGGCGCGTTCATGGGCTCATTTTCTCATGACCGCGCTTTTCGCGGGAGCGATGGCGCAGAGCCCGCACAGCTGCAAGGCCAGGCGCTGCAGGGCCTGCCAGCCGTCCACAGGCCAGTCCGGCGCCTTCAGCCCCTTGACGATGCCGTCCACCAGGTGCGCGGCTTGCAGCAGACGGGCCAGGTCGGTCGCGCTCAGCAAGGGCAGCACACGCTCGTAGAGGCGCTCCTTCATACCCCAGATGCGCTGCTCGCGCAGGGCCATGGGCAGGGGACGACCGGCGGCCATGGCATCCTTGACGCGCTTGAGGGCGCGGATGTCCTCGCTCAGGGCATAGTGCACCAGCACCTCGGCCTCGCCCTCGGCCTTGAGGCCGTCCAGCATGCGCTGCACCCGTGCCGCCTGGCCGGCCAGCACGGCCTCGGACAGCTTGAAGACGTCGTAGCGCGCCACATTGAGCACGGCGCCCTCGACCTGTTCGAAGCCCAGCTCGCCCTGCGGATAGAGCAGGCCCAGCTTCTGGATTTCCTGGTGCGCCGCAAGCAGGTTGCCCTCCACCCGGTCGGCGAAGAATTGCAAGGTGCGTTGCCCCTCCTCTCCCCCGACCACGCGCTGGCCCTGGGCGCCCAGGCGCTGGGCGATCCACTGCGGCAGGGCACGGCGCTCGACGGGCTCGACCTGCACGGTCACGCCAAAACTCTCGAGTGCGCCGAACCAGGCGCCGGTCCTGGTGGCCTTGTCCAGACGCGGCAGCAGCACCAGGGTCAGCGTGCTGTCATTGCCCTGGGCCGCTTCGGCCAACTGCTGCAGGGCCGCGCTGCCGTCCTTGCCGGGTTTGCCCGAGGGAATGCGGATCTCGACCATCTGCCTGTCCGCGAACAGGCTCAAAGATCCGCCGGCAGCCAGCACCTCGCTCCAGTCGAAGTGCGCGCCGGCCACCGTGTGCACGGTGCGCTCGGTGTAGCCCTGGGTGCGCGCCACGGCGCGGATGGCATCGGCCGCTTCCTGCTGCAGCAGGGGCTCGTCGCCGTGCACGGTGTACAGGCTCTTGAGCCCGCGCTGCAGCTGGGCGGAGAGCTGGGCGGCGGCGACTTGCATGGTCCAGGCCCGGTAGTCAGAGCTGCTTGACGGCCGCCAGGCGGCGCAGGATCTGCTGCACCATGTCGCTTTGCATATTGCGGTACAGCATGGCCTCTTCGGCCTCCTTGGCCAGGGCGTACGCTTCGTCGTAGCTGAGCGAGCGTTGCTGCACCAGCTCGGTCTCGGGGATCAGCTCCTGTCCCTGGGGCGTGCGCAGACGGAACTTGAGGATCAGGCGCAGCTGGAACTCGCGCACCTGACCGCTGGCATTAACGCCCACCACGGTCTTGACGCGCTGCTCGGACAGGATGTCGAGCACCGCCTGAGCCTCCTGCCGGCGCTCAGGCTCGGTGATGTACTGCAACTCGCCGCTGGACTGCAGCTGGCGCTTGAGTTCCACACCCAGCGAAGAGGTCGGCGCCACGCTGCTGTACAGCGAGGAAAAGGCGAAGCTGGTCGGCTGGCGCAGGCCAAAACCACACCCGGTCAGCGCCAGCAGGAGCGCACACGACAGCCAGGCCGAGAGGCGCGGTTTCATGGCTTCAGAGAACCACGTTGACCAGACGCCCGGGCACCACGATGACCCGCTTGATCGCCCCGCCCTGGGCCTGGGTCTGCACCGGTTCGCTGGCCACGGCGATGGCCTCGATGGCTTCCTTCGAAGCACCGGCCGGCACCAGAATGGCGCCACGCAGCTTGCCGTTGATCTGCAGCATGAGCTCGACCTCGTCCTGCTGCAGCGCTGAGGCGTCCACCTGAGGCCAGGGCGCGTCCAGCAGTTCACCGAGCACGCCGGCATAACCCAGCTCGCTCCACAGCACATGGGTGACGTGCGGCGTGGCCGGGTAGAGGCAGCGCAAGAGGATGCCGAAGCCCTCGATCAGCGCGACCTCGGCGCCCGGCGTGCCGGCAGCCTTGAAGTCCTCCAGCGCATTGAGCAGCTTCATGGCCCCGGAGACCACCGTGTTGTACTGCATGCGCTGGTAGTCGTAGTCCACCTGCTTGAGCACGCCGTGAATCTCCAGGCGCAAGATTTTGGCTTCCTTGCCAAAGCTCACGTCCTTCAGTTTCTTCGCGCCGGCCACACTGGCCAGGGCAGCCGCCTGGTCCATGCCAGAGAGCTTGACGCCGAAGTTCCAGACCCGGCGCAGGAATCGGTAGCTGCCTTCGACTGCGGCGTCATTCCACTCCAGCGTGGCCTCGGGCGGCGCGGTGAACATGGTGTACAGGCGCGCCGTGTCGGCGCCGTACTTCTCGATCAGGTCCTGCGGGTCGACCCCGTTGTTCTTGGACTTGGACATCGTGCCCACGCCCTCGTAGTCGATGGCTGTTCCCGCGGGCAGGCCGCCCACCGCCTTGTTCAGCTTGGCGCCGACGATCTTGCCACCTTCATCGAGCACATGCTCGACATCGTGCGGCCAGTAGTACTCCTTGCCACCTTTGTCGGTGCGGCGCGAGTAGATGTGGTTGAGCACCATGCCCTGCGTGAGCAGCTTGGTGAAAGGTTCGTCGACCTTGACCAGGCCCAGGTCGCGCATGACCTTGGTCCAGAAACGCGCATACAGCAGGTGCAGGATGGCGTGCTCGATGCCGCCGATGTACTGGTCCATCGGCATCCAGTACTGCGCCCCGGCGTCGACCATCCTGCTGTCGTTCTTCGGGTCGCAATAGCGCATGTAATACCAGGACGAGTCCACGAAGGTGTCCATGGTGTCGGTCTCGCGCCGCGCGGGCTTGCCGCACACCGGACAGACCACACCAGCATGGAAGCCCTCGTGCTTGTGCAGCGGATTGCCCGAGCCGTCGGGAATGCAGTCCTGCGGCAACACCACGGGCAGGTCCTGCTCCGGGACCGGCACCGCGCCATGCGCCTCGCAATGGATGATGGGGATCGGCGTGCCCCAGTAGCGCTGGCGGCTGATGCCCCAGTCACGCAGGCGCCAGGTGGTCTTCTTCTCGCCCAGGCCACGCACCTGCAAGGCGTGGGCCACGGCGTCCACCGCCTCCCGGTAGCCCAGGCCGCTGAAGGTGTCGGAGTTGACCGTCACGCCCTTGACCTTGTCGGCGTACCACTCGTGCCACTGCTTGTAGTCGTAGTGCTCGCCGTCGACGTGTACGACCTGGCGGATCGGCAGCTGGTACTTCAGCGCGAAGGCGAAGTCGCGCTCGTCGTGCGCCGGCACGCCCATGACGGCGCCGTCACCGTAGCTCATGAGCACGTAGTTGCCGACCCAGACCTCAACCTGCGCATCGGTCAGCGGGTGCTTGACGAGCAGGCCGGTGGGCATGCCTTCCTTGTCCCGCAGCGCCAGCTCGGCCTCGGTGGTGCCGCCCTTCTTGCAGTCTTCGATGAAGGCCGCGAGCTTGGGATTGGATCTGGCGGCGTGCTGCGCCAGCGGGTGCTCGGGCGCCACGGCGCAGAAGGTCACGCCCATCACCGTGTCGGCCCGCGTGGTGAAGACATACATGCGACCGTCACCGATCAGCTGACCGTCGTCGCCCTTGATGTCGTGCGTGAAGGCGAAACGCACGCCCTCGCTGCGGCCGATCCAGTTCTCCTGCATCAGGCGCACGCGCTCGGGCCAGCCGTTCAGGGTGGCCTTGTCATTGCCCAGCTGCACGTGGTCCAGCAGCTCCTGCGCGTAATCGCTGATCTTGAGGTAATAACCCGGGATCTCGCGCTTCTCCACCAGCGCGCCGGTGCGCCAGCCGCGGCCGTCGATCACCTGCTCGTTGGCGAGCACGGTCTGGTCCACCGGGTCCCAGTTCACGACCTGGGTCTTGCGGTAGGCAATGCCCTTCTCCAGCATCTTGAGGAAGAGCCACTGGTTCCACTTGTAGTACGTGGGGTCACAGGTGGCGATCTCTCGGCTCCAGTCGATGGCCAGGCCCATGGCCTGCATCTGACCCTTCATGTAGGCGATGTTCTCGTAGGTCCACCTGGCCGGTGGCACGCCGTTCTTGAGCGCCGCGTTCTCGGCCGGCAGACCGAAAGCGTCCCAACCCATGGGCATCAGAACGTTGTAGCCGTTCATGCGCAGCTGGCGCGTGAGCATGTCGTTGATGGTGTAGTTGCGCACGTGGCCCATGTGCAGCTTGCCGCTGGGGTAGGGCAGCATGGAGCAGGCGTAGAACTTCTTCTTGCCCGCCTCTTCGGTCACGCGATAGGCGTCGCGCGCCACCCAATGGCCGTGGGCGGCCTTCTCGACATCGAGGTGGTTGTACTTCTCTTGCATGATCACTTGAGTCCGAGCACGTCGAACATGTCGTACAGGCCATTCTTGCGGCCGGCCAGGAAACGCACGGCGCGCAGGCTGCCCTGGGCGTAGGTGACACGGCTGGCGGACTTGTGCGTGACCTCGATGCGCTCGCCGATGCCGGCGAACAGCACGGTGTGGTCGCCCACGATGTCACCGCCGCGGATGGTGGCAAAACCGATGCTCGAAGGAGCGCGCTCGCCGGTATGGCCGTAACGCTCGTAGACCGCGCAGTCCTTGAGCTCGCGGCCCAGCGCGCCGGCGATCACCTCGCCCATCTTGAGGGCCGTGCCCGAGGGCGCGTCGACCTTGTGGCGATGGTGCGCCTCGATGATCTCGATGTCGTAGCCCGTGGCCAGGGCCTTGGCCGCCATCTCGAGCAGCTTGAGCGTGACGTTGACGCCCACGCTCATGTTCGGCGAGAGCATGATGGCGATGTCTTTCGCCGCAGCGTTGATCTCGGCCTTCTGCGCCTCGGTGAAACCGGTGGTGCCGATCACCATGGCCACGCCCAGCTCGCGGCAGACCTTGAGGTGGGCCATCGTGCCCTCGGGGCGCGTGAAGTCGATCAGGGTGCGGGCGTTCTGCAGGCCGGCCTTGATCTCGGCCGTGATGGCCACGCCGCTGGCGTGGCCCAGGAAGGCGGTGGCATCGCTGCCGATGGCCGGGCTGGCCGCGACATCCAGGGCGCCGGCCAGCCGGCAGTCCTCGGCCGCGTGCACGGTTTCGATCAGCATGCGACCCATGCGGCCGGAAGCGCCGGCGATGGCGATCGGGTGGTGTGTCTGTGCGGTCATGGTGTGGCGGCTCTCAGCGGGTGGCCGGCTCCAGCGGCGGATAGCTGGCCGGCAGGGGCGGCAGGGGCCTGGCCTCAGGCGCCGGGGCCGGGGCCGGGAACTCCTGCAGTTTTTCCGGCGTGGCCTCCAGCAGGGGCACCTTGGGTGGCGCCTGGCTGCCCAGCGTAGCGACGAACTCGGTTTCGCTGGGCAGGGCGCCGGCCTCGAAGCGCTCAAGCACCTCGCCCTTGAAAAAGACGGTCACGCGACGGGCCTGCGGCTCGGTGTTCTGACGTTGGAGGGTGAAGACATAATCCCAGCGATCGGCATGGAACACACTGGTCAGCAAAGGGGTGCCCAGGATGTCACGCACCTGGATGCGGCTCATGCCGGGGCGCAGCACCGCCACCTGCTCGCGCGTGACCACATTGCCCTGGACCACCGGGACACGGTAGGGCTCCAGGAAGCTGCAGGCCGTGAGGGCGGCGCCCAGGAACAGGGCCAGCCCCAGACGGCCGGGGGCACGATGGAAAATGAACATGAAACTGCCGCTAGCGATATGATCGGTCCATTGTAGCGGCTGGCCCTGCCGCCACGCCTCCTGCACCCCCTGGGAACACGCCTATGAACACCATCGACGAGCTCAAGAGCACCGGCCTGAAAGCCACGCTGCCCCGCCTGAAAGTGCTGGAGATTTTCCAGAAGGGCGCGCAACGCCACATGAGCGCCGAAGACGTGTTCCGCGTGCTGCTGGAGGACCGCTCCGACGTGGGCCTGGCCACGGTCTACCGGGTGCTGACCCAGTTCGAGCAGGCCGGCATCCTGACGCGCAGCAATTTCGAGGGGGGCAAGGCCGTCTATGAGCTCAACGAAGGCCAGCACCACGACCACCTGGTCTGCCTGGACTGCGGCAAGGTCGAGGAATTCTTCGACGCCGAGATCGAGAACCGCCAGAACGCCGTGGCCAAGACCCGTGGTTTCGCGCTGGCCGAGCACGCGCTGAGCCTTTACGCCCACTGCACCAAGGACAAATGCCCGAACCGCGGCAGCGGTGGTCGTGGCGGCCACACCGCCGGTCACTGAGCGCGCCGGGCCGCGAGGGTTCGCCTCAGCTCTCGCCCATCGCCTTGCGGTGGCGCTCCACGAACTCCTGGTAGGTGTCGATGCCCCGCAGCTGCAGGATGGTGTTGCGCACCGCCGCCTCCACCAGCACGGCCAGGTTGCGACCGGCCACCACCTGGATCACCGCCTTGCGCACCGGGATGCCCAGCACATCCTGCGTGAGCGGCTCGTAGGGAATGCGCTCGTAGTCGCGCTCCAGCGTCTCGCGCCGCACCAGGTGCACGATGAGCTTGAGGCGCATCTTGCGCCGCACGGCGGTCTCGCCGAAGATAGCCCGGATATCGAGCAGGCCGATGCCGCGCACCTCCAGCAGATTGCGCAGCAGTTCGGGGCAGCGACCCTCGATGGTGTCCTGGTTCACACGGTAGAGGTCCACCGCGTCGTCGGCCACGAGGCCGTGGCCGCGCGAGATCAGCTCCAGCCCCAGTTCGCTCTTGCCCAGGCCCGATTCGCCGGTGATCAGCACCCCCAGGCCCAGGATGTCCATGAGCACGCCGTGCATGGAGGCACGGTCGGCGAAGTGGCGCGAAAGGTAACTGCGCAGCACGTCGATGACATAGGCCGAGGATTCGGGCGAGGCGAACATGGGAATGTTGGCCTCTTCGCACATGGCCAGCAGGGCCGGCGGCACCTGCTGCTTGTCGGCCAGCACCAGCACCGGCGGCTCCAGCGTCGTGATGCGCGAGATCCGGCGCTCGCAATCTTCCGGCGTGGCGCTGGTCAGGTAGGCCACCTCGCGCTCGCCCAGCACCTGCAGGCGGTAAGGGTGGATGTAGTTCAGGTGGCCGACCAGATCGGCGCCGGAGTTGGCGGCGCGCACGGCCACTTCGTCGAAGCGACGCTCGGAAGCACCCAGGCCGGCCACCCACTCCCATTTGAGCTTGGCGCGGAACTCCTCGAAGAGGACTTCGGCGCTGACAACGGTGGGTCTCATGTCAGGCGGACGGCCGGGCTCAGGCGGGTTGGGCCGAACGCCAGCCGGCGATCAGTCCGTGCAGTTCGCCGGCGCTGGCGCTGCTGTTGAGCTTGGCGCGCAGGGCCGTGTCGCTCAGCAGCTCGGCGATCTCGGACAGGATCTCCAGGTGTTTCTGGGTCGCGGCCTCGGGCACCAGCAGGAAGATCAGCAGGCTCACCGGCGACTCGTCCGGCGCGTCGAAACCGATGGGCTGGGCCAGTTGCAGCACGGCGGCCATGGGCGCCTTCAGGCCCTTGATGCGTCCGTGCGGAATGGCCACCCCGTGCCCCAGGCCGGTGGAGCCCAGGCGCTCGCGGGCGAAGAGGCTGTCGGTCACCAGGGCGCGGTTGAGGCCGTGCAGGTTCTCGAACAGCAGGCCCACTTCCTCGAAAGCACGTTTTTTACTCGTGGCATCGACATGCACAAGCACTTGTGCGGTCGGCAGGATGGACGCAAGACGATTCATGGTGTTCGAGTGGGCAGATTATGCACACAAAACGCCCCCACGCTCCCAGCTGACGCAAGTCGCTGCCCCCCGAGGGGGCCGCTTTTTGTCTTGGGGCGGCCCGGCGGCAAAAAAGCCGCGGGGGAAGCCGCGGCTGCTCTGGGCGGGGCGGGCCAGCGCCCCGCCCCTGCGGCCTGATGGCCGCCTACATCAGGCGCTTGGGCGCCTCGTGGTGATGCTCCTGGAGACGATCCTTGTGGCGCACCACCTGCCGGTCGAGCTTGTCGACCAGTTCATCCACGGCGGCGTAAAGGTCCTGGTGGGAGCTTTCCGCGAACAGGTCACTGCCTTTCACGTGGATATTGCATTCGGCGCGTTGCCGTCGCTCCTTTTCCTTCTGTTTTTCAACGGTCAGCAGCACCTTGATATCCACGAGCTGGTCAAAGTGCCGGGTGATTCGATCAAGCTTGGTCGTGACATAGGTGCGCAGGGCCGGGGTGACTTCGAGGTGATGACCGCTGATCGTCAGGTTCATGAGTAGCCTCCTGTTGCTCTCGGATTTGAACGTCCGCCCGTACCAGCAAGCCCGACGACGACTTCGGACTTCGCTGCTGCGGGCCAATTCACTATGCGCCCGCCCTGCTCGAAATGCAATCCCTTTTCCTTGACCCCGCGCAGGTTTTTTTGCGGTCTTGCCCTCTTGAATTCCGTCCGTCGCGCGGGGGCTTGCCAGCCTGCGAACGGCGGTGCAGAATATCCGGATTGCAGCGTCCTTCCGCCCTCGCGCGCACCGGCCCCCCGGCCCCATCTGACCTGCAAACCCTCCTCTCCGATTCGCCGCCACAGTGCCATAATTGCGCCTGTCGCCACTCTGGAGATCGCTCCTTGGAAACCTGCCCTAGTCGGTAGCTTTCGACTCCCGGCATCGGGGGTTGGAAGCCTCGCCCCACCCCACCCGCCCGATGCCCCAACCAAGAGGGAGTGAGCCATGCTCAACATCTTCACGCTCGCCAACGGCCGGCTCTTCCAGGAAGAGATCGAGTCGCTGGAGGAGCTCTCCAGATTCCAGCCCATCTGGGTCGACCTCGAATCCCCCACGCTCGAAGAGAAGCGCTGGGTCAAGCAGTATTACGGCCTGTCCATCCCGGAAGACGCGATGGACGAGGACATCGAGGAATCCGCCCGCTTCTATGAGGAAGACAACGGCGAGCTGCACATCCGCAGCGACTTCCTGATCGCCGACGAGGCCGAACCGCGCGCCGTGCGCGTGGCCTTCATCCTGAACCTGGTCAACGACGTGCTGCGCAGCAAGGGCGTGTTGTTCTCCATCCACGACGAGGACCTGCCGGTGTTCCGCCTGCTGCGCATGCGCGCGCGCCGCGCCCCGGGCCTGATCGAGGACGCCAAGGACGTGCTGCTCAAGCTCTTCGACGCCGACGCCGAGTACTCGGCCGACACGCTCGAAGGCATCTACGACGAGCTGGAAAAGGCCGGCAAGCTGGTGCTCTCGGGTGACGTGACCGACGCGCTGGCCGGCGAGGTGCTGGGCGCCATCGCGCGGCAGGAAGACCTGAACGGCCGCATCCGCCGCAACGTCATGGACACGCGCCGCGCGGTCAGCTTCCTGATGCGCAGCAAGATGCTCAACTCCGAGCAGTTCGAGGAAGCGCGCCAGATCCTGCGCGACATCGACTCGCTGGACTCGCACACCGCCTTCCTCTTCGACAAGATCAACTTCCTGATGGATGCGACCGTCGGTTTCATCAACATCAACCAGAACAAGATCATCAAGATCTTCTCGGTGGCCAGCGTGGCCCTGCTGCCGCCCACGCTGATCGCCAGCATCTACGGCATGAACTTCCAATCCATGCCGGAGCTGAGGCAGAGCTGGGGCTATCCCTATGCGCTGGGGCTGATGGTGGCCAGTGCGCTGGTGCCGATGTGGTACTTCCGCAGGCGGGGTTGGTTGAAGTGAACCGGCGCAGCCGGTTCACTTCATGACGAAATGACCTCGCCGCTGCGCGGCTTCGATGACGGCGCCTGCGGCGCCATGACTTTGTTTGTCATGCAGGCGCGAGGTCATTTCGTCATCCGCCGCACGAACTCGTCGATGATCGCGAGCGCGTAGCGGCTGGCGACTTCGGTGACGAACTTCGGAAAGTCGACGTGGGCCGTGTCGTCGGCGCGGTCGGAGATGGTGCGCACGGCGGCGTAGGGGATGGCGTAGTCATGGCAGACCTGGGCCACGGCGGCGCCTTCCATCTCCACGGCCAGCGGGGCGTGGCCGGCCTCGCTGAGTGCTGCACGCAACTGGCGCGCCTCCTCTGCGGCCGAGACGAAGCGGTCGCCGCTGGCGATCAGGCCATGGTGCACCGTGGCTGGCAAGTCGAGATGGCTCAGGCCGGCGCGGGTCGCGCCCAGCAGGGCCTCGCTCATGACGGCGTCACAGGCAAAACGCTCGCGACCGTAGAGGGGGATCTGGTAGCGCGGGAACAGCGGCGAGGCGTCCATGTCGTGCTGCACGAACGCCTGCGCCACCACCACGTCGCCCACCTGCACGCCGGGGGCTATGCCTCCAGCCACGCCGGTGAAGACCAGGCGCTGCGCGCCGAAGGCCTCGATCAGGGTGGTGGTCGTGGTGGCCGCGGCCACCTTGCCGATGCGCGAGAGGGCCAGTACGACGGCGGTGCCGTGCAGTTCGCCGAGCCAGAACTCGCGCCCGGCGCGGTTCACGCGCTGCGGGCGCTGCAAGCGCTCCAGCAGGCCCCGCTGCTCCTCGGCCAGGGCGCTGAGGACGGCCGTGGTCATGACGTAAGACGGGATGACGAAATGACTTCGCCGCAGTGCGGCTTCGATGACCGCGCCTGCGGCGCCATGACTTGTTCTGTCATGCGGGCAGCGCCCGCGTCATCGAAGCGCCGCAGGCGCGAGATCATTTCATCATGCCCGGATCGCGCAACTCGCGACGCAGGATCTTGCCCACCGGGGTCTTGGGCAGATCGGTGCGGAACTCGATCACGCGCGGCTGCTTGTAGCCGGTCATGTTCTCGCGGCACCAGGCGCGCACCTTCTCCTCGGTCAGCGAAGGATCCTTCTTCACGATCACGAGCTTGACGGCTTCGCCGGTCTGGGCGTCGGCCACGCCCACACAGGCGCACTCCAGCACGCCGTCGAGCTTGGCCACCACGTCCTCGACCTCGTTGGGATAGACGTTGAAGCCGCTGACCAGAATCATGTCCTTCTTGCGGTCGACGATGCGGAAGAAGCCGCGCTCGTCCATGATGCCCACGTCGCCGCTCTTGAACCAGCCGTCGGCCGTCATGACCTTGGCGGTCTCGTCGGGGCGCTGCCAGTAGCCGGCCATGACCTGCGGGCCCTTGATGGCGATCTCACCCGCTTGGCCCTGGGGCACGTCGCGGCCCTCGTCGTCGATGATCTTCATCCAGGTGCTGGGCAGCGGCACCCCGATGGTGCCGGTGTATTCGGTCGCCGTCACCGGGTTGCAGCTGGCCGAGGGGCTGGTCTCGGACAGGCCGTAGCCCTCGCAGATCGGGCAGCCGGTCTTCTCGAACCACTTCTGCGCCACCGCGCCCTGCACGGCCATGCCGCCGCCGACCGACACCTTGAGGTTGCTCCAGTCCACCTTGTTGAAGTCGGGGTGGTTGGCCAGGCCGTTGAAGAGCGTGTTGACCGCCGGGAAGCTGTGGAAGGTGTGCTTGGACAGCTCCTTGAGCACGCCGGGCAGATCACGCGGGTTGGGAATGAGGATGAGCTTGCCGCCCGTGCGCATGGACAGCATCATGCCCACCGTGAAAGCGAAGATGTGGTACAGCGGCAGGGCGCACACGCCCGTGGGCTGCTGGCCGGCCGGCACCTTTTTCATGGCCGGGTTGTTCCAGATCTCGGACTGCAGGACGTTGGCAATCACATTGCGATGCAGCAGCACGGCGCCCTTGGAGACACCCGTGGTGCCGCCGGTGTACTGCAGCACGGCCACGTCGTCGGGTTTGATCGCGGGCTGGCGCAGCGTGCCGCGCTCGCCCCTGGCCACCGCCTCATTGAAGCGCACGGCAGCGGGCAGGCTGAAGGGCGGCACCAGCTTCTTGACCTTGCGCACCACGAGGTTGACCAGCGCGCCCTTGAGCAGGCCCAGGCGGTCACCCATGGCGCACAGCACCACGTGCTTGACGGGGGTGGCGGCGATGCACTTCTCCAGCGTGTGGGCGAAGTTCTCGATGATGACGATGGCTTTCGAACCGGAGTCCTTGAGCTGGTGCTCCAGCTCGCGCGCCGTGTACAGCGGGTTGACGTTGACCACCACATAACCGGCGCGCAGGATGGCGGCCACGGCCGCCGGGTACTGCGGCACATTGGGCATCATGATGGCGACGCGGTCGCCCTGGGCCAGGCCCAGGCCCTGCAGATAGGCGGCGAAGGCGCGGCTCAGGCGGTCGGTCTCGCCGAAGCTCACGTCCTTGCCCATGAAACTGTAGGCGCTACGGTCGGCGTACTGGCGGAAGCTCTCCTCCATCAAGGCCACCAGCGAGGTGTAGGGCGAAGAGGGCAAATCGGCCGGGACCCCCTCGGGGTAGCTCTTGAGCCAGAGTCGGTCGGTCATGGTCAGGTCTCCTGTCGATCTTGTTGCTTCACGGCCCAAAAAAAAGACCGTGCCGGGTAAATCGGCACGGTCGTGCTTTTCCCTTTCGGGAGATTATGCCTCGTCAGCTCTTGAGAGCAATCAGCACCTCATCAAGCATCTTCTTGGCGTCGCCGAAGAGCATGCGGTTGTTGTCCTTGTAGAACAGGGGGTTGTCCACACCGGCGTAGCCCGAGGCCATGGAGCGCTTCATGACGATGGAGGTCTTGGCCTTCCAGACTTCCAGCACCGGCATGCCGGCGATCGGGCTGCTCGGGTCGTCCTGCGCGGCCGGGTTCACGATGTCGTTGGCGCCGATGACCATGGCGACGTCGGTGCCGCCGAAGTCATCGTTGATCTCGTCCATCTCCATCACGATGTCGTAAGGCACCTTGGCCTCGGCCAGCAGCACGTTCATGTGGCCCGGCATGCGGCCGGCCACCGGATGGATGCCGAAGCGCACGTTCACACCCTTCTCGCGCAGGGTCTTGGTGATCTCGTACACCGTGTGCTGGGCCTGGGCCACCGCCATGCCGTAACCCGGCACGATGATCACGCTCTTGGCCTCGCGCAGCAGCTCGGCGGTGTCGGCGGCCGTCACCGGCACGACCTCACCTTGCGGCGCTGCGGCCTCGCCCGACTTGGCAGGCGCAGGCGCGCCGGAGCCGAAGCCGCCGGCGATCACGCTGATGAAGTTGCGGTTCATCGCGTTGCACATGATGTAGGACAGGATGGCGCCCGAGGAGCCCACCAGCGCGCCCGTCACGATCAGCAGGTCGTTGGACAGCATGAAACCGGTGGCCGCGGCGGCCCAGCCCGAGTAGCTGTTGAGCATGGACACCACCACGGGCATGTCCGCGCCGCCGATGGCCATCACCATGTGCACGCCGAACAGCAGGGCGATCACCGTCATCACGATCAGCGGCGTCATGCCCTCGGCCACGGTGGGCGCGTGGATGAATTCGCGGCCGAACCAGATCACGATCAGCAGGGCGGCCAGGTTGAGCCAGTGGCGCGCGGGCAGCAGCAGCGGCTTGCCGCCGATCTTGCCGTTGAGCTTGCCGAAGGCGATCAGCGAGCCCGAGAAGGTGACCGCGCCGATCAGGATGCCGATGTAGATCTCCACCTCGTGGATGATCTTTTCAGTGCCGGTGAATTGCACCGAGGTGTCGACGTAGCTGGCGAAACCGACCAGGCAGGCGGCCAGACCGACCAGGCTGTGCATCAGCGCGACCAGCTCGGGCATCTGCGTCATCTTCACCACCTTGGCGGCGTAGAGACCGATGCCGCCGCCGATCACCAGGGCCACGATGATCCAGGCGATGCCGGAGGGTCCGACACGCGGGCCGAAGATGGTCGCCAGCACGGCCAGCGCCATGCCGACCATGCCGAACAGGTTGCCGCGGCGCGAGGTTTCCGGGTTGGACAGGCCCCCCAGGCTCAGGACGAAGAGGATGGCGGCGCCGAGATAGGCCACCGTAGCGAGACTTTGGGACATGATCGTCTTTCCTTCTTGTTCTTGTCTCTTACTTGCGGAACATGGCGAGCATGCGACGGGTCACGGCGAAACCGCCGAACATATTGACCGCCGTCAGCACGATGCCGGCAAAGGCCAGCCAGCGGATCAGCTCGTCCGGACGGCCGGCGGCGCCGGCCTCGGGCGGCGCGATCTGCACCAGCGCGCCGATGGCGATGATGCTGGAGATCGCGTTGGTCACGCTCATCAGCGGCGTGTGCAGCGCAGGCGTCACGTTCCAGACCACCATGTAGCCGATGAAGCAGGCCAGCACGAAGACCGTGAAGTGGCCCAGGAAGGCCGCCGGCGCGTAGGCGCCGATGAACCAGAAGGCCAGCGCGGCCACGGCGAAGAGGATGGCCAGGTTCTTGGCCGGCAGCGGTGCGCTGCTGCCATGGCCGTGGCCACCCTTTTTCTCGGCCGCCGGGGCCGCCGGCTTCGGGACAGGCACGGCCGCCGGTTTCAGCGGGGGGGCCGGCCAGGTGATGCTGCCGTCCTTGACGACCGTCAGGCCGCGGATGGCATCGTCTTCCATATTGACGTTGGCGACACCGTCCTTGGCCTTGCACAGCTCCTCGGCCAGGCGGAACAGGTTGGTGGCGTAGAGCGTCGAGGACTGCTTGGCCAGGCGCGAGGCCAGGTCCGTGTAGCCGACGATGGTCACGCCGTGTTTCACCACGGCCTGGCCCGGCTCGGTCAGCTCGCAGTTGCCGCCCTGCTCGGCCGCCATGTCGACGATCACGCTGCCCGGCTTCATGGAACGCACCATCTCGGCGGTGATGAGCTTGGGCGCGGGCTTGCCCGGGATCAGGGCGGTGGTGATGATGATGTCGACTTCGCGGGCCTGCTTCGCGTACATCTCGCGCTGCGCCTGCTGGAAACCTTCGCTCATGACCTTGGCGTAACCGCCGCCGCCCGAGCCTTCTTCTTCGTAGTCCACCTTGACGAACTCGCCGCCCAGGGACACGACCTGGTCGGCCACTTCGGCGCGCGTGTCATTGGCGCGCACGATGGCGCCCAGGCTGGCTGCGGTGCCGATGGCGGCCAGGCCGGCCACGCCGGCGCCGGCGATGAAGACCTTGGCCGGCGGCACCTTGCCCGCGGCCGTGATCTGGCCGTTGAAGAAACGACCGAAGGCGTTGGCCGCCTCGATGACCGCGCGGTAACCGCTGACACCGGCCATGGAGGTCAGGGCGTCCATCTTCTGGGCCCGGCTCAGCGTGCGCGGCAGGGCGTCGATGGCCAGCACGGTCGCCTTGCGGGCGGCCAGTTGCTGCATGAGTTCGGGGTTCTGCGCCGGCCAGACGAAACCGATCAGGGCGCCGCCCTCGCGCAGCAGGGCCACTTCGGCCTGGCTCGGGGGACGCACCTTGAACACGATGTCCGATGCCGCCCACAGCGCCGCAGCGCCCTGGATGACTTCGGCGCCCGCGGCGCGGTAGGTCTCGTCGCTGAAGTTGGCGGCCTCACCGGCGCCGGACTCGACCGCCACCCGGAAACCGAGCTTGATCAGCTTTTCGACGACTTCGGGAACCGTCGCAACCCGCTTTTCGCCCGGGAAGGTTTCCCGTGGCACCCCGATGCGCTGCACCGCTGTGGCTGTGCCTGCTTGCATGAAAATCTCCTGGAGTTTTATAAATTGTCACGCAGGGAGGACTCTACAGACCGCCCGCATGCGATAAGCTTACCTGAGAAATTCATGCCACCCAGGCATAAGCGCTATAACTATTTCCCGACCGATTCATAATCGCCGACCATGAACACCCGTTGGAAACCCAGCGTCACCGTGGCCGCCATCATCGAGCGTGAAGGCCGTTTTCTGCTGGTCGAGGAAGAAACCGCCGAAGGCCTGAAGCTCAACAACCCGGCCGGCCACCTGGACCCGGGTGAGTCGCCTGCGGACGGTTGCGCGCGCGAAGCCCTGGAGGAAACCACCCACCGCTTCACGCCCACCCACTTGCTGGGCGTCTACCTCTCGCGCTTCCAGCGCCCGCGGACCGATGGCCCTGTCGAAGACATCACCTACCTGCGTTTCGCCTACACCGGGGAGCTGGGCGACGTGGTGCCGGGCCGCACGCTGGACACCGGCATCCTGCGCACGGTCTGGATGAGCCCCGAGGAAATCCGCGCCAGCGTCGCGCGGCATCGCAGCCCCCTGCTGCTGCGCTGCATCGAAGACCATCTGCGCGGCCGGCGTTACCCGCTGGAGCTGGTCTACACCGACGCCACCGTGCAGTTGCTGCAAAGCTGAGCCTCAGCCGCGCGTCACTTCGCCTTCCAGCGTGTCGCCCTGCAGATAAAGGCGCAGATTGCGCAGGAAGAGTTCGGCGCCGCGCTGGCGGGTGCCCAGGGAGGCCGAGGCGCTGTGCGGTGTCATCAGCACATGGGGCAGGCTCCACAACGGGGACTCGGGCGGCAGCGGCTCCTGGGCAAACACGTCCAGGTAGGCCCCCAGCAGATGACCGCTGGCCAGCGCGGCGATCAGGGCGGCTTCGTCGACGATTTCGCCGCGTGCGATGTTCACCAGACCCGCGCCCCGCGGCAGCAGGGCCAGGCGGCGCGCGTTGACCAGGTGGCGCGTCTGCTCGCTCAGCGGACAGGCCAGCACCAGCCAGTCGCAGCGAGGCAGCAGGCCGTCGATGGCCTCCAGGCCCAGCACCTCGTCGAAAAACTCGGCCCGCTGCACCTGACGGCGCAGGCCGATGGTGCGCACGCCCAAGGCCTGCAGCCCACGTGCGATCCGCGTGCCGATGTGGCCCACGCCCACGATCACCGCCGTCTGGCCACCCAGGTCCCGGGGCAGATCACTGTCCCGGATGGGTGCCCACTCCCGCCGCTGCTGCGCCCGCAGCCAGTGCGGAAAACCGCGTGAAAGCATCAGCAACCCGGCCAATCCGTTCAGGGCCACCGGCTCGGCGTTGGTGCCGGCAGCGGTGCTGATGCGGATGCCACGCTGTTTCGAAGGCTGGTAGGCCGGATGGTCCAGCCCGGCAGACACCAGCTGCAGCCAGCGCAGATTCGGCGCCGCGTCGACCAGGGACCAGAAGGCCTGCGCCTCGGGGCTGCGGTGCTTGGCCTGCGTGCCCTCCCAGATGTCGCGCGAATAGAAGGCGGCCTCGATGCCGGCGATCCGCCCGGCCGTGTAATGCGCGCCCGGCTCGTAGTGCAGCACTTCGAAGCGGCGCGGGGCCCGGGCCAGGATGTCCGCCAGGACCTCCTGGTATTCGTCGGCGATGCGCCGGGAGATCAGGAGGCTGGCGTTCATGCTCAGAGGCTGGTCAGGCGCAGGTCCGCGACCTGCAGCCGCTCCATCTGCCAGAGCTGCGCCAGCAGCCGGGCCGCCGCCTCGGCGCCGATGACCGGCGAGGCCAGCTCGGTGAACTTGTCGCTGATGTCCGTGTCGCTCAGCGGCGCCTCGGGGTCGCCCTTGCGGCAGGGTGCGTACTGCTCGATCACTCGGCCGTCGCGCAGGGTGATGACGATGCGCGCGGCGCGCAGGGCCGGGAAACCGGCGCTGAGCTGCGGGTCGGCCACGAGTTTCGTTTTGGCCATCAGCGCACGGAGGTTGGCGTCCTGCAGGCGCTGCGGTTCGAAGGCGTTGAGCCGCACGGCGCCGTACAACAAGGCATGGGCCACCACATAGGGCAGGCTGAACTTGGCCTCGAAGGCGGTGCGTGGTTCGAAGTTGCCGGTCACGTCCAGCGCCGTCTGGTAGGTGTCGATGCGGATGGATGCGATCTGCGCCGGGTCCAGGGTGTGCAGCTGGCGGATGTCCAGCATGGCGTCGATGGCCGCGAAGGTGTGGCCACAGCAGCCGTGGTTCTTCTGCGTGATGGACTGGATGTTGTAGCGCGTGCCCAGGTCCCGCGTGGCCTCGGCCCAGTTCGGGTTCACCGACAGCGCGGCGCCGAAGCCCGCGGGGCCTTCGAGGATGTCCAGCGCGCCTGTCACGCCGTGGGCTGCGCCCTTGCCGGCGTTCACGCCCACCCAGGCCGCGTGCCCCGCGTGCAGGCACTTGGTCATGGCGTCGGAGCGGAAGGCCTGCTGCAGGCCCGAGGCAAAGGTCGCCGCCGTGGCCAGCGCATGGCGCATGACATCGGGGTTTGCGCCGTCCATCAAGGCCGCTGTGGCCGCCGCGCCACCGAAACAACCGATGGTGCCGGTGGTGTGGAAAAAGCGGTAGTGCGAAGGCTGCACCGCCACGCCGATGCGCGTGGAGATCTCGTAACCGATGGTGATGGCCTTGAGCAGGCCCGCGCCGCTGCTGCCCCGCTCCTCGGCCACGGCCAGCGCGGCGCCGATGGTCGGGCAGCCCGGGTGGTAGACCGCGTCGCGGAAGATGTCGTCGAACTCGGCTGCGTGCGAGATGCTGCCGTTGATCCAGGCCGCCGTGGCCGCAAAGGCGGTGCTGCGCTGGCCCGGCAGGCTGGACTTGCCCTGTCCCAGCTCGTCCGCATGGGTGCGCATGAGCTGGGGGCCCGGCGCCAGGGCGATGCCCGGGAACAGGGCCGCGAACCAGTCGATCAGCGCACGCTTGGCATGGTGCGTGACCTCGGCGGGCAGGGGGCGGGTAGCTTCGCGCTGGGCGTAGTCGGCGAGGTGATCGATGACGGTCATGGGTGTTCGATGGCGTTGGTGGGGTTCAGAACCATGCCCCGTTCGCCCTGAGCCTGTCGAAGGGCTTCGACAGGCTCAGCCCGAACGGAAACTGCGGCTAGTAGCTGATCGTCAGCAACCGCTCCTCGGTCATCTCGCGGATGGCGTAGGCCGGGCCTTCCCAGCCAAAGCCGCTGTCCTTGACGCCGCCGAAGGGCATGGCGTCGATGCGGGCGCTCGAAGCCTCGTTCACGTGCACACCGCCAAAACGCAGGGCCTTGGCCGCCGTGAAAGCCGTGTGCAGGTCGGCCGTGAACAGGCCCACCGAGAGGCCGAAGGGCTGGGCATTGGCCTGGGCCACCGCGTCATCGATGCCGTCGAACTCGATCACCGACATCACGGGCGCGAAGATCTCCTCGCAGACCACCTTCATCTCGGGCTGCACACCGGTCAGGATGGTGGGCTGGATCACATTGCCCACACGCTCGCCGCCGGTCAGCAGGCGCGCGCCCGCGGCCACGGCCTCGTCCACCCAGGACTGAGCGCGTTTGGCGTGGTGTTCGCTGATCATGGGGCCGATGATGGTGGCTGCATCGGCCGGATCACCGGCCTTCATCTTCTGCGCGGCGGCCACGAGCCTGGGCACAAAGTCGGCCGCGATGCGGCGGTCCACATAGAGGCGCTGCACCGAGGTGCAGACCTGGCCGGCCTTGCGGAAACCCGCGTTGAGGATCCTGGGGATGGCCAGCGCCGTGTCGGCGTCATGGCAGACGATGGTGCTGGCGATGCTGCCCAGCTCCATCTGCGTGCGGCGCAGGCCGGCCGCGCGCTGGATCTCGCGGCCCACGCGCGTGCTGCCCGTGAAGGCGTAGAAGGCGATGCGCGGGTCGGCGCACAGCTGCGGTCCGACCACCGCGCCATCGCCATGCACCAGGGCCAGCAGATCGGCGGGCAGGCCGGCCTCGATCAGGATCTTGCAGAGCTCCACCGCGGTGAGCGGCGTGAACTCCGAGGGCTTGATCACCACGGCATTGCCACCGGCCAGGGCCGGGCCCACCTTGTGCACGAGTACGTTGAGCGGTGAATTGAAGGGCGTGATCACGCACACCACCCCCCGCGGCGAGCGCATGGTGAAACCCACGCGGTTTTTCACGCCATCGGCCGCCTGCATGGGCACCATCTCGCCATTCAGACGCTTGGCCTCCTCGGCGCACAGCTCGAAGGTCTGCACACAACGTCGTACCTCGTTGTCGCCGTCAGCCCGGGTGAAGCCGGCCTCGTGGCGCATGAGCTCGATCAGTGGCTCCATGCGGCTCTCGACGATGCGCGCCGCGGCCAGCAGGATCTTGTAGCGCTGATAGGGCGTCAGCGTGGACTGCTGCTGCCCCGCCACGGCGCCGGCCACGGCGGCCGTGACCTGCTCGGGCGAGGCCACGGCCATCTCGCCGTAGACCTGGCCGTCGTACTTGTCGCGCAGGGCCTGGCTGGATGCCCCGGCCACCCACTGGCCGCCGATCAGCAGCTGTTTCATCATGCGGCTCCGGCGTAGGTCTGCTGGTTGCCGCGCGTGTTGACCTTGAGGCCTTCCATGAACTTGTTGCGGATCTTGGCCGCGTCGCGCTCGGTCACGCCGGCCGGCGGCGCGTTGTCGGTGCGCGCGCAGATGAAGAGCGGGCCCACGCTTGTGAGCGAAGCCTCGACCAGGGCCTCGAAGTGGGCCTCGTCCCGGGCCCACACGCTGTGGACCAGGCCCGAGCCTTTGCCGATGGCCACCAGGTCCACGCCGCTGGCGGTCATGGTGGGCTGGCCCCCGGTGATCTGGTAGGCGCCGTTGTCCCAGACGATGACGACCAGGTTCTTCGGTTTGACCGTGGCGATGGTGCCCAGGGTGCCGAGCTGCATCAGCAGCGAGCCATCACCTTCCAGCGCGTAGACCTTGCGCTGCGGCTGGGCCAGGGCCACGCCCAGGGCGATGGGGGCGGCCAGGCCCATGGTGCCCAGCATGTAGAAATTCTGCGGGCGCTGGCCGGCGGCCCAGAGGTCGAAGTGGGTGTGACCGATGCCACCGATCACGGCCTCTTCGTGCTTGAGTTTGGCGACCAGACGACGTGTCAGGTCGGAGCGGTTCATCACCTTGGCCACGTCGCGGCCCACGGATTCGAGCAGTTGAGCTTGCATATGAGGTCCTTACTTCTTCACGCGTGCCGTCAGCAGCGGCGACAGGATCATGGCGGCGTTGGCCTGGGTGGCGTAGGCCTGCTTGATCATACGGTCGGCGATGAACTCGACATCGTCCTGGCGCTCGATGGCGTAGTTCTCGATGTTGAGCGAGTTCAGGATGGGGCGCATGGTACGGCAGACGATGACCTGGCCCAGCTGGAAGTCACCCAGCGTACCGCGCTCGGAGATCAGCATCAGCAGGGGAATCTGGTAGGGCACGGTCAGCGAGGCCAGGGCATTGGGCAGAGTGGCAAAACCGCTGGTCTGCATCAATACGATGCCGCGCAGGCCGCCCATATAGGCGCCGGTCACGATGCCCACGGCCTCTTCCTCGCGCGCCGGGCAGACCACGGTGAAATACGGATCGGCGTGCAGGCGCTTGATCAGCGGAGCCAGCACCTTGTCGGGCACGTAGGTGATGAGCCTGATCTCGTTGGCCTTGAAGACACGGACCAGGGTCTCGTCCCAGGTTTCGCCGGCGGGGCCAGTTGTCTCTTGCGCCATGGCACTTCTTTCCTGTTGATTTCAGATGAAAGCCGATGCGCTGCCGAGGCGGTGCATCACAGATTTATTCACAAGTTCTCACTCGTCGCCCACCTTGAGCTTGCTCGGCCGGCGCTTCTCGATGGCCCACTTGAGCAGGGCCGCGCTGCGGAAGAAACCGTGCGCGAACTTGCCGTAGGGCAGCGTGAGGAACAGGGCCATCACGAAGCCCAGGTGCAGGGCCAGGGTGGCCGGCATGACGGCCGTGCCGCGCGCCCCCCACAGGCCCAGGCCCGTGAGCGAAGTGAAAAACAGCAGGGCGATGAAACCGCGGTCCATGGGCTTTTGCGCGGCGTCGCCATGCTGCGGGTGACGCCGCAGGTTCAACCAGTACAGACCGGCCGTGCCCAGGCACAGGCTGACGCCCCCGATGGCACCCAGGATCTTGGGCAGGCTGGGCAGGTCATAGGGCGCGCCCCAGCCGAAGAGATAGTGGTAGAGCGTGGCCACGCTGGTGGCGGCAAAACACAGCATGAAGCCGTAGAAGGTGGCGTGGTGGAAGGCACGGCGCTTTTTCGTCCAGGCGTCGTCCTCGTTGTGGCAGCCCTCGCCGTGGCCGCCGTCCAGGTACTTGAGGCGCAGCACGTCGTGCGTGGCTTCCAACGCCGCAGCGCGTTTGATGCTCGACACGTCCTGCCCCGTTCGGACTGAGCCTGTCGAAGTCCGCGCCAGCCCTTCGACAAGCTCAGGGCGAACGGATATCCAGAAACGCCGCAAGCCCAGGCCCAGGGCCAGCACGGCGTAGAGGAACACCGGCGCGAACAGGCTCACGAGCAGGTTGTGCGGAAAGATGCCGTAGAAATCCGCGGAGGCCGGCACGCGCCACAGCGTGTCCTTGAGCCACAGGGTCAGCATCATGAAAAAGGCCAGGGCGCCCGCCGTGGCCAGGGAGACTGTGAGACCGTTGCGCTGGTACAGCTTGCCCAGCACCGGCGGCCAGGCAAAGTCCGTGTAGGTCCGCAAACGCACCTGAGCCATGGCCTGCGGCACGTTGACCGCGAACTCGTGCGGCGGCGCGTACTGGCAGGCGTGCAGACAGGCGCCGCAGTTGTGGCACAGGTTCGCCAGGTAGTGCACGTCGGCGGCGTTGAAGGACAGGCGGCGTGTCATGGCCGGGAAGACGGCGCAGAAACCCTCGCAGTAGCGGCAGGCGTTGCAGATCTGCAGCTGGCGCGCCACCTCGGCTTCCGGGCTGCCGGGCACGACCTCACCGTTGGCCAGGGCCCGCGCTTCGCGGGTCAAAGTCTCAAGCTGCAACACGTTGCTTCTCCGTATCCTTGTTATTCAGGGCGGCTCGGGCCGCCTCGGTGCCGGCGATGCGGCCGAAGGCCGTGCCGATGGACATGCCCACGCCGGCCGTGTAGCCCTTGCCCAGCACATTGCCGGCCATCATTTCGCCGGCGACATAGAGGTTGTCGCTGGGCCGGCCGCCGAAATGCACGGCGGCCTGGTCGTTGACCTTGAGCCCGAGGTAGGTGAAGGTAATGCCCGGGCGCAGGGCGTAGCCGTAGTAGGGCCCGGTGTCCAGCGGCAGGGCCCAGTGGGTCTTGGCAGGCGTCAGGCCTTCGGTGTGGCAATCGTCCAGCGCCGTGTGGTCGAAGGTGCCGACACGGCAGGCCGCGTTGTAGGCATTCATCGTCTGCATGAAAGCGGCCTCGTCCAGGCCCAGCTTGCGCGCCAGCTCGGGCAGGCTGTCGGCCTGGATGCCCGGGAACACCGGCGGCATGAAACGGCCCACGGCCTTGCTGTCGATGATGGAGTAGCCGATCTGCCCCGGCTGCTGCGCCACCAGCCGACCCCAGATGGCGTAACGCTTGGGCCAGAAGTCCTCGCCCTCGTCGTAGAAACGCCGGGCGTGCTTGTTGACCACCACCCCGAGCGACACGCAGTCCAGCCGCGTGCAGATGCCGCCGTCGTATTCCGGCGCGCGCGCGTCGATCGCCACGCAGTGCGACTGCGAGGGGTCGCCGATCATGTCGGCGCCGTGCCCCATCATGTCCTTGATGAGCACGCCCTGGTTGTAGCGCGTGCCGCGGATCAGGAAGTTGTCGGCCGGCCATTCGCCGTCGGCGTTCTGGCCCCAGGCCTCGCGCAGCCAGGCGCGGTTGGATTCGAAACCCCCGGCGGCCAGCACGCAGGCCCTGGCCTCGATGCGCTCATGGCCGATATAAGCCGCCTTGAACTGTCCGTCCTGGATGTCCAGGCGATCCACGGCAGCGTTGTAGCGGATCACCACGCCCAGCTTCTCCGCGCTGCGGTAGTAGGCGTTGACCAGGGCCTTGCCGCCGCCCATGAAAAAGGCGTTGGTGCGCGACAGGCTCAGGGTGCCCGACAGGGAGGGCTGGAAACGCACGCCGTGCTTGACCATCCAGGGCCGGCAGCTGGAGGAGGCGCGGATGGTCAGGCGGGCCAGGTGCTCGTCGGTGAGGCCGCCCGTGACCTTGAGCAGGTCCTGCCAGAACTCCTCTTCGGGGTAGGCCTCCTGCAGCACGTCCTGCGGTGCATCGTGCATGCAGCGCAGATTGCGCGTGTGGATGGAATTGCCGCCGCGCCACTCCCTGGGCGCGGACTCCAGCAGCATCACGCTGGCCCCGGCCTCGCGGGCCATCAGGGCGGCGCACAGGGCCGCGTTGCCGCCGCCGATCACCAGGACGTCCAGACTCATATCAATTGCTCTATTGCGTAGTACGCGACCCGCGACGCATGAACCGGGTCTTATCGGGGAACGCCGTGGAACCGGCTTTGCCGGTCCACTGGCGTTGCCCCCTTGAGGGGGGTGGCGGAGCGCGCGTAGGGCGCGCAGCCTGGGGGTGCTTCAAAATTGGTACTTGCGCAGGCCGCCGTCCACGGGGATAACCGCACCCGTGATATAGCTGGCGCGCGTCGAGGCCAGGAAGGTCACCAGGTTGGCCAGCTCCTCGGGGTCACCGTAACGCCCCACGGGGATCTCGTTCTCGCACTGCCACTTCTGGTACTCGGGCGAGTAGTTGCGCATGATCTGCTCGGAGATGATGCGGCCGGGCGGCACGCAGTTCACCGTGATGCCGTGCTGGCCCACCATGCGCGAGAGGCCCTTGGCCCAGCTGTGAATGCCGGCCTTGGCGCAGAAGGCGCCGTTGATGTGCTCGGGCTCGCTCTTGCCGGTGATGCAGACGATGCGGCCCCATTTGCGCGCGATCATCTGGTCGATCAGCGCGTCACCGAGCTGGCGCGGGCGGTGGAAGTTCAGCGTGATGGCCTCCTGCCACTGCTCTTCGCTCACGTGCAGGTCCTTGAAGCTGCGCGAACCGCCGGCGTTGTTGATCAGGATGTCCACGTGCCCCAGGCCCTTGACGGCGGCCTGGGCCAGGTTCTGCGCGGCGTCGGCCGCGTACATGTCCTGCTCGATCAGCACCGGTGCATGGCCGCCGGCGGCCACGATCTCGGCGGCGACTTCACGCAGCTTGTCCACACGCCGTGCCGTGATGGCCAGGCGCACGCCTTCGGCGGCCAGGGTTTTGGCAATGGCACGGCCGATGCCCACGCTGGCGCCGGTGACGAGTGCAGTCTTGTTCTTGAGTTGCAAATCCATGATGGTGCTGTCTACGAAACTGAGGGAAAGCACTTTATACCCGCGCAGCAAGCCGCACCAGCGGCAGAGTGGCACGGGGGCATCACAAATCGTGATGCCCCGCCCCGACCGACGCCTCAGGGCGCCAGCAGGCTGGCGCCGACCCAGCGCCCCGAACGCACCAGCTCCCGCGCGCAATCGGCCAGCACCACCCGCGCGGCCAGGCCGGCCGGGGAAAGCTCGTCGTCCGACAGGCTGCACAGGGCATTGGGGCGGCGGGCCTGCGATTCGGCCAGTTCCGACAGGGCAAAACGCGCGGTCGCATCGCTGTAGCGCCCCACGGCCGACCAGGGTTGCAGGGTGCCGCCCAGACCGGCGTCCACCGCGTCCATCAGCAGGGGGAGCGAATCGATCTCGGCCACGATTCTGGGTTTGTAGCGCGTGCGCGCAAACAGCTGGTCCAGCGCGCTGCGCAGGCCGTGCCCGCCGGTAGGCATGATGAGCGGCTCGTCCTTGAGCTGGGCCACGCGCACACGCGCCGGCACCTTGGCGCCCAGGCCCCGGCGCGCGCGGATGTAATACAGCCGCTCCTCCAGCAGCGGCATCACGCTCCAGCGCCGTCCCGGGTCGGTGCTGAACAGCACGGCCAGGTCCAGCTGACGCGCATTGAGCATGGTGGAGATATGACCCGAGAGGCTTTCCACCAGGTGCAGGCGCACATCGGGGTAGCGCTCGCGCATGGCCAGCAGCAGGGGCATGCCCAGCACGGCGGCCGTGGTGGGCGCCAGGCCCACGCTGACCGAACCCGAGAGCCGCGCCTGCTGCGCCGCGCGGGCGGCCTGCTCGGCATGGCGCAGGGTCAGCTGGGCCTCGCGGAAAAAGGCCAGGCCGGCCTCGGTAGGCGTCACGCCCTTGCTGGAACGCTGCAGCAGACGGGTGGAAAGCTCCCCCTCCAGCCGGCTGATCTGCTGGCTCAGGGCCGACTGCACCACGCCCAGCTCCGACGCGGCCCGGCTCATGCTGCCGAGCTCCACCACCCGTACGAAATAACGTATCTGCCTGAGTTCCATAAAAGCCCGTCACGGGTCCCGATGTGTCATGGCTGGGATAATCGCACACCTATGGGCAAAGCAGGCAAGCAAAGGGTCGTGGTGGGTTTGAGCGGGGGCGTGGACTCCGCGGTCAGCGCGCACCTGCTCAAACAGCAGGGTTACGAGGTCATCGGCATCTTCATGAAGAACTGGGAAGATGACGACGACAGCGAATACTGCTCGTCCAACATCGACTTCGTGGACGCCGCCGCCGTGGCCGATGTGATCGGTATCGAGATCGAACACGTCAACTTCGCCGCCGAGTACAAGGACCGCGTCTTCGCCGAGTTCCTGCGCGAATACCAGGCCGGCCGCACGCCCAACCCCGACATCCTCTGCAACGCCGAGATCAAGTTCAAGGCCTTCCTGGACCACGCCATGCGCCTGGGCGCCGAAAAGATCGCCACCGGTCACTACGCAAGGGTGCGCCTCAACGACCAGACCGACAAGCATGAATTGCTCAAGGGCCTGGACCCGAGCAAGGACCAGAGCTACTTTCTGCACCGCCTGAACCAGGCGCAGCTGAGCAAGACGCTGTTCCCCGTAGGCGAGCTGCACAAGACCGAGGTGCGCCGCATCGCGGCCGAGATCGGCCTGCCCAATGCCAAGAAGAAGGACAGCACCGGCATCTGCTTCATCGGCGAGCGCCCCTTCCGCGAATTTTTGAACCGCTACATCCAGAAGGAACCCGGCCCCATCAAGGACGGCACACCCGCGCCCGGCGACAAAGCCTATGGCCGCACCATAGGCAAGCACGAAGGCCTGAGCTTTTACACCCTGGGCCAGCGGCAAGGCCTGGGCATAGGTGGCATCAAGGCCAAAGGCGCGCAAAAAGGCGGCGGCGAACACGCCCCCTGGTTCGTCGCACGCAAGGACATGGATAAGAACACGCTGTGGGTGGTGCAGGGGCACGACCACCCACTGCTGCTCTCGCCGCGTCTGCACGCGCAGGACGCGAGCTGGGTGGCGGGTGAGCCGCCCAAGCCGGGCACCCTGGCGGCCAAGACGCGCTATCGGCAGGCGGATGCGGCTTGCACGATCTCGGACATCGAAAGTGCGGGTTTCAACCTGGCTTTCCCGGAGGCGCAGTGGGCGGTGACGCCGGGGCAGTCGGCGGTGTTGTATGACGGTGACGTGTGCCTAGGAGGCGGCGTGATCGACGCGGCACGCAGTTAGTGGCAGCAAAGGCAGACTGAGACATCAGAACATCGTGAATCAGAGCCCGCGCTTGCGGTGTAACCGGAGACGTTGATGTCAACTTCCGAAATACTTCAATTACTAGTCGAAACAGTCATCGTTGTGCTGCTTTTCTACTTAGCTTTTCTGAAATCATATTTTCAAGAAAAGGGCAAGAATCTCGCCACGAAGGAGGACATTGAAGAGATGACCTCGTTGGTTGAATCCGTCAAGTCTGAGCTTCAATATTCTCTGCAGGCGAAGCTTAGTCTGCGAGCGGAAGAGCACGACGCGTTGGTTAACTACTTCACGAGGTACTCGGTATGGCTGTCTGCAATTTCAAACTGCAGTCTGGCAGGAGTCGACAAGGACAATGTGACTAAGCTGAGCGAGATTCGCTCGCAGCTGGATACTTTTCACTTGGACGTTGACTTGGCCGCAGGCAAGATGCAACTGTTTACCACTAAGGAAGGTCTGAACAAGTCCACCGAACGGCCCCTTGAATCGTTGATCGTGGCAAAGGAGTTGTGCCGATGGACCAGATCAGTTTCGCCGATGCCGAATACGCAGGCAAGAGGAAGAAGACCCGG